>CAZKTW010000113.1:0-11392 GCA_964555775.1 uncultured Bifidobacteriaceae bacterium | reverse complement strand
GCATTTCGATATCCCGCTCGGCGGCTGCGCCTGAGCTCTGGACGTTAGGCTGCTACGCTATGAAACAACATTCGATATTCTATCTGCTTCTGGCAACATTGTTCGGAGTGTGTGTTTTATCGGTAATCGCGCAACCGAGTTTGACTATGACCACAAGCAATACCGTGGTCACAGGAACAACAAATGTGTTTGTTGATGCAAAAGTAAAAAAGATATACACCGCACGAGCGGATGCGTTGCTGGAAATTCTAAACGCCAGCCCTACAAATTGGGATAAGTTTGAAGAAGGCACACACAAGCTCATCAAGGATTTTCCGACTGGTTTGAGAGGTTACGCGGACATTATGTTGTTGGCTGAACTTTATGAAGATCGAAACCCAGAAAAGGCACGGCAGTTAGCCAATGAGATTGTTGTTGGGGCTGCCCCACAGAAGTATAAGCTTTGGGCAAAAGGCATGATTGAAAGGTTAGATTCAAAAAGCAAGCCGATCAGCCTTCAGTTTACAGCGGTGGATGGTCGTGAAGTAGATTTGGCTAAAATGAAAGGCAAGGTGGTGTTGGTTGATTTCTGGGCTACGACCTGCTCGCCATGTGTGGCAGAGTTGCCCCAGATAAAGGCGGCATACGAAAAATTGCACAATCAAGGCTTTGACGTCATTGGCATAAGCTGTGATACCGACCAAAAGCGGTTGCAGGAATTCGTAAAGAGAAAAGATCTGCCTTGGCCGCAATACTATGATGGCAAGCAGCAGACTGAAAACAAGTATGCTCAAGGCTTTGGCATTGACGGTATTCCGCACCTGCTTCTTGTGGACAGGAAAGGCATCCTGCGTGCCGACGATGTTCAAGTCAATGGCAGTTTTGAAGGACAGATTACCAAACTATTAGAGGAGAAAAGTGAGCCTTAAAACAAATCCGCAGCCTAACAAGTCGCCGGAGCCAACCGCCGTTGGCGCTGTCAGTTCCGCTATCGCGGTTCACGCCGCGAATCGGCGGTGGCTCAGCTTTCTACGTTAGGCGACATCGTATGATTCGCAGCGCCACCATTTCCGACAGCGAGCCAATCGCAAAGGCGATTTGGAGCATCTGGCAGCAGTTCAAGGTTCGGCAGCTTCCGTCGCCGATGCACAGATACGCTTCATCAGAAGCACTAGCGGAGGAGATTCGTGGCGATTTGAGCCATTGGTTTGTATGCGAGCCATCAGGATTCTTTTCAGTAGTCCCGGTTGGTGACGACAAGACATACAAACGTTGGCGTTTTCCGCAGCACGCTGTTCGCGTTGCGCATTTTGCGTGCTTGCTTCCGGGCGAGAGCCTTCTCGGCCAGTTGCAGTCTTTGGCCGCGCTTTTAGCCGGGCAGAGCATCTTGCTCGTCATACCGTCATCCCTGAGAGACGCACATTGGGCGTCTGTGAAGGCAGGATTCAGAGAGTTGGGTGACAGTTCCTTGATAGTCGGCGGGTTTACCTGGTTGTATTTAGACCGAGAGGACAGACATGATGATATTCAGACCGAGCTGCGAAGAGCGAAAGTTGTCGCCTAACAGCCCGTTTAAAAAGTTCTTCGGATGATTGAACGAGAGTGGCGATGAAGCGTCTGATTTTTATGGCACTTGGAAAGCGCAGACCCCAACAGAACGAACTGTTCATCCCCACGGCAAAACTGGCCACCGGACCCGGCCATCCGTTCTACACCAAGCTGAATGAAGTTTTGGCCGAGGCGGGTTTCGACGAGTTCGTGGAGCGACTGTGTGCGCCCTATTACAAGGAGGGCGGTCGTCCGGGGATTCCGCCGGGGGTTTACTTCCGCATGGTCTTTATCGGCTACTTCGAAGGTTTGGATGGCCAGCGCGGCATTGCCTGGCGTTGCGCGGACAGTTTCCACCGATACAACGGAGAAGTCTTAATTGGGCGTTGTGGTTTCTTAGTTGCTGCCGCAGTTGGAGCATTTGTTCTTATTGGAGACATCGGATTTAAGCGGTGGCGGTTCGTATGGCTGCCGCTGGTAGGCTTGGCGTTCACGTATTGGCTTTATGTTCGGGCAGGTTTGTTTTTACAGATGCTCCGGCAGACTAGCGCCTAACAAGTCGCCGGAGCCAACCGCCGTCGGCGCTGTCAGTTCCGCTGTTGCGGTTCACCAAGGACGCCGCTTAAGTTCTTTCACTCACCGCGTTCAGCTCACTTTCAGTCAGGGATGCGACCGCACCAGCTATGTCAGGGCGAAAGGGTAATTTGTTGACGCCGTAGGGGCAACTGGCCATTTTCAAAATGTCCCTGCGGGACATCGTGTTTGCCCCTGCACAAAGACTGAGATGCGCCCATCGTAACGACTGCTATTCCAGGCCGATTTTTTTTCGTTTGCGGTAGAGGGTGGCCTGATCGATGCCGAGGATTTCCGCGGCTTCGGCCAGGCTGGAGGTCCGTTCAAGAATCTTGCGCAGATGGGATTCCTCTAGTTTTTCCAGCGAGACGAACGCGCCGATTTGCGGGACCTGGTCGCCGTTGGTGGCGGCATTCTGTCCGCGTAATTCAGAGGGAAAATCCTCGGGAAACAGTTTACCGCCCCGGGCCATGATGACGGCGCGTTCGGTGGCGTTCCGCAATTCACGGAGATTGCCCGGCCAGGAATAGGCGCGGATGCAGGTGACGGCCTCAGGGGCCAGCCCGTCAAAGCGGCGGCCACACTGCGCGGCAAAATGTTTGATGTACAGTTCAGCAAATTGAAGCAGGTCGGTATCGCACGCGCGCAGGGGCGGCATTTCCACCGTGATCACGTTGAGCCGGAAATACAAATCCTCACGGAAAGCCCCCTCGGTGACGCGTTTTTTCAGGTCGCGATTGGTGGCGGCGATGACGCGGACGCCGGCCTGACGGGTGACATTTTCACCCAGCCGCTCGTATTCGCGCTCCTGGAGGAGGCGCAGCAATTTGGGCTGGATTTCCAGCGGAAGATCGCCGATCTCATCGAGGAAAAGCGTGCCGCCTTCGGCGGCCTTGACCTTGCCCCAATGGTCCTTGATGGCCCCGGTGAACGAACCCCGGACATGACCAAACAATTCACTTTCCAGGAGTTCCCGGGAAAGGCTCGGGCAACTGACGGTCACAAACGGCTTGTCGGCCAGGTGGCTCTGGCGATGGACAGCCCGGGCGGCGACGCTTTTGCCGGTGCCGCTTTCACCGGAAATGAGAATGGTGGCGGGGGTCTGGGCGGCGCGGACCAGCACGTCCATCACCTCGCGCATGGCCGGGGTGGTGAAATCAAAAATGGGTTCGGGGTTTTGCGCCTTGGTTTCACTGACCTCCTGTTCCAGTTGCTCGATTTGCCGGCTCATCTGGCGGAGCCGCTGAAGCCGGGCGAGCACGGTGAGGAACTGCTCGCGCTGGAACGGTTTTTCAAGAAAATCCACCGCCCCGCGGCGCATGGCCTCCACGGCGATCTTCACACTGCCCTGGGCGGTGAACATGACGACCGGGATCTGCGGATATTGTTTTTGAATCTCCATCAGCACGTCGAGACCGTTTTCCCGGCCAAGATTCACGTCCAGCAGGATGGCGTCAAACTTGTCTTCCTTGAGCGTGGCCAGCCCAAGCTGGCCGGACTCGGCGCCTTCCGCATAATGGCCGGCGTCCTCAATTAAAAAACAGGTCGCATCACGAAAGGTCTTGTCGTCATCAATGATCAAAAAATCCATGGGATCCCTTCAGGTTGAAGCCGGGCGCGGCAGGCGGATGGCGAAGGCCGTCCCTTGTCCCGGATTACTTTCGCAGGACAATTCGCCGTTCATGGCCTGCACCAGTTTGCGGACGATGCTCAGCCCCAGACCGGTGGAGGGTTCGCCGCCGGTGGGGCGCGCCGAGAGCCGGCCGTAGCGACGGAACATGCGCCCTTTGTCGTCGGCGGTAAAGCCCGGTCCTTCATCACGGATGACACATTCGACCTGATGTTCCAGAGGATGGACGGACACGAAGACCCGTTTGCCGGAGGGCGAGAATTTAAGGGCGTTCGAAAGGAGATTGTCCAACACCTGGTCCAGCGCAGAGGCGTCCGCGAGCACGGTGGGGTCAGCGCTGGAAAAATCCGTCCGGATTTCGATTTTCTTGCGCCGGGCCGCTTCCTGATATTGCTGCACCACGGCCGTGGCCACGTCCGCCAGGTTGAGGGCGGCCGGTTTGGGGGTAAAACCATAATCGGTGGCGGCATTGGCCAGGAACTCCTTCATGAAGGCCAGCAACTGGGCAGTGGAACGAAGAATGTTGCCGGATAATTTTGCCAGCCGCTCGTCCTTGAGGCGGTCGATTCCCTCGTGCAGCAACTCGGCGCTCATGTTCATGCCTCCGAGATAATTGTTCATGTCGTGCGCCAGCATGCCAAGCAACTCGTCCTTGTCTTCCGCCAGCTGCCGGAGCCGGTCGCGCGCGGCCTTCAACACCAGTTGCGTGCGCACCCGCGAAATGAGTTCGGCCTGGTTGAAGGGTTTGGTGATGTAATCCACCCCGCCCGCCTCCAGCGCCCGCACGATGAAGTCCTTGTTGTCCGCGGCGGATAGAAATATGACGGGTATGTCCTTCCAATCCGGGTTGGCCTTCAATTGCCGGCAGACCTCCCAGCCGTCCATGCCCGGCATCAGGAGGTCGAGCAAAATCAAATCCGGCGGGCGCAGCGCCAGCCGTTTCAAGGCCGTTGGACCGTCGCAGGCGGGAATAATTTCGTGGCCCAGACCGCCCAGCGCCGAACCGACAACCTGGATGTTGGTCGGCTGGTCGTCCACCACCAGGATCCGCGCCGGCGCCACATCGTTGAGGGAAAGGTGGGAGAGCAAGGCCGAACTCTCGGTGTCCGGGATGGTGGCAGGCTCCGGTTCCGTTGCGGCAACAGTCTGTTTGTCCAGGTTCATGCGACGGCCTGCTGGCCCTCCAGTTGTTCGACCAGCATGGCAAATTCGCCCAGATGTTTTTCCAGATCGGTGACGGCGTAATTTTCCGCGTCGCGCACCAGCGTTTGCGCGTATTGGACCAGGGGCGGGCATCGCCAGCGCTGACCCAGGCCCTCGAGGCCCCGGGCAAAAATTTTGCTTTCGTTGACAGCGACGCTGTCGCGGATGGACGGCCAGGGTTCGACCAGCAACTGGCGCAGCAGGGCGAGCAATTCTTTTGGCGCCGGGCCATTGGCTCCCGATAAGATTTCCGTGTCCGTTTTGGCTGCCTTCCCCGGCGGGGTTCCGGTATCGGCGTGCCGCGGCAGAAATTCCGCGAGTTCATCAAACAGTTCGCGTTTGGAAAAAGGCTTGCGCACGTAGCCGCTGAACTGTTCTTTCAATGAATTCTCCTCGTCCGTCAAACTGGAGGCCGTGACGGCGATGACGGGCAGCAATTCCAATCCGGCGGTTTTGCGGATTTCCGTCAAGGCTTCGCGCCCACCCATGCCGGGCATCCGAACGTCGAGCAAAACGACATCAGGTTTGATTTCCTGGGCCCGGGTCACCGCCTCCCGGCCAGTGGAACCGAAAACCAGGCGATGATGGGTACCGGCAAACATTCCGGCCAGCAACTGGCAATTGGTGTCGTTGTCGTCCACCACCAGCAGCGTGGCCGGGCGCAGTTCGTTGAAATCCACCGCGCCATTGAGCAGCGGTTTTCCCGAAGCCGGCAGCCGCATGGAAATGGGCACGTTGGGAAATCGCAGGTGGAAAGCCGAGCCCTGGTCCGGCACGCTGGCCACCGTTACCGTGCCGCCCATCGTTTCCGTGAGACGTTTCACGATGGAAAGCCCCAGACCCGTGCCTTGTTTTTCCTTTTCGCGGTGGGCACCGGCCTGGACAAACGGCTTGAAAATGGCGTCGAGTTTGTCGCGGGGTATGCCCACGCCCGTGTCTTGAATTTCGATGATGAGAGTGACATGGCTGCCGGTTTCCTGCTTTTCCCACAGGATATGAACGTCAATGCCACCGTGGTCGGTGAATTTGACCGCGTTGCCAACCAGATTCACCAGAATTTGGCGGAGCCGGACGCGGTCAATCAGCAAGGCTCGCGGCAAATCCTCGGTGACGTGGCATACCAGTTTGAGGGATTTTTTGGCGGCCGGTTCCGAAAACAGCGTCTGGATGAAATCGCAAATCTCGCGCGGGTCGATCGGTTCCGGATGCAATTCCATCACTCCGGCCTCGATTTTCGACATGTCGAGAATGTCATTGATGAGCAAGAGGAGGGAGTTGGCGCTGGAGCGGATGAATTGCAGATACTGGCGATGCTTGGGTTCCCGCAACTCGCCTTGCAACACCTCGCTGAAACCCAGGATGGCATTCATGGGCGTGCGGATTTCGTGACTCATGTTGGCTAGGAAAACGGATTTTTCCTGGTTGCTGTGCTCGGCCAGCAGTTTCGCCTCCGTTAACTGGCGTTCGTGCTCCTGATGTTTCAAGGCGACTCGCGCCAGCCACAGGGCCAGCAATCCCGCGCCGATACCGAAACTGCCCGCCACCAAGCTGGTCAGATTCGCCCGCCACACGCGGTTCTGGACATCCTGGCTGATGGAGGACAACCGGTCCGAATACACTTGATCCAACTGCCCGGCCTGGGCGCGGAACTCATCCATCATTTTCTTGAGTTCGCCGGCGGCGACCAGGGCCGCCGCCTTGTCGAAACTCTTTTCGCGGGTGCTGATGACGTTATGCTGCCAGCTCGAGATCGCTTCCGCTTTCGCGCGGAACTCTGTGACGGCTTGCAGCGTGGCCGAATCGTTGTGAACCAGCGCCACCAATTGATTGAACTGCGGCGGCAAGTTGGTTTCCGCCTCGTTGAATGGTTCAAGAAATTGTTTATTGCCGGTGATGACGTAGCCCCGTTCGCCCGTCTCCAGGTCCAGCAGCAACTTTAAAATGCCGTTCAAATCGCCGCGGATGGCATCCGCCTGTTTGCCAGCATCCATTTTCGCGGTGAGTTGATGCCAGGAGAGCACAGCCAGCACCACGCTCCCGAGCGAGAACGTCAGCCACGCAACCACGACCAGTTGGTAAAACTGTTTTCCAGCCTCCAGCTTCATGGGTTACTCCACTCCTTGCCCAGTATTCGAGGGCAATGCTCTAATACCAACATTAACATTATGTCATCTGATGCGCAGTGTCCAGCCGCAAAATCAGGCGGTGCCTCTGAACCGCCAGCGGATCTCCGGCCATCAATAAAACCAGATGCAAGAGGATCCTTTCACGTCCTGGGCCGAGTGGAACGCAGCCAGCGCCACAAGGACGTTCCGGCTTTCACGCAACTTAACAGTGTGGAAACCCAGAAAGATTTCTACGCGCATCGCGACTGGCAAAGGCGCGGCCAACGGCGGCAAACATTGTCGCCAACGAACCGAGGAAACCCGGTTCATCTGCTGGCGGCCGCCAACGGTGAATCCCGATTATTAAGTACGCATCTACGCGGTGGCCAGTTGCGGATTACACGGGATGATTCCGGTGTAGATCGCGAAATGGGTCAGGGCTGCGATTCCGTGAATGCCCAGTTTTTTCGTGAGCCGCTCGCGATGTTTTTCGACGGTTTTGATGCTGATGCACAGTTCTGAAGCAGCCTGTTTGTTGAGTTTGCCTTCAGCGACAAATTGCAACACCTCTCGTTCACGGGCGGTCAATTGCTCGATTTGCTTCCTGGCCGTGAGGTTTCCATTGTACAGTTCGGAATTCTCGCGAAGACCCGGAACGGCGGTCTCGCCACCGCCAAAGGTTTGGAGATTGTCATGAGCATGGGCAGTATGTCTTTTCATATTGATGCCTTTTCCTTTGTGAGTTTAATTTTGTTATCAATTAATTCCTGACATCTGATCAAATGATTTTGTTGCCCCGGATGATCCGCACCAGAATCATGATGATGGCAACGATCAAAAGCATGTGAATGAAGCCGCCCATCGTGTAATCTGAAACCAGTCCGAGCAGCCAGGCGATGATCAAAATGAGCGCAAGGGTGTATAGCATGGTCGTAAAATGTAAGTTTTTTGACTTTTCGTTGTTTGATATCATTCACAATGCGTTCAATGGCGCCTCCTGACTGCGGGGAACAATTCAGGTGGCGGTTTCTCCCAATCCGCCGAACTGCTTTCGGAGTGGGAGACGATTGATTCCATGCCGGGTTCAACGCATGGTTGATGACCTTCGGTGCTGCAAAAAAAATCCAAACCGCATTGTTCGGCCAGCCGCCGGAGGCCGGCTCCCAAGCGGGGCGGTGCAGCAGAGGATTTATGTCCCGGATCCAAAAGTGCCACCACAGCCGCAGGCCCGCCTTCTTTCATGGACAGCACGCTTTCAATCCAGTTTCTGACGCCGACGGGCAATTCGGCGCTGGCAACAGAAATAATAATCATGTCTGCTTCGATGGCCTCGGCGGTCGCCTGCTCCCGCAATTCCGGGTCGCGCAGCGTTTCAAATTTCAAGAAGCCGCTGTTTATCTGCCAATCACCGCTCTTGATCCCGAACTCCGCGTCCAAACGCGCAGCCAGCCGCCTTAACTGCGCCGCGGCTTCGATGCCGGTGACGAGGGCTTCGTGAACGATGACAACTTTGAGAACCGAATTGTGTATGCTCATAAATGCGGGGGGTGTGCTCGGAGTTGCCTGGCGGAAATTCACCACGCCGATGGCCACCTTGCGGACGAACGTTGAAAGCGTCTTGTTCATGAGTCACAGTGCGATTTGTTCAATTTGACAATATTGGCATAAACGGCCCGGTGGTGTGATATGACGTACTTGTCTCCCTTGCGCGGTAACCATTTACCCAACAGCTCCTTTCTTAGCTGGTATCATGCCGCCGCCTTGTCCTCGGCACGCCTGATCCACGATTCCCGCTTAAATGAACCCGCGTGGCTGTGATGGTTTGAACCGGCATGGTTTTGAAGGAGTGCAACTTGCAAGTTGACGGCGGCGTTTCGTTGCGATTTGCAAAAGTTTTGGCGCTCAGATTGGCAGGATGCAAGGCTGCATACCCAGGCCAAACCTCGAAAGGCGTTAAATTCCCTGCATTGCGAGGAAATTTTATCCTTCACAACAGTCGGCACGCCACTTGCAAAAGGAATTAACGGCGACTGGAATAATGGACAACGTAAACGATGATTTTTATGAATATTTTTGAAGTGCAGGGAAAATGGAACATTGCCAAGGGCAAGTTGAAACAAAAGTTTGCGCAGTTGACCGATGACGAACGGCAATTCAACGCGGGCAAGGAAGACGAACTGGTTGGCCGCATCCAAAAACGCGCCGGGCAGGCCAAAGTGGAAGTGGAGCGCGTCGCCGGTGAAAGTTGTGCACTCAACAATTTAAGATTAAATGAATGTAGCGAAGGAAATAAGCCATGATAAAACATGAACCTCGCGCATTCAAAAGACAAACCGGGCGCTCCCGCCACAACCATCAAAATAGACGTCCGGTTTGTCACCTTTGCAACGCTCAAACTTGAAATAAAGGAAGCCAATGAAAGCATTTGTTCGAAACCGGCCGATCCACTCGGCGTTGCACCGGATCGCGGCGCGGGTGGAAAACCTCGCCATCTTTCGCTCCCTTGCCTTGAGTCCAACGCCATTCGCTGATTTGATGTTGTATCCGGAAAAACTGGAGGCGGTGCTGGAAACGCTGGAAGGCTGGAAGCAGCGGGCGGCTTTTGCACCGGAAGTCGTTGCCCGGATGTTGCGAACCAGAATGGAATCCCCCAAGCGCGGGAGAGCCTGTCATCGGTCCGTGAATCCGTTGAACGGTTTGAAAAACACGGAATTCAGCCTGGCCGCGCCGTCCGCCGGTTCGGTCAAACTGGCCGCCGACTTCACGGACTGGGAAAAATCCCCGCTGGACCTGATCAAGTCCGAGGATGGTTTTTGGTTTGCCATCGTTCCATTGTTGCCGGGCCGATATGCCTATCGTTTCATTGTTGACGGGCAATGGTGTGATGATCCGCAACCGGTGCAACGCATGGCCAACCCGTTTGGCACCGCCAACGCGGTCGTTAACGTCACTTGAATTTGTGCAGCGGGTGCCCCTGAACCGGACGCTGTCGCTCGTACCCGTAGTTGCCGGTCAGGACGCCCGTTGCGATTGGCGCAAAATCTAAAGGCGGCCGTTCGTTGGTTTGTGCCTCCGGCCAAAAGGAAAGGATGCTTATGAAAGGAATTGGATTACTGCTGTTGTTCATCGGTGTCGGCCTCATCGCCTATGCCTTTAATGCATCAGACTCTGTAAATTCGGCCGTGAATGCGGCCGTCGCGCAAGCCATGGCCAACCTGCCGACAGGTCGCGCGATCTGGCTGCTGATTGGGGGCAGCGGGGCGGTGGTCATCGGCATGACAATGATATTTAGACGCCCTGCCAGGTCCAAGGACAGCCACACTGCTAATTGATGAACCAACCAAAAAAAGGTAACCAAACATGAAAATCAACACCATTATTCCACTGTTCGCCCTTTTGGCCGTGACCGGGTGTAACAAGCACGCCACAGAAAGCCAATCCGGCTCCGACAATATACCGGTTGCTTCCACTCCGCCGGCAGCGAGCAGTACAAGCACAAATATGCCGGCTCCGCCCGCAACCATGGAGGCACCGAATCCGCCCGCTGTTCCGGAGACCCCAGCTCCACCTGCGACCCCGACAATGCCACCGCCCACGGTTGCTCCGCCTCCTGCGGTAACCCCGGAAATGACAGCGCCTCCGGGAACTGAAACCATGACCAATGCTCCCCCGGACACCAACAATCCCGCCGCCACAAACCAGTCAATGGGAAGTTGAGCGGGAGCTGCCGGAAATATCTTGTTGGAGGTGGGGAAACTGGAGTCAACCGATTTTAGTCAAGCCAAGGAGGGCGGAACCAGTTGCACGGCTGGTTCCGCTTTTTTTAACGAGGCGTGGGAGCGCTGCCGTCCCGGCGGCGAGAGAACCCGCTTTCGTAAACGCACCGGGCCGGCGGGACTCCGGTGCGACCAGGAACAATGACCAGCCGGCGAAACATGTGTCTTTAGGTTGTATCATGCGGAGAAAAGGGCACACTGACACGGATGAGAGATGGTATTATACATGGAGACTGTGTCTAAAATTCAAAAGGTTGCCTTTCTTGGGGATTATCTGCCGCGCAAGTGCGGCATTGCCACGTTCACGTCCGACGTGCTGAAGGCTGTGGCCGCAGCCTATCCCCAAAGTCAGTGTTTTGCCGTGCCCGTCAATGATATCGAAGGTGGCTACGAATATCCCAAGGAGGTCCGTTTTGAGGTTGAGGAACAGGATCTACCCTCCTATCACCGGGCGGCCGACTTTCTGAACATCAGCAACGTGGATGCCGTTTGTTTGCAGCATGAATTTGGAATATTCGGCGGACCGGCGGGCAGCCACGTGCTGGCGTTGCTGCGCGAGTTGCGCATGCCGGTGGTCA
>CAZKTW010000112.1:0-11396 GCA_964555775.1 uncultured Bifidobacteriaceae bacterium | reverse complement strand
GGTCGCCGCCGTGTTCGCCGCAGATGCCCAGCTTGATGTCGGGCCGGGTCTTGCGACCCTTGGCGATGGCAATTTCAATCAACTGGCCGACGCCGGCCTGGTCAATCGAGGCAAACGGGTTCTTCTTGAAGATTTCCGCTTCCTGGTACGGCGCCAGGAAACTGCCGGAATCGTCACGGCTCATGCCCAGACCGGTTTGCGTGAGGTCGTTGGTGCCGAAGCTGAAGAACTCGGCGGTGTGTGCGATTTCATCGGCGGTCAGCGCGCCGCGCGGCACTTCGATCATCGTCCCGACGCTGTAGGTGAGCTTCACTTTCTTTTCTGCCTCCACCTGCTTGGCGACCGTGTGGACGATTTCCACCTGCAGGTCGAGTTCCTTCTTGAACCCGACGAGCGGGATCATGATTTCCGGTTTGCACGGGAGCTTGGCCTTGACGCATTGCGCGGCGGCTTCAAACACGGCCCGCGCCTGCATCCGGGTGATTTCCGGATACTTGATGCCCAGGCGGCAGCCGCGGAAACCGAGCATGGGATTGAACTCGTGCAATTCGTGGACGCGCGCGATGATTTTCTCCACGGGAATGCCGAGCTTGTTCGCCAGATCCTGTTGCTGCTCCTTGGCGTGCGGCAGGAATTCATGCAGCGGCGGGTCGAGGAAACGGATCGTCGCCGGCAGTCCCTTCAATTCCTTGAAGATGCCGAAGAAGTCGTCGCGTTGATACGGCAACAGCTTGGCGAGCGCGGCTTCACGGGCTTCGACGGTGTCGGCGAGAATCATCTCGCGCATGGCGTCGATGCGATTGCCCTCAAAGAACATGTGTTCGGTGCGGGTGAGGCCGATGCCCACGGCGCCGAAGGCGACGGCGTTGGCGGTCTGTTCCGGCGTGTCGGCGTTGGTGCGCACGGACATGCGGGTGAATTGCGAGCACCATTTCATGAGCTGGCTGAAGCTCTTGAATTTTTCGGTCGCCTGGGCGGCCTTGTCGCCATGGATGAGGCCGGCGACGATTTCCGACGGCGCGGTCTTCAACTGGCCGGCATAGACGGTGCCGGCGGTTCCATCAATCGAGAAGTAATCGCCTTCCTTCCAGGTCTTGCCGCCCACGGTGATGGTCTTGGCATCATAATTGATTTCCAGCGCCGCGACGCCGCAGACGCACACCTTGCCCATCTGACGGGCCACGAGCGCCGCGTGCGAGCTGACGCCGCCGCGCGCGGTGAGGATGCCCTCCGCCGCAATCATGCCGCGCAAATCTTCCGGCGAGGTCTCAATGCGGACGAGCAGGACTTTTTCACCCTTCTCGGCGGCAACCACGGAGCGATCGGCATTGAAATAAATCTTGCCGCAAGCTGCGCCGGGGCCGGCCGGGAGACCGGTGGCAATTGCCTTGGCCTTCTTCACCTCGGCGAGGTCGAAGATGGGCGCGAGGAGCTGGTCGAGCTGGTCGGCCGGATTGCGCAGGACCGCCGTCTCGGCGTCGATCAATTTTTCCTTCACCAGGTCGAGGGAGATCTTCAACGCGGCGGCGGCGGTGCGCTTGCCGTTGCGCGTCTGGAGCATGTACACCTTGCCCTCCTGGATGGTGAACTCAAAGTCCTGCACGTCCTTGAAATGTTTTTCGAGCGTGGTGCGGATGTTGTCGAGTTCCTTGTACGCCGCGGGCATTTGCTTGGCCAGCTCCGCGACGGGCTCGGGCGTGCGAACGCCGGCGACGACATCTTCGCCCTGGGCGTTGATGAGAAATTCGCCATAAAATTCCTTGGTGCCGTTGGCCGGATTGCGAGTGAACGCGACACCGGAGCCGGAGGTTTCGCCGGTATTGCCATAGACCATGGCCTGGACGTTGACAGCGGTTCCCCACTCCGTCGGGATGCCGTATTTGCGGCGATAGACAATGGCGCGATCGTTCATCCAGGAGCCGAACACGGCGCCCACGGAACCCCAGAGCTGCTGCCAAGGATCCTGCGGAAATTCCTTGCCGGTGTACTCCTTGATCAGCGCCTTGAACCGGTTCACCAGTTCCTTGAGGTCCTTGACGGTCATCTTCGTGTCTTCGATGTCCTTGTGATAACGGTCGTGCTTGAGCTTGTGGATGACGGTTTCAAACGGTTCGTGGTCCTCGTTCGGGCGTTTCTGCACGCCCATGACCACGTCGCCATACATCTGAATGAACCGGCGGTAGCAGTCCCACGCGAAACGTTCGTTCTTGGTCGCCTTGACGAGCGCCAGCACGGTTTCGTCGTTGAGGCCTAGGTTGAGGATGGTGTCCATCATGCCAGGCATGGAATCGCGCGCGCCGGAGCGGACGGAGACGAGCAGCGGCATGGCCGACTTGTCGCCGAATTTGGTGCCGATGACCTTCTCAATGAAGGCGATGCCTTCTCGGGCCTGCGCATCGAGAACCTTCGGATAAGTCCGCTTGTTGTCGTAATAGTAGGTGCAGACCTCGGTGGTGATGGTAAAGCCCGGAGGCACGGGGAGGCCGATGCGGGACATTTCGGCGAGGTTGGCGCCCTTGCCGCCGAGCAGGGGTTTCATGGAACCGTTGCCGTCCGCCTTTTTGTTGCCAAACAGATAAACGTATTTCGATGTTTTAGCCATAATTGTCTAATTCCAAATTTGTTGCGCTCTCACTCTCGCAGGGGAATTCCGCTGAAATGAAGCGGGTGGAATCTAGCAAACGAGCGCCCGGTGTCAACGAACGAAGCCGAAAAGACAAAATCGGGAGCATCAAAAACAAAAAGTGATGGCTACCGGCGTTAAACCACAATAAATCGACCAAATTTATGAACGTTCGTATTTTGATTCGCAATCCTTATGAATCTGAAATGCAACAATCCACTCTTTGTCCAGGCAGTCCAACTTTCGGCGTGACGGCAAAAAGCCCAATCCGGTTCCGGTCCCGGAAATTTAACTTCATATCATCGCATCAAGATGCGTTGATTTTTAATTTGCATTGAAAGGGGTTTGCCTTTAGTTTGCTGACCATTAAACAGTTTTAGCCAATGCCGGACAAAATTGAACAACTTCAACGTCTGCTGCGCGAACGGATCGTCATCCTTGACGGTGCGATGGGCACGATGGTGCAGCAACGCAGGCTCACCGAGGCCGATTTCCGGGGTGCGCGGTTCGCAGACTGGCGCGGCAAAGACCTCAAAGGTCTCAACGACCTGCTTAACGTCACCCAGCCACAGGTCATCGAGGACATCCATCGCCAGTATCTCGAGGCGGGCGCAGACATCATTGAGACGAATACCTTCAATGCCCAGTCCATCTCGCTGGCGGATTACGGGCTGGAATCGCTGGCCTACGAATTGTCAAAAGCCGGTGCGGAATGCGCGCGGCGCGCGACCGGCAAGTTCATGGCTGCGCATCCGGACCGGGTTTGCTTCGTTGCCGGTGCCATCGGGCCGACAACCAAGACGTCCTCGATTTCCACGGACGTGAACAACTCCGGCGCGCGGGGCACGAATTATGATGAATTGGTGAAAGCCTACGGCGAGGAGATAAACGGACTGCTCGATGGCGGAGCCGACTTGCTGCTGGTCGAAACCATTTTTGACACCCTCAACGCCAGAGCCGCCTTTTTCGCCATCCGGAAAGTTTTGGAAGAACGCGGGATTGAGCCATTCCCCTGCTCTGCCACAACCGGCCAATCGGCAATCGGCAATCGGCAATCGACAATTCCCGTGCTGGCTTCCGTCACGTTCATCCAGGCCGGGAGCAATCGGGGCGTGACCGGCCAGACCGTCGAGGCATTCTGGAATTCAATTTCCAACGTGCCCCTGCTCTCCGTCGGCATGAACTGCGCGCTGGGTCCGAAGGAATTGCGCCCGCTCATCGAGGAACTTTCCGGCCTCGCGCCGATTTATGTCAGTGCCTATCCGAATGCCGGCCTGCCGAATCCGTTGCTGCCGACCGGCTTTCCGGAAACGCCCGAGTCGCTTGCGCCCCAACTCCGGGAATGGGCACAAAACGGCTGGCTGAACATCGTCGGCGGTTGCTGCGGCACCACGCCGCCGCACATCAAGGCCATTGCCGACGCCGTGCGCGGCCTGCCGCCGCGCAAAGTGCCGAGCATCGAACCTGCGCTGCGACTCAGCGGACTGGATGCGCTGACGATTCGTGGAAATACAATCCATGGCACATCCTCCCTCACCCCGGCCCTCTCCCCAATGGAGAGGGAGAATTGTCGCCAGTCGGTCGGCGAATCGGGCATAGCTGGCATTTCCGGGAGTCAAACTTCGCTGTCCCCTCTCCCCGGGGGAAAGGGTCAGGGTGAGGGCGATTCAACAAACGCGTCCATCAATTTCATCAACATCGGCGAACGCACCAACGTCGCCGGGTCGCCGAAGTTCGCCCAGCTCATCAAGGCCGGCGATTTCGAGGCGGCACTGACCATTGCGCGCCAGCAGGTCGAGAACGGCGCGCAGGTCATTGATGTCTGCATGGACGAGGGAATGATTGACGGCGTCGCGGCCATGACGCGTTTCCTCAACCTGGTGGCTTCCGAGCCGGACATTTGCAGGGTGCCGGTGATGGTGGATTCCTCGAAATGGGAGGTCATCGAAGCCGGCCTGAAATGCCTGCAAGGCAAGGGTATCGTCAATTCGATTTCGCTCAAGGAAGGCGAGGAGAAGTTTCTGCATCAGGCGAGGCTCGTCCGCCGTTACGGAGCGGCGGTCGTGGTGATGGCGTTCGATGAGCGCGGCCAGGCGGATTCGTTTGCGCGGCGCACCGAGGTCTGCAAACGCGCCTATGATTTGCTCGTCCAGCGGGTCGGCTTCCCGCCGCAGGACGTCATTTTTGATCCCAACGTGCTGACCGTCGGCACCGGCATGGAAGAGCATGCAAATTATGCGGTCGATTTCATCCGCGCGACGGGTTGGATCAAGCAAAACCTGCCGCTGGCCAAGGTCAGTGGCGGCATCAGCAACATTTCGTTTTCGTTCCGTGGCAACAACGCGGTGCGCGAGGCGATGCACAGTGCGTTTCTTTATCACGCCATCCAGGCCGGGCTCGACATGGGCATCGTCAATGCCGGCATGCTGGCCGTTTACGAGGAGGTTCCCAAGGATTTGCTCGAACTGGTCGAGGACGTCCTGCTCAACCGCCGTCCCGACGCCACCGAACGCCTCATCAAGTTCGCCGAATCCGTGAAACAAAAGGGCAAGGCCGAGGTCGTCGAGGATGCGTGGCGCCAGGGCACGGTCGAGGAGCGCCTCAGTCATGCGCTGGTGAAAGGCATCGTGGATTTCATTGACCAGGACATCGAGGAGGCGCGCCTGAAATATGGCCGGCCGCTGCTGGTCATTGAAGGCCCGCTCATGGCCGGAATGAACGTTGTCGGCGACCTGTTCGGCTCGGGTAAAATGTTTTTGCCGCAGGTGGTGAAATCCGCCCGCGTCATGAAGAAGGCGGTGGCCCATCTGCTGCCGTTCATGGAGGCGGAAAAGAAGGCCGCCGGGGGCGTGCACAAAAACGCCGGCAAAATCCTCATGGCCACCGTCAAGGGCGACGTGCATGACATCGGCAAGAACATTGTCGGCGTCGTCCTCGGCTGCAACAATTACGAGGTCATTGACCTCGGCGTAATGGTGCCGTGCGAGAAGATTTTGCAGACCGCCCGCGAACAAAACGTGGACATCATCGGCCTGAGCGGACTCATCACGCCGTCGCTCGATGAGATGGCGCACGTGGCCCGCGAGATGGAACGGGA
The DNA here is from genome assembly GCA_964555775.1 of uncultured Bifidobacteriaceae bacterium. Taxonomy (GTDB): domain Bacteria; phylum Verrucomicrobiota; class Verrucomicrobiia; order Limisphaerales; family UBA11358; genus UBA11358. The sequence continues at coordinate 5,676 of CAZKTW010000112.1, read as the reverse complement.
AGGCCTGAAACTGCCGCTGCTCATCGGCGGCGCCACGACCAGCAAGGCCCACACCGCGGTGAAAATTGCCCCCGGTTATAGCCAGCCGGTGGTCCACGTCCTCGATGCCTCGCGCGCCGTGCCCGTGGTCAGCAACTTGATCAGCAAGGAACATCGTCCGAAGTTTGCCGTGCAAATTCGCGAGGAATATGACCGCGTCCGCGCCCAGCATGCAGGGCAGGCGGTAAAACTTCTCCCGCTGGAACAAGCCCGTGCCAACGCGCCCCAACTGAAGTTTGATGATTTGCCGAAACCGGAATTCACCGGCGTGCGGGTGCTGAATTCTCATTCCGTGGCTGCGGACGTGAGTCCGCGGCAAATTCTTTCTCCCATCCAATCAGCCGCCGATTCACATCGGCGGCCACGGGTCGAATTGAAAGACCTCATTCCTTTTATTGACTGGACGCCGTTTTTTCACACCTGGGAATTGCGCGGGGTTTATCCCAAGATTCTCCAGCACGAGAAACACGGCGAGGAAGCCCGCAAATTGTTTGCCGACGCCCAGGCGCTCCTTGAAACAATTGTCACTGGAAAATTGCTTGCACCCCGCGCCATTTACGGGTTTTTCCCGGCGAATCGCATCGGCGACGACGTGGAGCTTTACACGGACGACTCGCGCTCGAAGGTGCTGGCCACATTCCATTTCCTCCGCCAGCAGATTGAAAAAGGAGACGGCACGCCAAACTGGTGCCTGGCGGACTTTGTCGCGCCCAAGGACACATCGCTTCACGTTTCACGTTTCACGTTTCGCGATTACCTCGGCGCCTTCGCCGTCACCAGCGGGCATGGGTTGAAGGAACTGGTCGAAAAATTCAAGGCCGACCACGATGATTACAATGCCATCATGGCCGAAGCGCTGGCCGACCGGCTGGCCGAGGCGTTTGCCGAGTTTCTGCACCGGCGCGTCCGCGAGGAATGGGGCTACGGCAGGTCTGAAAAATGGACCACCGAGGATTTGATCGCGGAAAAATACCGCGGCATCCGTCCGGCCGCGGGCTATCCCGCCTGTCCCGACCACACGGAAAAGGGGATTCTCTGGCAGTTGCTGGACGTGGAAAAGCACGCGGGCATCAAACTGACGGAAAGCTTCGCCATGTGGCCCGGCAGCAGCGTGAGCGGGCTCTACTTTGCCCATCCGGAATCGAAGTATTTTGCCGTGGGCAAGCTGGGCCGCGACCAGTTGCTCGATTATCACCTCCGCAAGGGTCTGACCCTGCAGGAAGTGGAACGCTGGCTGGGACCGTATTTGAATTATGATCCGGCCGGGCCCGCGACCTCCGCGTGCGGCTGCGGACAGACGCATTGATTTACGGCCAACAAGACTTGTATTTCGCCGAAACCAGCTTAAATTCAGGCCATGAAGCACGATGTCGTACCGGTGCAAATCAGGGGAATCCTTCCCGCCAATACTGGTTGCGCGTTATTTGTGGGCAATGACGAAAAGGTTTTTGTCATCAACGTCGAGCCGCAGATGGGCGCGGTGATCGGGATGTTTTTGCGCCAGACCCCCAAGGAACGCCCCCTCACCCATGATCTGATCAACCGGATTTTCCAGGGCTTCGGCATCAATGTCGAACGCGTCGTCATCACGGATTTGAAAAACTCCACCTACTTCGCCCGGCTCATTTTGCAGCAGCAAAACGAACTGGCCCGGAAAATTGTCGAGGTGGACGCGCGCCCCAGCGATTGCCTCGCCATCGCCGCCGCGCAAAAGAAGCCGATCTTTGTCGCTTCCGAGCTTTTTGAACAGGTCGAGGACATGAGCGAAGTGCTGAACCGGATCAACGAAACCGGCAGCGAAGCTGAATAAAATGCCCGCCGCCAAGACCTCCCCTCCGCTGGCCCTTGTTTGCGGCGACGATGAGTTTGCCGTCAAGCAACGCGCCAAACAGCTCTATCAACTCTGGGGTGAAGAGCTGGGCGGCATGGACCACGAAATCATCGAGGCCGCCGTGTCCAACAGCGGCGAGGCGCTCACCGCCCTGGGCCGCCTGCGCGAAGCGCTGCACACCCTTCCCTTTTTCGGCTCCGGCAAGGTCGTGTGGCTGCGCGACTGCAATTTCCTCGGCGATGAACGCGCCGCGTCCGCCTCGGCCGTCACCGAGTCGCTGAATGAACTGGCCGGGGAACTGAAAGCATTCAAATGGTCGGGCGTCCGGCTGCTCATCAGCGCCGGCAAGGTGGACAAACGCAAGACCTTCTTCAAAACGCTCGATAAAATCGGGACGATCGAAAACTTTACCGGCTGGTCGGTGGACGACCGAGATTGGGCGGAGCGGGCGGAGGCCGCGGCCCAAACCGCCATCCGCGCGCGCCGGAAGGAAATTTCCGGAGAGGCGCTGGCCGAACTGGTCAATCGCGTCGGGCCCAACCCGCGCCAGCTCGACAATGAGGTCGAGAAATTGTGTTTGTACGCCGGGGACCGGCCAAGACTCGAAATCGCCGATGTGGTCGCCATTTGCACGCGCAACAAGACGGCGCGCGCGTTTGCGCTGGGCGACGCTTTGGGCGACCGCGACCTGCCGCGCCTGCTCCGGCGTCTGGATGAGGAATTGTGGGAGGTCAAAACGGATTCGCAACGCTCCGAAATCGGTCTGCTTTACGGTTTGATCTCCAAGGTGCGCGCGATGCTGTTGTTGAAGGAAATGCTGCGCGAAGGCTGGATCAAGCCGGAGATGGATTACAACCGTTTCAAGGCGCAGTTGGAACACGTCCCGGCGGACCAGTTGCCGGCGGATCGGCGCTTTAATCCGCTGGCTTTGAATCCCTATGTGCTTTACAAAGCGTTGCCGCAGGCAAAAAAATACAGCCTGCCCGAACTGGTCCGGGCGATGGATTTGCTGTTGCGCTGCAACCGGCGGCTGGTGTCCAGCGGGTTGGACGAGGCGCTGGTGTTGCAGGAAGCGCTGGTGCAGATTGTCCTGCCGTCCGCGGTGGCGGCATAAAACATGCAAATTTTTTGAGAATGCCAACGTCGTCTGCAAAATTACTGGTGCTGGTGGGCAAGGAGTTTGCCTGCGTCAAGGTCTCCGGCCGCGCCAATTTCACGTTCAGCCCCGATTTCAAGGTGTTGCTCGCCGGATTGGCGCAGAAAGGCTACAGCCATTTCATCATCGACCTGTCCGAATGCGTGCTCATGGACAGCACGTTTCTCGGTGTCCTGGCCGGGTTCGGCTTAAAAATGAACCAGGCGACCGCCCCCAATCAACGCGGCATCGAACTGTCCAATCCCAACGTCCGTATCACCGAGCTGCTCGAAAACCTGGGCGCGCTGCCCCTGTTCAAAATCATCGCCGGCCCACTGTCGTTTCCCAACGACGTTCAAACCAGCGCCCCGGAACCGGCCCACCCGACCCACGAGGAAATCACCCGCACCTGCCTGGAAGCGCATAAAACCTTGATGGCAGTGAATCCGGACAACATCGCCCGCTTCAAGGATGTGACCCAGTTCCTGGCCGAGGATTTGAAAAACCTGGAAAAGGGGAAGTAAATTTCTGCAGAGCAAGCGTAGCGGCTTCGGTAGAAAGCCATGCTTTCAATTTTCCGGGATAACGGCGCTCTGCCGAGACGCCAAAGTCATCCGCGCTGAACCTCACCTCACCCCGCCCTCTCCCCTCCATCCGATGGAGCGGAGAGGGAGTATCATCGAGCGGTGGGTTTGAAAAGCGACGACAATCATGGGGGTACTTCATCGGCTGAGGCTGAACGTCCGTTTGCCGTTCCCTCGCCACTCAACGGGGAGTGAGTCAGGGTGAGGGGTGAGTCCGCGACTTGACCTCCATCCTTCGTGCCTCGTGGAGGGCTAATCAGCATCAAACCGGAGCCGGAGCCGGCGTTCCCAAACCGGGCAAAGTCGGCGGCACGGGTTTGGCCGGGGCTTCCGGCAGCGGTGTGCCGGCGGGCGCGCCCATCAGCGGCCCGCTTTGCGGCTTGGGCGGCGGCGGCGTGAACTTACCGGTCTGGATGATTTCTTTCACCTGCAGACGGTCGAGGGTTTCATATTCGAGCAGCGCATTGGCAATCAATTCCAGCTTGCTGCGATTGTTGAGCATGATCGTCTGCGCGGTCTTGTAGCCATCGTCAATGAGGCGTTTGATTTCCTCGTCGATCTCGCGCGCCGTGCTTTCGCTGTACACTTTCGGGCGCCCCATCTCGCGGCCGAGGAACACAAATTCATCGTCGGTGCCGTATTGCACCATGCCGACCTTGTCGCTCATGCCATACTGGCAGACCATGGCCCGCGCCATGTTCGTCGCCTGTTGGATGTCCATCGCGGCTCCGGTCGAAATGTCCCCGGTCACCATTTCCTCGGCAATGCGCCCGCCCATGGTCACCGCAATGTCGTCCCGCATCTCCTTGCGGCTGCGGCTTAAAATGTCCTTCTCCGGCAATTGCATCGTCGAGCCCAGCGACTGCCCGCGCGGGATGATGGTGACCTTGTGCAGCGGGTGCGTGTGATCGAGCAGCATGTTGACGAGCGCATGGCCGGCCTCGTGCCAGGCGGTGCAACGCTTTTCCTCGTCCGTCATGGCCAGGCTGCGGCGTTCGCGGCCCCAGCGGACCTTGTCGCGCGCCTCTTCCAATTCCTCCATGCCCACGCCTTTTTTGTTCAGCCGCGCCGCGAGCAAGGCCGCCTCGTTCAACAGGTTCGCCAGCTCCGCGCCGGAATAACCCGGCGTGCCGCGCGCAATGATGGACAAATCCACCTCCGGCAACAGCTTCACATTTTTGGCATGGACCTTCAAAATGCCTTCGCGGCCGCGCACATCAGGCAGGTTGACCACCACCTGCCGGTCGAAACGTCCCGGGCGCAACAGCGCCGGATCCAGCACATCCGGCCGGTTCGTCGCCGCAATGATGATGATGCCTTCCTGCGTGTCAAAGCCGTCCATTTCCACGAGCAGCGCGTTGAGCGTTTGCTCGCGTTCGTCGTTGCCGCCACCGAGGCCGTGGCCGCGGCTGCGCCCCACGGCGTCAATTTCATCGATGAACACCAGGCACGGCGTGGTCCGGCGCGCCTGCTCAAACATGTCGCGCACACGGCTGGCGCCGACACCAACAAACATTTCGACAAAATCCGAACCGCTGATGCTGAAGAATGACGCGTCGGCTTCGCCGGCAATCGCCTTGGCGAGGAGCGTTTTGCCCGTACCGGGCGGCCCCACCATCAGCACACCCTTGGGAATCCGTCCGCCCAACCGTTGAAATTTCTTCGGATCCTTCAAAAATTCGACAAGTTCGGAAACCTCCTCGATGGCCTCCTCAATGCCGGCCACGTCCTTGAACATGGTCTTGTTCCGTTCCTTCGCCAGCATCTTGGCCTTGCTTTTGCCGAAGCTCAACGCGCCCTTGCCGGCGATCTTGATCTGGCGGATGAAGAAAAACCAGAACAGGATGCCGATGGCCAGGAACGGCACGATGGTCCACAGCGCGCTGATCAACATGGCATTCGGCATGGTCATCACGATGTTATTCGAACGGATCAACTGTTTTACCACGTCTTCGGGAAGCATGGCATATTCAACGGAGAAAGGCACTTCCACGGGTGGTTTGGAAATGCTTCCGTCCTTTTCGGTCTTGTAATATTTTCCCGTGATTTGCGTAAGTGGGGACGTTTGCGGATTGAAACTGATCACG
>CAZKTW010000111.1:0-11464 GCA_964555775.1 uncultured Bifidobacteriaceae bacterium | reverse complement strand
GCGAGGCCAAAGCGGGCGCCGCCATCGAAGAAGCCGTCGTGAAAATCATCAACACGAAGATCAAGTCGCTCGCCGCCGGCAAAATGGGTCACGGCACGCGCGAAGTCGGCGATCTGGTTGCGGCCGCAGTTTGAGGCTGGATAATGGCGGATGAAAAGTCTGACCGAACATCTCTGGTTTGAAGTCCCGAACCGCCGGGGATTCGTCAACCTTACCGGTACGGTCGAGGAATTGGTCAAAAAAAGCGGGATCAAAGAAGGGATTTGTCTGGTGAATGCCATGCACATCACCGCATCGGTGTTCATAAATGACGCGGAGGACGGTTTGCTGCAGGATTACGAGGTGTGGCTGGAAAAATTGGCCCCGCACGCGCCAACCTCGCCATACCAGCACAACCGCACCGGCGAAGACAACGCGGACGCGCACCTGAAACGCCAGATCATGGGCCGCGAAGTCCTTGTCGCCATCACCAAAGGCAGACTCGACTTCGGCCCTTGGGAACAGATTTTCTACGGCGAATTCGACGGCCGCCGCCGTAAACGCGTCCTGGTGAAAATCATCGGCGAATAAGGTTGGATCCTCCTCCGTGCCGGCAATCCGGATGGGATTATAACCACGCTCAGGACCGGATCATCGCCAGGCTCAGACGGATTCGGAATTGCCGGCGGCTTCCGCGTGCTTGTGAGAGCATGGGCAGGGTTTTTCAAACCGGCCTGTCTCAACCCGAACTCCGAAATAGCGCTCAGCCAATGGGTGGCAGGGACAGCGCGCTGCGCTGCTCCCGACCGCGTTCGGCGGTCAGAAGAAATGGTGCAAATGAAATTGCCATGTGCCTCGCAGTTCCGCGCCTGGACGGCGCGGGGCCAGCGCAGCGCGCCGGCCCTGCCAGCTTCGGAGTTCGGGTTCAAATAAAAAGGGCGGCCGAAGCCGCCCTTGAATTGTTTACCCTGACGCCCTCAAATCTAGCGCATCAAACGGAAGAACAGTTGTGAATTTGAAGCGGTATTGGTGGTGAAAGGACTCGTGACTCCACTGAGGGTTGTGTAAGGCCCGGCGACGTTGGTTGCCGATTGCAGACTGAAGGTCGCATCATTCCAGGTCAGCGTGAAGTTTGGAGCTGACAATTGGTAATTCAGAAGGGTGGGCAGCACGGGCGGCGTGCCGACCTCAATCTGCGAGAAATCCGCCAGGACGAAACTGTAGCTATTGGTGAACACGGTTCCGCTGGTCTGGTTCTGTGACATCACACTTTTGACGGAAGTGGCGAAGGCCCCGGGCAAAGTGTAGCCAATGGTGGGAAGAGCCGGATTGTTGGCCACAATCATCCTGAACACCTGTCCGGTCATATTGGTCATAAAAATGATTTCGTTGCCCACCAGGTGTGGATCGGCGTTGGTGATGCCTAGAAAGACATTTGAGACCACCAGATACTTGCCTTCAATGGTTTCTTCCATCGCCGTCGGAGAGGGAAGGGACGCGAAGCTGAAATACTGCGGCGCAGGCAGCGGATTTCCGGAGCTCAGAATTTCCACGCTGTGCGCGGGATTGCCATTGAGCGGGTTTAGTTCCAGCAAGCCATTGAACTGAAGCAACGGTCCCGTGACGCGCACGTGATCGCCGGCGCTGGGGAAGGGAAAACCGCCGCGGAAAAACACATCCATGCCGCCGGAAGCATCCTGCACGAAGAATGATTCGACCTCGGTGGTTCCCGAAACCAGATTTCCCGGGGTGGTGACGATGCCATCGACCTGATAGAGGTTGGTGGTGTCGGTCAGAACGAAATTGGCATCATGCAAGGTGTGGAGATAGGCGATATTGGCGGCAATCGCCGGGCGGGCGTTGACCGTCAAATGGGCGACGATGCCGGTAACGGTGCCAATCGAATTGGAAACGATGACCTGATAATTTCCCGCCTGATTCGTGTTCACAAAGGTCAGCGTCAGGGTCGGGTTGGTTGAGCCGGAAATCGTCCCGGAACCGTAGCCACTGCCGCCATCGGCAAGTTGCGTATTCAGATTGGGATAATACCAACGGATGTCAAGCGGGGCGGAGCCGGCGGCAGCCACAGTCAAAGTGACTGTGTCGCCAAAATTATTGGTCGTATTCTGCGGCTGGGTGACGATTGAAGGCCCTCCGGGGAGGGTTCCGGTTATGGCCACGTTATCAATCCGGCAGGTTCCGCCGGTGCCCACCGTCCCGCCATTGGCCGAAGTATTGTTCGCGTTGACCAGGCGGAGATAAACCAGCGGTTGATTGGTGATCGCGCCAACCGAGCTCAAGTCAAATGAATATGAGGTGGTGGTGGCCGGGGTCGTTGTGTTCCAGGTGGCGTTGATCACATTGTAAATATCGCCGAACTGCGTGAAGGTCACGCCGTCCGTGCTGTAAGCCACATAAAAACGGCCGGGGCCGGTGCCGCTGGACATTTGATCGAATGAAATGTTGATATTTTGAAAGCCCAGCGTGCTGGTGGTGAACTGGTAATAATCGCCCGGAGTGTTGGTCCATCCCGTGGAAGTCAGCGCCTTGCTCGAACCATTGCCCGTTACCGTGGAATAAGTGACACTCCCAAAGCCGCCGGCATGGAAACCCGAAGCCGTGCCAGGATTGACCCCAGCCTCCGCCAGAACGTTGGTGCACACCTTGATGTTGGCATTTGTGTAAGGCGAAGGGGCCGTGAACGTGAGGGTTTCAAACGTCCATTTGGACAGAATGGTTTGGGCGGATGCCTGTTGGCCAAGCAGCGCCAGGCCAAAGGCAGCGAGCGCCAGAGTGAGGGTGGTTTTCAAGTAGGATGAGTTTTTTTTCATGGATTTTCCGGGTTCGGGTTACACTGATTGTTAAAGCAGGTTCATGGCTTGAGGTCGCGATAAGGCGGGTTCCAAATCAAAGGTGCGCCGGCGTATTCTGCCGCTCCCCCAGTCATACTGCCGCCAGCTTGAACGGCGTTTAATTTGTAGTAGCCGACGTGGCCTTCTAGAAAATTGATGTTGCCGCCTTTGGTATGACGGGAAGCAAAACTGCGCCAGCGATTGGCGGGATTGCTGGAATTGTATTTCTGACTAGAATTTACGTCACCTTCCGAACTCGGGCTAAAAGCCATGTCGAACATGAAAACCGTGTCCGTTGGTCTTTTTATTTTGGTTATTTTAGGCATTTGAGGATAATCATACGTGCTGGAGTAATTCGGCAGATTGCGTTTTAGATCGATGTTCATACCCAGGCTGAAAAACCCGTCCTTGCCGTATATGCCTGTCCCATTACCATCTATTTGGGAAAAGTCGTTGGCTACCATTCGTGCTGCAGTGCAGTTGTATATTTTGCCCAACCCATCCGGAAAGGGGACAATGCGAGAATTTTTTTCCGAAGAGTTGGCGGTGGCATTAGTGGTGTAGGCGGAAAGCGGTTTTTCCGCGACATACTCCGGCAACAGAGTGAACCAAGCGTTGGCTTGTATTGAATCTCCGGGATTATACGTGGTTGGATTCATCCCATCATGCGGAATGCCGTCGTTGTTGTCGGTCAAATACATCTGCAAGGCGAGGCCCCACTGCCGTAAACTGGAATTGCAGCTGATCGTTTTAGCTCTGTCTTTGGCCTTGGTCAGCGCCGGCAGGAGCAGCGCGGCGAGAATGGCGATGATGGCAATGACGACCAGCAACTCGATCAACGTGAAAGCCCGCCGCCGTGCCTGGGGATTAATGGCCGTGAAAACTTTCCCAGAAATAAGTTTTCTACTTATGAACATACGCTAATCTTACAATAATACTTTTTAAGAAAAACTGCTTCCATGTTTTGTCTCATGGATTCCGCTTGCGGGCAAGAACTTCCGTGGAAAGTTGTTCACATCTTCACCCAATTCACCAAACCGCAATTCCGCCCGACACACGGCTTGCCTTCAAAACGGCAAAAGCGCATTTTCCCCGGCGTAAGAACGAAGAAATTCAAATGAAAAAACACAGCTGGATTCTGCTTCTCGCCTTCGCCGCCGGCCTGCACGCCGCTGATGCGCCCAAGACCAATTCGCCCGCCGGCGGCACCAATGAGCCGCCCGCCGCAAAGGTGGAAGCCGGGACGATTCCCGATGCCACGCACAAGCCGGTCTTGATCACCAATACCGTGACCATTGCCGGCCAGCGCGTCACCTATGTGGCCGAGACCGGTATGTTGCCGCTGCTCAAGCCGGATGGCACTTCCCGCGCGTCCGTCTTTTTCGTTGCTTACACCCGTGCCGGCCAGACCAACAAATCCGCGCGCCCGGTCACGTTTTGTTTCAACGGCGGGCCCGGCTCGTCGTCCGTCTGGCTGCACCTTGGCGCGCTCGGCCCGCGCCGTGTGAAGATGAATGAGGACGGCACGCTGCCGCCGCCGCCGTTTGGCCTGGTGGACAATGAATATTCCCTGCTGGCGGACAGTGACCTGGTGTTCATCGATCCGGTCGCCACAGGGTTCAGCCGCCCGGTGAAGGACGAAAAGGTGGACGAGTTTTTCAGTGACTCCGCCGATCTCGATTCCGTCGGTGACTTCATCCGGCTCTGGACCACACGGCACGAACGCTGGCTCTCGCCGAAGTATCTCTGTGGCGAAAGTTACGGGGTTTTTCGCGCGGCGGGGCTGGCCGACCACTTGCGCTCGCGTTACGGGATGTATTTGAATGGCTTGATTCTGGTCTCCGGCGTTCTGGATTTCGGCACGATCTGGGGCCAGACCGGAAACGACGTGCCGTTCACGCTGTATCTGCCGGCATACACGGCGGCGGCGCGATTTCACAAAAAACTGCCGCCGGATTTGCAATCCGATCTGCCCAAGGCGCTCGCCGAGGCGCGCGAGTTTGCCCGGGGTGAATACACCGTGGCCTTGCAGCAGGGCGATGCCCTTCCCCTGGAGGAGCGGAAGAAGATTGCCGCCGAACTCGCGCGGCTCACCGGTTTGAAGGCGCAGATCATCGAGGACAACAACCTGCGGGTGGACGAGGGGGTGTTCCGCAAACAACTCCTGCACGATGAGGGCCTGATCCTTGGCGCCTATGACGCGCGGCTTACCGGCCGCGATGATGATCCCGCGTCGCCGTACCCCGATTTTGATCCATCGAGCTCGGCCACGCTGGGGCCGTTTTCCGCGGCGATGAATTCATATGTGCGCGGCGAATTGAAGTTTGAGAATGATCTGCCTTACGAGATCCTGGCTGGTGTGCAGCCGTGGAATTACGGCGTGCGGAACAATTATGCCAACGCCAGTGACAAACTGGCCTCGACGATGAACCAGAATCCTTATATGCGCGTCCTCGTGCTGGGCGGGCAGTGCGATCTGGTCTGTCCGATGGACACGATGCGCCACGCGCTCGAGCACATGCAGCTCGCCGCCGATTATCGCACGAACATCATCTATGCGGGTTACGACGCCGGCCACATGATGTACATCAACCTGCCGGACCTGAAAAAGATGCAAAAGGATCTGGGGGCTTTTTTGAAACCGTAAAGTCCGGAGCGCGGACAGCCTTGTCCGCATTTTTGTGATTTAGCGCGCTTTCAAAAAATGTGTAGCCGGCGACGTCAGTCGGCGCAAATCGGATCAAGGGAAATGATATGGCGCGAACTGACGTTCGCGGCTACGAATTTATTTAAACTGCTCTAGCGCGGTTCAATTAGAACTGTGGCCATTTTCGATACCCACACCTTGAATGGAGCGCGGGCTTCAGCCCGCTTCAACAGGGATTGGCCCGGCGAATTTGAAGCGGCGTGAACGCCGCGCTCCGGCCACAGTATTTTTGAAACCGCTTTAGCGTGCGAACAAAGAGCTGCCCGCGCTTCAATTACTCGTGGACGCGGATCAAGGTCTTGATGGCGTGATTGCCCGCGGCCATGGATTGAAACAATTCCGGCAATTGCGACAGCGGACATGCCCCATCCACGAAATCTGCGGCGCGAATCACGCCTGCCTCGATGAATTCCAATGCCCGCCGGATCGTGCGCGGCGTGTGGTGAAAACTCGCGAGCAGGGTGAGATTGGAATAATGGATGAGCGTGGTATCCAGCGTGATGCTGGCGCCGGACGGGCAGCCACCGAAGAAATTGACCGTACCGCCCTTGCGCACCAGATGCACCGCCGCTTCCCAAACCGCCGGATGGCCAACAGCCTCGATCACCGTGTCGAAGTGCCTGTGGGTGGCTTCCCGAACCTTGGTGACCAGTCCACTGCCGTCGCCGATGTCAACCACTTCGGCCGCACCGAGTTGTTGCGCCGCGGCCAGCCGCGCGGTCTGGCGTCCGGCCACGGTCACGTGGCAGCCGGTTTTTTTGGCCAGCGCGACAAACATCAGGCCGATCGGTCCCGCGCCGAGAACCAGCACATTTTGTCCGGCGCGCAAATGTGAGTCCTCGACGCCTTGAACGACGCAGGCGAGCGGCTCGACCAGCGCGGCGTCGCGGAAATCTGTTTCGGGCTTGAGCCGCAGAAGATTCTTTTCGACCAGACGCGCGGGCACGACAATGGATTCGGCATAGGCGCCGTTGAGAAATAACAAGTCTTCACAGAGGCTTTCCTGGCCGGTCGAACAGTGAAAACAACTGCCGCAAGGCGCGGAATTCGCCACAGCGACGCGATCGCCGATATTCCACGTCCCATCTGTTGTATTGGTAGGGCGCGTCACTTCCGCCTTCTCTGCGCTTCGGCGCGAGGAGCCTTGCGCGCCGTCTTTGTCGTCCGGACAAACGGCGGCCAGGGGGCTGCCTGCCCTTCCATCGGCGACTTCCGAAATCACACCGGCCAGTTCATGGCCGAAGACGGCGGGGGGCACGATCATTTTGGCGTGGTAACCCCGCTTGAAGACCTTCAGGTCGGTGCCGCAGGTGAGCGCGGCTTCGATGCGGATGCGGACCTCGCCCGGTTTGAGCGCGGGAGGTGTGATGTCTTCGATCTGAATTTTTTCCCGACCGTGCAGAATGGCGGCTTTCACGCCGGTAGTTTAGAAGCCCCAACCGGCCAGCGGAAGAACGTTTTGAGCGGGAATGGCGGTGTCTGCCGTTTCGTTCCGGCGGAACGATTACTGCCTGGACCACGCGGCGCGAATGACGCCCTTGGATTGCGGAGTCAGTGGCGGCAGCCCGGCTTGCTGTCTAAAATTCAGGTCGAAAGACCAATTGCGCTTGGGCGCATTATAATAGTTACCTGTTTGCCGCTGATAATTTGTCGCGATTTGACTCGGGAACATAACCACGATGGAGCCGTTATACCACAGGGGGAGATTATTTGGCCAATTCTCCAGCAAACGGAGAAAATTTTCGACTCCGCCACTGTAGATGCCATTGGTTGACGGGACTATCCCTTCAAGCATCGCGGCATTGACCGTGGTGGTGGTGGGTGTGGGAAGCTTGCCAGGATTGCTATCCTGCCAATTGCAGGAAAGGACGGTGATGGAGTCGGCCATCAGTCCTGCCGGCCAGGTGTACGTGGTACTGTTTTGGCCGAGTGATGAGCCAATGTTGTTCGATACATTGTAGTGACCATACACATACATTGGCATCTTGGTGGCAACGGTGAAACCATAGGGTGCTGTTTGTGGCGGCAACATGCCTCCGTTATAGACGCGCACCGCCGGGAGGGTGGTGCCGGTCAAAGGAACGGCGTTATAAATATAAATGGAGTCAATCGGATGGGATTTGTGAGTGTTGAGTTTGCATTGGTTGTTGTAAGTCTGGCCGCCATTGTTGGTGGCGGTATTGTTGGTGAGCCAGATGTTGTATTTTTGGAGGTCTATCTGGACAGCCTGGACTTTTTTTGCCGGACCTAAACCTCCATTCCAACCTTCGCGCCAGTCGGAGAACGAAACATTTGTCACAAACGAATAGCCGGCATACCAAATGTTGGTGGCGTTGTTGAGGTTGGTGGACGTGCTTGGCCATACGACATTGGTGGGAAAAAGAGTGCCGAGAGTTCTGTTTGTAATAAAATAGAAATCATAGGGGAGTTGGGTCTGATGGGGGCTGTTGATTCCATCCTGATAAAACAGAACCAGGTTGGTGCCTTTGGGTGGGAGGGTGCCCCAATTGGTGCCGTTGGGGAAATTGGTGAGATAGAGGTCGGCGCCGTTGGCGAAATAGATCTGGCCGTTTGTCGAATAGGCTGCATTCGAGTTCATGGGATAGGCCGCGGGCGGCAGGTCGATCAGCGCTGCGACGGCGGCGGGATCATTGTTGGTGCCGATCGGCATGGTTATTCGAGCATTGCCAGCATTGGGCGCCATGGCGAAGTTTCCGATGGGCGTGCCACTGTCATTTTTGCCGGGGCAAAAGGGATCGGAGGCGGTGGGGGCGAGATAGATCTGTCCCACAGCCGCCACCGATGAATTATAGCTAACATTCGGCGTGCCCGACCAAATGCCGCCGTTGGACCACACCGGACCCTGGATGAGCATGCCAGCCCCGGGGTCAATTTCCAAATCCATGTTATAGAAAATGGCGAATTGAAAAAGAGGGATACAGGCGAATTGAATGCCCTCACTGATGGTGGCCGGCACGATGTAAGGTTGACCGATGGGCGTGGCGGTGGCGGTGATGGTGCAAGGCTGCACCTCGCCATACAACCCTACGTATTGGGATAGCAGAGGCACCGTGTTGGTGGTCCAGGGACCGATATTGACACTGATCTGGTCTTGGACGCCATTGGTGTCGCTGAAGACATATTTGACGGGCCAGCTTGCCTGATCATTGGTCTGATCGGGAATAAAGGTGCTGCCGTAATAGGTTCCGCTATTCGAAATACTTTGGGCGATGAAGTCGTAATTCATCTGGGAAAGGACTTTTTCCGCGGCGGCTTCCGCGGCGGCTTCGCTCAAGTTGAACTGGTTGTTCCGCGAGGTCACCTTGGAATTGCTGGAGATCCAAAACATCATGCTCGCAAAGACAATCAGGCTCACAAACAAAAACAACAAGGTGATGAGCAGGGCGTAACCCCCGTTGTTTCGTGGTGCCGGCTGGGATAAAGTTTGCATAGCGTCCTTTGGCTTTCAGTTCCAGGCGCGACGGAAGACACGCGTGCGCAATTGATAGGAATCGTAAGCATCGCGCCGCGCCCCGCCGATGAAGCCGATGGGGTATTCCAATTGCGAAAATTGCATCGTCACCCTGATAAGCAGGCGGTTATCCAAAACCTGATAGTTCGACACAATATTTCCCTGGAAATCCTCGGCATCGAAAATGACCTGATTGGTCACGAACCGGGTCAGTGTTTTGGAATAGAGGGTGGCGTTGTTGGATACATCGAATTGCACCAGGCTGTTGGTCAGGTTGTTGGTCGGGCCGCTGGTATCCAGATAGAAAATCGTGTACCAGCTCGTATTCGTGGTAGGATAAACGATCAACGCATTGCCCGCCTGCTGGTTGGTGGTTGAAATGAGGGAGAAGGAGGTATAGACGGGCGCGGAACAGGTCCCGACAAAAACTGTTTTTCCGCCCCGGATTTGGTCCCGAATTTGATTCAGGGCGTTGCGGCCGCCGGCGGTGGCCACCATTTTGGTCGCCGCCAGGGTGTAAATGCGCAACCCGAAAAGTTGAACGGCGACCATCACGCCAGTGAAGATAAACAGGAAGACCCCGATGGTAATCATCATTTCCACCAGCGTGTACCCGCGCAAGTTTCTCCGCCGCGCCCGGCCGGGAATGTTTTTGAAAGGTTTCATTGGAATTCGTCAGGGGCACGCAGGGTGACAATGGTGTTGGTGACCGGTTTGCCGGTCAGCGGGAGGGTCCAGACAACCTGCGAGACGATCCGCCGCAGTGACGGGTTGGTGGAAATCTGCGTGACGGTGAGGTAATTGGTGACGTTTATCGATGCGCCCGTTGAGGGAACGTCCAGGGTGTCAACCTCATTGGTCGAGTAAGAAAAGGATCCATCGGGCTGAACCGTCAAGGGTAACACGTCCGAAGTTCCGGGCCCGTTGGTGGTGGCGTTCATTTCTGCATTCCATTGGGCCGAGCGCATCCGCTCCATTCCCTGTGACGCATACGACAAGGCGGCCAACGACTGCGAATTATATTCTGCCATCCGATTGGCCGCCACGTAGCCATACACCATCCCGGCAGACACCAATCCAAAAATGGTAAAGGCCACCAGGACTTCCACCAGCGTGAAGGCGCGAACCGCATTCCGTTGGTGGGGTTGTTTGAAACGAATCTGCATACGGAATCAGGTTTATACAATTACAGCCCAACCGCAGTATTTAAGCAGGCCACATACCACAATGAGAAGTTACCACGGTATGAGAACACTCTTGATTGCAAGGGCGTGCCTGGTTGTCTTAAAACGTGACAAGTGGGCCTCAACGGTGAATCAGAATCTTGATAAGCGCATCCACTTGCAGGGTGAGCAGTGTGACTTGGTTTGTCCGATTGGCATGATGCGCCACCCGCTCGAACCCATGCGGCTTGTTGCCGATTGTCATCCGAACATTGACAGCGACAATTTTAAAACCGTCGCGTGAAGCGCCAAGCCATCGGGCTAGTAGTTGCCGATGTAACTGTTGGTGGTGTTGGGCGGAGGCACCGTCCAATTGAAACGAACGGGCACGAGGGCCGAGGGGACACCTGGCGGTTGCAAGGACGGATTGTAAAAGTTTGGATCGAAACCCCATTGACGGGTTGGCGGGTTGTAGTAAGGATTTACGGGGGGTGTGTTCGGCCAACTTATGGGATTGCGAAACTGGTTGGTGGCCATTTGACTGGCCCATAGAACAACGATGGAAGTGTTAAGGATCAGTTTGTCACCGTTCCAATCCTCAAGCATGCGCATGAGATTGTGCACGCCACCGCTGAAAGTTGTTTCGGTTGTGCCCGTGGAGGGCACATTGCCCGTAACAACGGCGGCATTTACCGTGTTGCTTCCGACAGTTCCGGTGGTGCATGCATTGCCGGCAGCACCTGCACTTGTGCTGTCATTAAACGACGATGAAAGGATGGTGATGGCGTCGCACAACAGGGCGGCCGGTACGGTGGTGCCGGTGTTGGTGGTCGAATCCGGTGTGTAGGCATAATTGACGCCGTCGGCGGTTACGTTGTAAGGGCCTTTAACGTATAACGGGTTGGGGGTGGCCACGGAAAAGCCAATTTTGTTATTGTAGGGCAGCCTGGCCCCATTGACGAGGCGCACCGCGGAAAGCTTGTTGGTTCCGACATTGCGCTGGTCGGCCACGTAAAGGATGGTGGGGTAGATGCCGCCGCTGAATTTGGCCGTCACGTATGGATCCGTCGTAAGCCACGATCTCAAGTTGTTAATGTCAATCTGGGTGACGAAAAAGTTGGTTTGATATTCCCGTTTGTCGGTAAATTTATTGGTGAGCGACAGGAACGATGCGATTTGAGAATTAGTGGGGCCACTCAAGTAGGTGGCGGTAGTGTAATTCGTGAAGACATAAACAGCCAGAGCAGGATTAGTCGGAACCGAGGAAATATTCGTATAGATGTAAGTCCAT
>CAZKTW010000110.1:0-11594 GCA_964555775.1 uncultured Bifidobacteriaceae bacterium | reverse complement strand
TGCCGTGGTCAATGTGTCCAATGGTGCCGACGTTGACGTGCGGTTTCGTTCGTTGGAATTGCTCTTTAGCCATTTTAGTCTCCTGCGTTGATGTCGTTAGTTTTTAGTCAATAAATTGTGGAGCCCATGATCAGGTTTGAACTGATGACCTCGTCCTTACCAAGGACGCGCTCTACCAACTGAGCTACATGGGCGCATTAAAATCATTAGTCCGTCCCGATACACCAAACGACAAAAAAACCCGTCCCCCTCATCTTTTTCCATCAAAAATCCAAGGGGCAACTGGCTTTTATGTCTTTTCCCGGCTCTGCTAGCAACGGCAAACTATAAAACACCCATCCCCCTGTCAACAGCAATTTTGAATATTTATTTGCAGGGTAAATGCCCCTGCTTTCGCACAGTCGCGGAGCTACAATTGAAATCAGTGCAGGCGGCTCATTTCATGGCTTTCGGTGGTGCGAGCGTCCTCGATCGGGCTCGTCCGTAGCCTCTCCCCACCAAACTGTGGCCCTTACCCCATTTTCAGGTTCCAAGGATTTCCGGCCACAACGGTTCCAGGTCTGGATCCTCGCGGGCCATGCGCTTGACAGCACGGACATTGCCGAGGGTGCAGGCCTTCTCCAACCATAACCGCGCCGCGTTCAAATTGCCCAACTGGCAATCATAACACGCCAGGTTGTAAGCGATGATGGTTTCCTTGGGAAAAGTCCGTTGCGCCTCAATCAGAATCGCCCGGGCCTGGGGAATTCCCCCGCCGTTTTTCCGGCGCGTCGCATAGGCCAGCGAAACCCAAGCTCCCGGCTCTTGCGGCTCCAACCGGGTGAGTGTCCCGGCAATTTCCGCCGCCGCTTCCCAGTTTCCCGACTGGAAGAGAAGGTCACATCGGACGGCGAGCACCTCCGGATGAGATCGGAAATGCGGCGCAATTTTATCCAGCTCGATGCCGGCCTCCGCGATATTGCGCAGTCCCAACCAGCCGGCGGCGGCGGAGAGATGATGACTATCCGGTGGTTCGAGCGGCTTCATTTGTTTTCGCGGTTCAGCGTTCGAGGTTTCCGTTCCACTTCAGACCTTTTCAGACAACGTTCGATGTGCCGCGTTCAGGGTTCTGAGTTTCCCTTCAGCCATTGGCCTCAATCGTCGCTTTCCGATTCTCTCGCACCTTACTCATCCGCCGTCCACCGTTTTCTCGCCACCGCCAGTCGCAGGATGGAATAGACACCGACGGCAACAACCGTTTCGCTCAAAATCAGCCACCCAAACCAGCCTTGGGACCAGGATATCGACGCCAGTTGAGCCAGTCCGAAAGCGACCACCATCACCAGCATCATGTTCAGACCCCTCGAGGCCGATTTTGCCGCATCCGTCGGTCGCGAGAGCGGCACTCCGTAACCGCCCAGGGCGGGAATGAGGGCAAAAACCGGCAGCGAGATGAGGCCCGGCAGGAACAAAACCAGTTGCGAAAGATTGCCGACCATCAGCCAGACCATCAGGCCCACAAGCAGCAGGAGGGGCACGGCGAGCAGGCAAAGCACGGCCCGCCTCGCCCCATGGGAGAGCTGGGCCGGCCCGGATATTGGTGCCACGCGGAAAATATCCGACGCCTGCCATTGCTGAGAGTATTGCAGCAGTTGCAACCCAAACAACGGCACCATTCCGAGATAGATGCCGGAGAACGGCACGCCGAAACCGGGAGCATCGGAAACGCCGTGGTGATGATTCTGGAGCAGGAAAATAAACGGCAGAATCAGAACCGGCGCAATGCCGGGATAAACGCGCAGTTTCACGTCGCGATCGCGGATCAGATAAGCCGCGGTCAGCAGGAACGAGGCGCGTGCCACCGGATCGCGCAGCCACCAGCTCAACGGCGGCACGTTGACCAGCCAGTCGAGCCAGCGTCGATGGTTCCGCTTCCGGACCCGGGTGGAAACCGTTTCGTTGAGCGCCTGCAACCCGGTCTCGTAATCGCGTGCCAGTTTCATAAATGCAACCCACAGGACCAAGGCCGTCACGCCGACCGCCAGCGCCGCCAGCACCCATGAACCCAACAGCGCGCTGCCGGAGAACGCGTCGTCAAATCCCGCAAACCATGCCGGCGGCAGCAGATTGAACCACCAGGAGACTTCGCTGACATTCAGGACGTGGCCCATACGCAGGACGATCTGCGGCAGAATCTGGCCGGCGAGCACCGCCGTCACCGACACGATGACCTGCGCGATGGTCATCAGGCCTTCCAGCCGCTCGCGTCCGAACCAGCGCAGGCAAAGCTGATAAACCAGCACCACGCAACCCGTGCAAAACAACGCCTCCAAGGCGGTGGAGAAAAGATGGACAATCGGAAAACGCCAGTTGCCGGCCGAACCGAATCCCACGAACAGTCCGACGAGATTGAAAGCGCCGGCCAGCCAGAGCGACACCTCGACGAGCACACGGATTTTTGCCCACAACATCGCCTGGGGCGTGACCGGCCGGTGCAACAGAATGTCCGACTCTTCCTTGTTGAAGAGAACCTCGCCTGCCGACGACGCCACGAACATGCCCAGAAAAACAAACGTCATGGCATGCAGATAAACCGCCAGGGCAAACACCGGCTGATGAAGGAAGAACAGCGCCATGCAACCGAACAGCAGATAGAGCAGCAGCGAGAGCGCCAGCTTTTGGCCGACGGATTTTGGCGCGCCTTGTTTGTTCAATCCGCGCGCGCCGCGCCCGCGCAGGAATAACGTCAGGAACAATCGCCTCAGCGTCCGTTCCGGAGCCGGCACCAGCTCCGGCAGGATCGGTGGCAGGCTGGGTTCTGACTCGCTCATGGCCGGAAGGTCCGGGCAAAATCCTCGGCGCGGCGTTCCAGTTCGGCCCCGCCGGTGAGTTGCGTGAACAGTTTTTCCAGGGTGCCGGCCTGATGCGCGGCGACCAATTCGTCGGGCTTGCCATCCAGCAGCAGTTTGCCCTTGTCGATGATGATGACCCGGTGACACACGCGCTCGACCACGTCGAGGATATGCGAGCTGTAAACAATCGTTTTGCCTTCGCGCGCGAGCGTCTGGATAAGCGCCTTGAAACCGACGGCGGCATTCGCGTCGAGCCCATCGAGCGGCTCGTCGAAAAAAACCACCGGCGGATTGTGCAGGAGGGCGGACGTGATGACGACCTTGCGCCGCATGCCCTTGGAATAGGCGCCGAGCAATTTGTCGGTGAGCGTTTCAAAGCTCAGATCGAAGAAGGCGATGAATTGTTTGATGCGCGCCCGCGCTGCGTTCTGGGGAATGCGGTAGAGCGCCGCCACCATTTCCAGATATTCCAGGCCCGTCAACGATTCGAAGACCGCACCGGATTCCGGCACAAACCCAACGTTGCGTTTGACTTCGATCGGTTCGCGCTGCAAATCATGGCCGCACACTGTGGCCCGTCCGCCGCTCGGCTCGATCATGCCGGTCAACATTTTCAACGTCGTGGACTTGCCCGCGCCATTGGGACCGAGAAAGCCGACGATCTGACCGGCGGGAACCTCGAAGGAAAGCGAATCCACCGCCGTCTGGGCGCCGAACCGTTTGGTCAGCTGGTCGAGAATGATCATGAACGTTTTCCTTTGCCGTCGTGGCCAGGATCCATGATTACGGCGGGCCACATTTCGTGCTCGAATTGCCTTTCTCCCTGGAATCTAGCCGTTTTGACGGTCATTGAAAACTGATTCCTGACTTTCACTTTGGCCACAACTGACACAGACGCACAGATTGGAACCGGCAGCCAAGGAACCCCGAATACTCGCCCCCTGTTGTCTTCAGACTTCTGGATTCTGTCTTGCAACCCAGTTGCTTTTGGCGCCATTTAGGGTACAACAAGCCCAACATGAGCGAGCCATCGATTCAGGAGCTGTTAACCAAATGGACCGAACTTAAAAATCAGCGCGCGCCCGTCCCGCCGCCGGGCGACTACCTGCAACGGCAGATATCCAGCAAGCTGCAAGTGCTGAATCAACTTTCCGCCCTGGGTCACCAGCAGATCGACGGCGAGCAATCCGATGTCCGCACGACCATCAAAGACCTCGAGGATGTCCTGCAAGCCATGCGCGACTGCGCCCGCTAAACATCAAATTCCGCCACCCGTCACCTGCCACGCCTTCTGCTTTCAGTTTCTGAAAACTGGATACTGAATGCTTGAAACTTCTTACACCATCATGGTTTCAATTTCCCTGGACCAACATGAACCGGATCACCGTGTATTCCTTCGTTTCCTCCAGTCGGAAAGTGAACCCGGTCATTCCATGTAATTGACCACTTGGTTTTTGGAGCGCAGTGACTTTAAGTAACTGCGGATAAACAGTTGCACCTCCATGTCGTGAACGTATTTTTCGGCATTGGCATACAATTGTTTCTCATCGGGAGAATAGTCGGCATTCGTGCTTTCGGCCATGATCAAATGGAGGCCATAGCCGGATTTAACCGGTTCGGGTGTCACCTCTCCCTTTTTCAGCGCCTGCGCCGCCGTGAAAACATCCATGCCAAATGGAGTTTGCCTTTGGATGATCCCCAGATCGCCGCCGGACTTTTTACTCTCCGGGTCTTCCGTGTATTGCCGGGCCAAATCCTCGAACTTCTTGCCGGCTTTCAATTCTTTTTGGATTTTGGCAATGATTGCCTTGGCTTCGGCTTCCGAATGCGGTCTTACACCTTTAACGCCGGATGCGGCGGCGCCTTTCGTCAAAATAAGAATATGCCGGGCATGGACCAATGTTAGTGGCTCCATCGATTTCCATAAGAGCTTGGCGGCTTCAAGCTGAAACCGCTGGGTTTTGCGAAAATCCTTCAAGCTCATATGATTCTCGTCAAGCATTTGCTCCAGCGTTTTCGGTTTGAGTCTGGCACGTATCTCATCGAGCTTCGCATCGATCTCGGCAGCATCCACTGTGATATTCAGTTTCTTCGCCTCTTGCTCGACTAATTTGGCGGTTATCATCTCATCCACGATGGACGCCCCAGCCACCGTCAATGCCAGATTTGATACTTGTGATATGGTTATGTTTTCGCCGTTTACCGAAGCCGCCACCCCTGCCGGTCCAATCACGGGGACGCCAAAATAGATCTGCACATTGGCTTTCTCCCGCTGCGCTTGCACATATTCAGGAGCTACTTTCTCGAATTGTAACTCCCTGGATTTGGACTCCGCTTCGTTGTACAAGTCTTTTTCAGAAGTATTTTGATCCGCCTTAGTGCTTATGGCTTTTATAAAAAGGTAACCAAATTCTGTAGTTATGGGCGCTCGTGTGACTTCGCCGGATTTCAGTGCGAAGACCGCCTCTAATAAGGCCGGCTGAACGGAACTCATGCGAGCCAACACATTATTTGCCGCACCCGGGACATCGGTTATGATCCCGATATCGCCGCCTTCATCTTTGCTTCCAGTGTCGTCCGAGTATGTCTTTGCCAAATCCTCGAATTTCTTACCGGCCTTTAAGCCTTCTTGTATCTTGTCGATGATCGCTTTGGCTTCGGACTGACTGTGCATGCTATCGCCTTCTGCCGGTTGAGTATCTTCCGGACGAAGCCGAACCAGAATCTCACGTACATGACACATCCTTACCGGAGGCAGCGTTTTGCCGGTGAGTTTTTCAATTTCGATTGCTGCGCTCATCTGCCCACGCAGTTCGTCCATCGTCATATGCCGTTGTTTCAGGTCGTCTTCCAGCACTTTGGGCTTTATGAAATTGCGGATCCGGCTGATTCGTGCATCGATTTCGTCTGGCGCGACGACTATATTTTCCTTCTTGGCTTCCTGATCGATCAGGACGTTGCCGGTCAATTGATCGAGGATGTTCGCGGCGGCCGTGCGCAAAGCGGCATCAAATACATCCGAGATCAAAATATTTTCGCCGTTTACGCTGGCGGCCACTCCTGGAGGCTGCGCCTCATTTGTCCCGTGTGGGGAAACCTCCGGTGGCTGCCCGGCGATGGAATCAGCCGTCTGGTTCACAACCGTTGCAGGCGATGTGTTTGCGTTATTACCTGTCCCGGACGGCGCGTCGGCATTGGCGGGAAGGCTCAAAAATACCATTAAAATGGCCGGAGCAACGGCGAATGGCGAAATCATATTTCTCAAGTTGGATAACTCCATTGAATGCGTAACCTGTTGATCAATTCGGTTTGGGCAAATATCGAGCAAAATGCTCTGCATGAAATCAGCGCTTGGGAGTGTTCCTCCCAAGCGCCGAGGTTGGTTTTATAAAATCCCGTTTACCACGCCGGGTGGGCGAGTATTATATTTTCCGTGCCGACAGGGCATGGTCAAATGCCTGATGGATCTTAAGAACTAGATGTGCTGGCCTCCCGAAGCAGTCTTCCAGGTGGCGGTATAGGCGTTCACGTAAAAGGTCTGCCAGCCGAGGGTGGAGGTAATCTCTACACCAAACGAAATGCCTTCGATATTGGAGCTGTTCAAAAGGCCTTTCGATTTAAACCAGTTCATTACGTCGAGAAGGTTGTCGTAACCGCTCGTTCGCTGGCCGCTGCGGAGGCAAAAGTAGGCGTGATGCGAGGAACTGGAGTCCGGGGAACGCCAAATCTGTGCCCAGGTAGAACCGCCAAAGGTCACATTGCTGTAGATCACAGTTCCAAAGGCGCCATTGGGAGCGCCGGGATAGAATCTCTCAAAGAGCATGATTTCATCTTTATCGCTTTGGGTCTGTATGATGTACATGTAGGCATACCAGAGGCCACTGGCGTCGTTAGGCACCGCAATGCTGAAATAGGCGTCCATCTGCGTCATGGAGGAGAGACTCACTTCCCCGGGATTACAGGTTTCACTCGCAAATGACTTGACGCCACCGCCAGTCTGGTTGCTGTAAAAATTATAGCTGTTGATATTGTTGACATTCATCCACTGGGAAGGATTGGAATTCCCCCAGACATTGTTGCGGATCGTAAAACCAGACCCGTTTGACCATGTGGCATACTGCGCCTCAGACGAATAGACATAGGCATGCGCGGGGGTGGCCAAGCTCACTAATGCTGTCAATAACGATAATATTCCCACATCGAGGTGTTTTATCTTCATAAGTGTGACTCCAGGAGTTACTTTATTTATTGATTTGCCGATAGGTATAGGATTCGATCATATCAATCGATCGAGCCATATCGAGCCCTAGGGGGTACTTGGGATTGCAACAAATCTAATACCCCTTGTCAATATTTCATCTCAATTATTTTTTGACGCAGGACCGGCCCAGATCATTACGATCAATCGTGACTTGAGAGAGCGGCGTATCGGGCGGCTTGTGCTCGAAGTTGATTCAGCCAAAAGTTCCCAACCGCTTCAAAATCCTGGTTTTCGGAATGGAACCGGCGGCGGACAAGTAACGGCCACGACCAACGGCCCACTATTCCGCGGTGCCCAAGCCCGCGATCCAGTCGCCGCCATATTCCTTGTACGAGGAGAGAACCTTGGGGCCGAGGATTTGTGACAGGGTTTGTTCGGTCTCCTGCTGAATGGCGTTCAGCGCGGCCTGCCGGGCTTCGGGGGACAGGTCTGGGTTGGCGCGCACTTGGGCAGCCTGGGTCTGTGCGGTTTGCTGCACGTTGAGGCTCTGGGCGGCCACGCTATCGGGCAGGCCGTAACGTTGCGTCACGTTGTGCAACGCCTGATACTGGTCGTTGTTCGCCAGTTGATACTGGGCCAGGCGGTCCGGATCGAGCGCCGCCTTGACGGCGTTGTCAAAATTGGCCTGCGCCTCGTTTTGTTGCGCCATCCGTTCTTCATCGGTCAGGTCCGGGTTGGTAAGCGTGCGTTGGGACTCCTCATATTGGGACCGCAATCCGGTCAGTAACCGCCACTCATCCTCGGTCGGATTAAAACCCGGCCGGCTGCCAGCCCAATCCGCCACGTCAGACTCGCGGAGGTTCAACTCATCCAATTCTTTCGGCGTCAGCAATTGCTGCTCCGACTCGTCAAACTCCTGCTGCCACTTCTGCAGGCGTTCCTGGTCTTCCGCCGTTGGCATGCCATTCACCCGCGAACCAAGGGACTCGGCCCATTCGGCCAGCTGCTGCTGGTGTTTAGCCTCCAACGCCATCAGCTTTGCGCGTTTTTCCGGAGACAACCAGGAACGTTTTTGCTCCAAATTCGCCAGTCGCTCCCGCTCAAATTCGGCGGGCAGGACATCCTGGCCCAACACGTCCGTGATCAGTTGCTGCCGTTCCGCGACCAATAATGAAAGCGCCTGGCCATATTGGGTTTGGGGCAGCCCTTGACGCCGGACCAGATCCCCATGCAGCACCATGTCCCAGTACTGCCCTTGAAACGAGGCCAGGATGCTTTGGCGGCGTGGCCCGAATAGTTCGTTGATCACGGCCCGCATGATCTCGCGCACCGTGAGCTCCGGGCAGCCGATGGTGCGCAAATGATCGCGATAGATTTTCAAGTCTTTGGAAGCGATCTGGCTCCAGCGAAAAGGAAGTCCGGGCGGCAGGGAACCATCCGCTGGCGGCGGGGATTGCGGGTTCACAACGGGAACCGGTGTTGTGGCCATGGGGGCATGATCCGGCGACGGCGATTTTTTTGCCGACAGGAAAATGGCCGCGGCGAGCGCCACATTCAGCGCCAGGGAGAAACCAATAATCAGGCGCGTCTTCATTGCGTTTGGCTCCCGGTTTGCGGTTCCGGCGGCTGGACCAAGGCATTGAACCAATGTCCCGGGCCTGCCAGATAGTTATGATAACTGCCACCCAAGACCGACGAAACCGTGTTCATCGTGGCGGCTTTCAGAACAGCCAGGGCCGCCGCGCGTTCCTCCGGAGAAAGATTCCCGTCCTTTTGAATCTCATTCGACTGCGCCTCGGCGCTGCGGCGGGCGTCGTAAATTCTGATGGCAGCGGTCTGGGGCAGGGCGTTGCGCTGGGTGAATTCAAAGGTTTCGCGAAAGTTGAAGTCCTGGGCACGCTGGTAATCCGCGTATCGCCCCGGACCGAGGAGGGTTTTGACCTGCGCGTCAAAGGCCTCCTTCCGGCGGGCCTGCTCCGCTTCGGACAAAGGCGGGGCCGAAACAAATTCATCTCTGGCCATGTCCTTGAAAGACTTTGACAGTCGGACAATCCCCCTCAATTCCTCACGGCTGATCGCGACGCCGTCAAAATGCATGTCATGGGCGATGAGAAAGCTCTGCTGCGCCCGCAACTGCAGTTCGTCGAGTTCCGACGGGTTGAGCAGCCGGGACATCTCGGCGCCAAACTCATCATAAAGGGTCTGCAAACGCGCGCGGTCCTCGCCGATCAGGATGAAATTCGCGTCCTCCCGGATGTTTTGCGCGGACTCGGCATATTGATCCTTGAGCAACAACACTTGCGAGACTTTGTCATCCGGCAGAAAGCCAAACGTCAGGGCCGTCAGAAAACCCTGGTTCCAGACCTCGTCGCCATGGTTGTCCCACTCGTAGCCGAGCAGGGATTTGACCAGCGCCCATTTTTCCTGCCGCAGCGCATTCAGTTTGGCCGACCGGCCGCGGGACGCCTTGCGGCGCTGGTCCGTCCCCTGCCAGGGCGCAAAGGAAACTGGATCGGTTCGGGACTTTTGCTGATAAAGATCATCAATATCGGCGACAATGATGTCGCGAAGCAACCATTCCGGGCAACCCACGGCGCGCAGGTTGGCGACGTATTGCCGGTAGTCCGCAGACGCGATCAGCCGCCAGGGAACCACCGGGACCGGCGTTTCGGTTGCGGTCGGGGAAAGTTTCGCCGCGGTCACAGTTGCTGGCAAGCTTGTGTCAGACGGCGAGGCGTTCGTCTTTGCCGCTGAACCCCTTCGCATCACCACCAAGGCGATTACCAGGGCCAGATTGCAGGCCAGGGAAATGGTTAAAGGATTTCGCAGCTTCACTTGCTTTCAAGGACTTTTCCGAAAGCACCGGCATCATTTCGACTGGGCGGCATTAGGGAAAGCTGGGGACAACGTGTCCCCCTTGGTTGGGTTTAGGCAAGTAAAAATGATGACGTTTAGAGAAGACGGAAGACCGCCCCGCAGCGCAAGCTTGAACTCCAACTTGCTGTTTTTTATTCGACCCTCAACAATCAACAATCAACAATCAACCGTTTTCTCAAATGGCTGGCAATAAAGCTGCTGATTTACGATACGTTGAGGTATGGATGAACTGATTTCATCATTGGTTCCGCCAAACCAGCAGGCCCCGGTGCGGCGGCTGCTGGACGACACCGATTCGCGGAACCTGATTCGCCAGCAATTAAGCCAGCTGGCGGAGGATCACGCCGGCCTGGTGCCGCAAAATTCGTTCAGTTGGATCCTGTGCAAGCTTTCCACCTTCGGCGCCGAGGAAACGGATACGTTCAGAATCTACCAGGCATTTTTATCCCAACTGAATCAATTGGGACAGATGTGCCGCCTGTTATCTGGCGACGGCGCCCACGGCAAATTTGACCCACCAGCAACCGTCGCCAACCGGATTACGATTGGCCTCGGTTTGTTTTACGAACAGGCGGCCCGCCTGCATCAGCGTCATGCCGCGCCCTCGCCGCACTTCTATGAACAAATCGCCAGCAGTTGCTTTGCGGCGACCGGCTACAAAACCATCGCCGCCCAGTTGCCCGAGTGGCTTGAATTCCTGCGGACCAACTTTGTGCTGCCCAGACCCTAGTGCCGTGAAGTTCGAATCAACCGCAAAGACTGTTGAGGGTTTCCACCGATGACGCAGAGGAACGCAGATTTCAAATCGTCGGGAAGAAAGGCTGCAAGCCGCATAAACTCCGATAGATCGCGAGCACGCGATGGGCCTGGAAAAGCTAAGTGCTAAAACGAGATCGCCAACATGCCAGTATCAAGAACGCGTTTACGTTTATGGTGAAAACATCAGGCATGGATTGACCACAGGTCCCCTTACCGTTTACCCGACTGAGACATTCTGGCAGAATTGCCGGGCTGTAGTTCCGTGAGCAGCTTGAACGCCGAAGATTTCACCGTGTTCACTTCTATCAAACCAATCCGGATCCCGCCAGCGCCCCACTCCGACTGCCAGCCTTGCCGCGTGGGGAATTGAAATCCACCAAACGCCCGGTAATCACCAAAGCTCGATTTTTGCAGGGCAGGTCCAAGCCCGGTCTCCATCATCTCCATGATGCCGGACAAAAGGAAACTCAGAGAGCGCAAAGCACGCAAAGACCCGAAAACCGCAAAGCGGTTTGGGAGATGGGAGCTGGGGTCGTGATCACTGATGGAGAGGCTGAATCCAGAATTCAGGAGCCAGGAGCCAGCGGGCGAAGGCCGCGTAAAGCTTCACGCCATGCGGTGGGGCGAAAAGAAGGGCCAAATTCTCGACGTCAAGCTTCGCCACGTGGTGAAGAAACATTCAAATCCGACTGGCGTCGCGAGCAGGCATTCAACATACAACGGCGGTCGAGGGTTCAGAGCGGAAAGAAGGTCATTGGTGGTCACGGGCCAAGTGTCTTCAGACGGGATTGGATAAAGACAGCGGAGGGGTCCAGCAACGCGGCTTCGGATAACAATTGTCTCGCCTGCGGGATTGCACCTTCATCGATCAAGGCTTCGGCCCAGACGTGGCAGGCAAAGAGCAGATTCAACTTGTGTCGGGGCTG
>CAZKTW010000109.1:0-11679 GCA_964555775.1 uncultured Bifidobacteriaceae bacterium | reverse complement strand
CACAATCCCGTTGGGATTGCCGAAATCCGGTTAGACTTGTGGGTAATGCAAAGGGCCCTCTGCCGCTTTTCCGAAGATACGGCAAGCTGTGCTCAGCTAACCGAAACGTCCCTGCCACCAAAATCAGATAACTGCCAGACGCGTCAACCGAACGTCTCGCCGTTCCAGCCCCAATTGCCGGCGGGGATATCGGTGAAATTCAGGTAAATCCGGTCCGGCGGCACGCCGATGGATTCTTTCAGCAGGCTGCCGATTTTCTGCGAGAGCTGCCGGTTCACGTCGCCGCCCAGGCCGCCAATGCTGCGGACATCCACGAAGGCGGCGTCACCGGACTTGCTGGACATCAGGATGGCGGCCGGGCTGATGATGACCATGACGTATTGTTCGGGTTTGCCAATCGTCGCGGCCACCATCCGGGAGAGGGAGGCGAGCAGCGCTTTCTTTTTGTCGTCGGCGAGCGCGACGGAGGTTTCAAGTTTCAGCAATGGCATAAGGACCTTTTGGTTTAAATTCAGCACCCGGACCGGTTTCAGTTTAACCGCGCCAGATTTTTTTCCAATCCTTGGTTTTGTTTTGATGTGATTTCATGGTGATCCGTTCAGTCCCGTTTACATCAAGAATCTGTTTGACCTGGTTTTGCCGGCACGGGCAACCTCGGACTCGTGGAGGCGCCCAATCCATGGATGATTTTGCCGTTCGTACTTCTGCTCGCCGCCATCGCGCGAGAGCCGTTATTGGCAGCTGTTTTTCCGGAGTTGAGCGGGTTCTCTGGTTCCATTAAACGTTCGCGATCCGTTCCAACAAGGCCCGGTGAACACGGATGCCCTGTTCGAGCTGTTCCAGCGGAAAGGTTTCATTGGGCGCATGAGCATTGCAGTCCGGCAGGCCGAACCCGATCAACAGTGGATCCTGTTTCAAAATGCGTTGCAGCAGGCTGACGATGGGAATGCTCAACCCTTCCCGAATTAGGGCCGGTGCGCGGCCGAAAATCTCCTGCAAAGCCGACTGGGCAGCGCGGTTGAAAGCCGACTGAGGGCTGGCGTACCAGGGTTCGCCGCCATGATCATACGCAATCTCCAGGCGAACGTAATCGGGGCATAATGATTCGAGATAGGTGCGGACCTGGACGGCGATGGTCTCCGGGTGTTGGGCCGGAACGAGGCGAAAACTTAGTTTGGCGCCAGCCTCGCGGGGTATGATCGTCTTGCTGCCTTCCCCTTGATAACCGGAAGTCAGACCGTTGATTTCCGCCGTGGGCCGGATCCACAATCGTTCGAGCGTGGTGAAGTCTTTCTCGCCGGCCAGTTTCGGCGTACCCGTGGCTTGAAGAATGGCCTGGTCATCAAACGGAATGGTCCGCCAGTCGGCCCGCTGGCTTTTGCTGACGGGAATAACGTCATCATAAAATCCGGGCACGGCGATGGAACCGTCCGGGTGATGCAATCGGGCCAGCAACCGCACCAGTTCGGTCGCCGGATTGCCCACCGCACCACCAAACATCCCCGAATGCAGGTCGCTTTTCGGGCCGTGCATTTTGACTTCCAGGCAGGCGATTCCACGCAGGCCGCAGGTGATGGCAGGAAAGCCGGGCCCGGCCATGCTGGTATCCGAAATCACAATCACGTCGCAGGCCAGTTCCTGCCGGTGTTGTTTCAGAAAATCACCAAGATGCAGACTGCCAATCTCCTCTTCGCCTTCAATCAGAAAGATGAGGTTGACCGGAAGTTCGCCGCGTTCCTTGAGCACGACTTCCGCACCCAGGATGTGACACAATGTCTGGCCCTTGTTGTCGGTGGCTCCCCGGGCGACGACGAAACCGTTTTCAACAATCGGTTCGAAGGGATCCTGTCGCCAGAGCGAGCGGGGATCCACGGGCTGGACGTCGTAATGTCCGTAGATGAGCACCGTCCGTTTGCCGGGAATCGGCGGAGATTTGGCGAGCACAACCGGGGCTCCCGCCGTTTCATGGAGCACGGCGGCAAATCCCAGGCCGGAAAATTTCTTGACCAGCCATTCAGCGCAGTTCCTCGACGCCGACCATTGAGTTGGGTCCGCGGAAATGCTGGGGAAGCGCAAGTACGAGAAAAAATCGTCGAGCTGAGACTGGGTCAGCATACCGGTTTTAATTTCAGCACATAATGCCGGCTGGCAAATGTCATCTGCTGTTTTTCGTAAAATTGGTGGGCTTCCACCCGCTGCACACCGGTGTCCAGATGCAGTTCCTGGCAACCGGAATTCCGGGCTTGTTCCACCAGCCAGTCGAACAACCGTCGGCCGTGTCCGTGACGACGCGCGGCGGACGAGGTCACCAGATCGTCCACGTAAAGAAACCGGCCGCGGGCCAGGTTTTCGCCGAAGCGATAGCCGGCCACAGCGGCCACTTCTCCGCCGGCTTCCAGCCAGACCAGTTGATAACCTTGCTCCTGCTGGCGCCGAACGGTCGGTACGAAACTGTCCGGTGGCAGGTGCGGTCGCAGTTCATGCATCACGGGAAAACAACGGAGAATGTCCGGGTCGGTTTCCGCGCGATGGATGGAGGTCGGTTGCACAGGGAATGTGTTTTAACCCGGCACCTTAAAGCGTGAAAGCCGAAAAGGACCCAAATCGAAACGGGACGAGCCGGTGGTGACCAGGTCCGTCATTAATTCGCCGACGGCGCTGCAAAACTTGAAGCCATGGCCGCTGAAACCGCCGGCGACCCACACGCCCGGTTCGCCTGGCAGCCGGTCGATAATGGGAGCGCGGTCCGGCGAATTCTCGAAGAAACAGGTTTCCATGGATAATAGCGGGCCGTCGGCATCAGGAAACGCCGCTTGCACAAAACGGCGCATGTCGGCCTCATCATCCGCGTCCGGTTCGCGGCGCGGCAGGTCCGGGTCCACCGCCGGCGAAGGCACCTCGCGCAGGCGGCCAAGTTTGAATCCGGGAATTCCGAAAATCGGGAACCCGTAAAAATGGCCGATGTCCGGCAAATCCACAATCCAGATGGGCAGCCGGTCGGGCTGGAACTGCGCCGGGTTCGCTTTTGGCGAAAACCAGCCGAGGACAGTGCGCTCGGGCACGACCGGGACACCTGCTTTGGCCAGTAATTTGCCAATCCAGGCACCGGCGGAAAAAATAATCTGTTGCGCCTGATAACTGGAGCGGTCGGTGCGGATAAGATAAGAGCTGCCGCGCGATTCCCAGGCGAGCACGCGTTCATGTCCATGAATTTCGGCGCTGGCTTCCACGGCGAGGTTTACATGTGTGGTCACGGCCAGTTCGGGCAATACGAAACCGGAACCGGGCTGGTAAACGGCCAGCATGTCTGTTGTGGGCCGCAGGGCCGGAAACCGGCGGTGGGTTTCCGCCGCATCCAGAATTTCGTGGGGAATGGCGAATTTTTCACAGGCGGCCTTGGAACCTTTGAAGATGGGCGAGCCGGGCAGCGCCACGTCGAGCCCGCCGCAGTTGTGAAAAAGGGTCGAGCCGGTTTTATTGCCCAGTTCGCGCCACAGTTCCACGGCGCGCAACACGAGGGGTACATACGTCGGCCCTTCGTGCAGACCCAGCCGCAGGATGCGCGTGGCGCCATGCGAACTGCCCCGGGTGTTCGGAATGGAAAACTGCTCGAGGCCGATCACCTTGAGTTTTCGCGCGGCGGCATGCGCAACAATGGCACTGCCCATGCCGCCCACCCCGATGACGGCGAGATCGTAGGTCTCCATGATCGCAAAGCTCCCGCGCTAAAACATCGTCAGATACTGGGAGATTTCCCAGCTGGAAATCTGACGGTGATACTCGTTCCATTCCTGCCATTTGAGCTTGAGGAATTCGTTCTGGATGGGGCCGAGGGCGTTCAAGACCAGCTTGTCGGATTCCAAGGCGGTCAGCGCCTCCTTGAGCGATTGCGGCAGCGTGGTCAGGCCTTTTTTATAAATTTCCTCCCGGCTCAGATTGTAGAGATTGCCCAGATTGGGTTCCCCGGGTTCGATTTGATTTTCGATGCCATCCAGGCCGGCGGTCACGTAGGCGGCGAACACCAGGTAGGGATTGCACCCGGACGAAACCGAGCGGTCCTCGATGTGCCCGGGACCGCAGATCCGCAGCATCTGGGTGCGGTTGTTGTCGCCGTAACTGATGAATGCCGGCGTCCAGGTGAAGCCGGACCGGGAGCTGTACAATCCGGGTCCGACCAGCAGCCGCTTGTAACAATTGGCGGTGGGCGAGTTGATGGCGCACAGGGCCGGGGCGTGCTTGAGGATGCCGCCGATGAAATGGTAGGCCATTTTCGACAGGCCAAAACCGCGTTTATCATCGGAATCCACGAGCTTGTTCCCGCCAGTCGCGGCATCTGCGAGATGAAAATGGATGTGCGCGCCGCTGCCGGTGCGATTGCTGAAAGGCTTGGGCATGTGGGTGGCAATCGCGCCATATTTGGCCGCCGTCTGGCTGGTCATCATCTTGAAAAACGTGAACCGGTCGGCCGTGGTCAGGGCATCGCTGTACTTGAAATTCACCTCGTACTGGCCGTTGGCGTCTTCGTGGTCGGTCTGGTAAACGCCCCAGCCCAGTTGATTGCAATAAGTGGTCAGGTCCTGAAGATAATTGAGCGCCGGGAAGATGCCCTTGTAGTCGTAACAGGGTTTGGACAGGTTGTCCACGTGTGCCGGATCCCAGGGTGAAATGGTGCCATCGGGATTTTTGACCACGAGAAAATGTTCCGGCTCGATGCCCACGTTGAACAGAAATCCCTTCTCCCGGACCAGCTTCAGCACGCGCTTGAGGTTCACCCGCGGGCAATAAGGATATGGTTTTTCGTCCACGTACAGGTCGCTGGCAAACCGCGCCGTGTTGGGTTGCCAGGGCAGTGGCGTGTAGGAATCGGGGTCAATCCGCCCCATCATGTCGTGGGAATGCGGCCCCTGGCCCAGGCCCCAGACGGCGCCGCCGGCGAAGCCCGCACCCTCGTCCAGCAGCGAATTGAGCGATTCCACCGGCGACATCTTGACCTTCGCCGTGCCATGGATGTCCACAAACTGCGCCAGAATAAAGCGGGTCCCGGCCTGTTCCAGTTGCTGTCGAAGTTGTTCGCGATCGGGCATTGATTCCTCCTAGTCTCCTAATCCACCAAATTACTCCAATGCAAATTAAGTTGCATTTTAAGCAACAATAGTCAACACTAATTTGCGGGAGGCGGGATCGGACCCGCAGACAAGCAAGAATTTATGTGTGGCATCGCCGGATTGTTTTTTAAGAACCAATCGTTGGAGCCCCAATTGGGGGCGCTGTTCAGCGACATGCTGGATTGCATGAGCAGCCGCGGACCCGACAGCGCCGGGTTCGCGATTTATGGCGCGCCGGCGCCGAAAGGCAGCCTCAAGCTCACGCTGCAACACGCGGATCCCCGGTTTGACTGGGACCGGCTGGCGCAGGAGCTCGAACACGGGCAGAAAATGAAGCCGTCTTTCCGGGTCAATTCGACCCATGCAGTTTTTGTCGTCACGGCCAGGGAACCGTCACTACGACGTTTTCTGCGCGACCGATATCCGGAAGTGCGCATCATGAGCCTCGGACGCAACATCGAGATCATGAAGGAGGTGGGTACTCCGGGATCTGTGCTTGAACGTTTCCATGTCCGCACCATGCGCGGCAGCCATGCCATCGGGCATACCCGCATGGCAACCGAGAGCGCGGTGACCACCTCCGGTTCACATCCATTTTCAACCGGCCTGGACCTGTGCCTGGTCCACAACGGCTCGCTCAGCAATCATAACCATCTCCGCCAGAATTTGAAGCGCGAGGGCATCGAATTCCAGACCGATAACGATTCGGAGGTAGCTGCCGGGTACCTGACCTGGCGCATGAAAATGGGCGATTCCCTGCCACAGGCCTTGAAACACGCGCTGAAGGATCTCGACGGATTTTACACCCTGACCATCGGCACTCGCGATGGTTTTGCCGTTCTGCGCGACCCGGTCGCGTGCAAGCCGGCGGTAATGGCCGAAACCTCCGATTACGTGGCGATGGCCTCGGAGTATCGGGCGCTCGTTTCCCTGCCGGGGATTGAAAAGGCCAGGTTGTGGGAACCCGAACCCGCCACCGTTTATAGTTGGAGTGCATCGGCTCGTGAATAAAAAATTGTCCAAAGTGGAT
Source organism: uncultured Bifidobacteriaceae bacterium (assembly GCA_964555775.1). GTDB lineage: Bacteria > Verrucomicrobiota > Verrucomicrobiia > Limisphaerales > UBA11358 > UBA11358. The sequence continues at coordinate 5,544 of CAZKTW010000109.1, read as the reverse complement.
TTGTCCCGGGTGACCGTCAGGGAACTCAACCAGACACTGCACCACCTTCCCGGGCAGACGAAAAAAAAGCGCTGGCAGATATTACAGCCGCGGGGGGCGCATGCCATTGCCTGCGGTTTGAACGCGCCCATCACCGTCGAAATCAAGGGGCACGCGGGATATTACTGCGCCGGGATGAACCAGCAGGCCACGGTCATCATCCACGGCAATACCGGGGTCGGTGTGGCCGAAAACATGATGTCCGGTCTCGTCCACGTGAAAGGTAATGCCAGCCAGTCCGCCGGCGCCACGGGCCACGGCGGACTGCTCATCATTGACGGCGATGCTTCCGCGCGCTGCGGCATTTCAATGAAGGGCATCGACATTGTCGTCAAAGGTTCCACCGGCCACATGAGCGCCTTCATGGCGCAGGCCGGCAATCTGGTGGTGTGCGGCAATGCCGGCGAAGCCCTGGGCGATTCGATTTACGAGGCGCGGATTTTTGTCCGCGGAAAAGTGAAGGATCTGGGCTCCGACTGTGTGGAAAAGGAAATGCAGAAGGAACATTTGGAATTGTTGAGCCGGCTGATCGAACGCGCGGAATTGCGCGTCAAACCCGGACAATTCCGGCGTTACGGGTCCGCCCGCCAGCTCTATAACTTTCACGTGGACCATGCGACCAAGTATTGAACCTGAAGCCATGAACACTGAAATCAAACCCGGCATGCGCGAATCGGCGATCTTCAACCGGAACGTCATCCACGAAATCCAGCGCGCCGCGGAAACCGGGCTTTATGACATCCGCGGCTGGGGTGCCAAACGATCGCTGCCGCACTTCGACGATCTGGTTTTTCTCGGCGCCAGCATGTCGCGCTATCCGTTGGAAGGCTACCGCGAACGTTGTGCTGCCGACGTGCAACTGGGCACCCGATTCGCGAAGAAGCCGGTTCACCTGAAAATTCCCATCACCATCGCCGGCATGAGTTTCGGCGCGCTGTCCACCCGGGCCAAGGAGGCGTTGGGGCGGGGTGCGTCGGCGATGGGCACCTCCACCACCACGGGCGACGGCGGCATGATTCCGGAGGAGCGGCAGCATTCCAAAATTCTGGTTTATCAATATCTCCCCTCCCGTTACGGCATGAATCCCGACGACCTGCGCCAGGCGGATGCCATCGAGGTGGTGCTCGGCCAGGGGGCCAAACCAGGCGGCGGCGGGATGTTGCTGGGCCGTAAAATCAGCGACCGGATTGCAGCCATGCGCACGTTGCCAAAAGGAATTGACCAGCGCAGCGCGTGCCGTCATCCCGACTGGACCGGGCCGGATGATCTGACGATCAAGATCGAGGAATTGCGTGAGATCACTGACTGGGAAAAACCCATTTACGTGAAGGTAGGCGCTTCTCGCACCTATTATGACACGGCGCTGGCGGTCAAAGCCGGCGCGGATGTCATCGTGGTGGATGGCATGCAAGGCGGCACCGGCGCCACCCAGGAAGTTTTCATCGAACACGTTGGCATCCCCACGCTGCCGGCGCTCCGGCAGGCGGTCGAAGCTTTGCAGGAACTGGGCATGCACCGGAAAGTCCAGCTCATCATTTCCGGCGGCATCCGCACCGGGGCCGACGTGGCAAAGGCGCTGGCCATGGGGGCGGACGCGGTATCCATCGGCACGGCGGCGCTCATCGCGTTGGGCTGCAACTCGCCCAAATGGCAGAAGGATTATGAAAAACTCGGCACCGCCGCGGGATTTTACGATGATTATCAGGACGGACAGGATCCGGCTGGCATCACCACGCAGGACGAAACGCTGGCCAAGCGCCTGGATCCGGTGGAAGGGGGCCGGAAAATTGCCAACTACTTGCGCGTGCTGACGATGGAAACCCAGACGATAGCCCGCGCCTGTGGCAAATCCCATGTGTTGAATCTGGAGCCGGAGGATTTGGTGGCCTTGACCATCGAGGCCGCCGCCATGGCCAAAATTCCGCTCGCCGGCACCGACTGGATCCCCGGCGTCAATGGCGGTCTGTAATCTTCAAGTCTTGGCATTGCTGATGATGCTTAAAAATTCCACGGGCGGCTGATAGACCTGGGTGGGCCCATGCTCGATGGTGCCGTCGAAGAAAAGGCTGTCCCCCGGCTCCAGATGATAAACCTGTCCGGCATGCCGGTAATCCATCTGGCCTTTGAGCATGAACAATAACTCGTGCCCGGGATGGCGGAAAACATTTTTGTCGGGGTTGATCCGGCGTTCCTCGATGCGCATCAGGTAGGGTTCGAAATCCTTTTCGAACGGCAGGCCATAGGCGAGGGATTCGTAGCTGTGACCCAGCTTCGTACCGCGTCCCACAATGACTTTGCGTTCGGCCTTGCGCACCACGACCGCCCGGACCGGAGAGGCGGGGGACTGGAAAAAATATCCCGGTTCCACGGCCAGCGCCGCGGCCAGGCGCGTGAGGGTGGAAACCGGCGAGGAAACCTTGCCGTTTTCGATCTTGGAAATCTGGCCCTTGGTCAGCTTCACCTCGCTGGCCAGCTGGTCCAGGGTAACATTGCGCTCCGTCCGCAAGGCGCGGATTTTCTGGCCGATTTGAAATTCGATGGTCGCCGGCTCTTTTTTTTTCATGGCAATTGGGTCGGTTAAATGGCGGTCTGCTGTGCCTCACTCATAACCCTTGCGGCGACCGGAGTCCAGCCTGTCACGGCGGTTGTTTTTTGATCGCCCGGACTGGCCACATTTAATCCGGCTGAATAAATCCCGACAGGGAAATCCACCCCGGCGCGGGTTGTTAATAACATTTCGTTCCAAAAAACATATGTTTCCTTTGAGGAAATGGCGCCCGGCGGTTTCCGGCTGGAAAGCTGGCGCGGCTTTTGCTGGGCAGCTTTCAAGAGAAACATTTGTTGCTCTAAAGGAAACAAAAAATGTAACGGAGGAATGGCGGAGCCGGCCAACTATTATGAAATCACCCAACGCAAAAGGATACGGGCTGAAAGCGACCTGCCTGTCTTTCCCTGAAACCTTGTCGCAATCTGTCGCCAACATCTCGCCGACGCTCACGCCGGTCGTCATCGTGCCGCTGGTCTTTGCCTCGGCAGGAAACGCTACCTGGCTGGCGTATCTCTTTGCCACCATCGGCCTGATTCTGGTCGGGATGAACATCAATCAATTCGCCAAGAGATCCGCCAGCCCCGGTTCGCTGTATTCCTTTGTTTCCAAGGGGCTGGGAATGAATGTCGGATTCATTTCCGGCTGGTGTCTCATTGTCGCTTATGTTTTCACGGCCATGGCGGTGCTGGCCGGTGCGGTGAATTACGCCATCATCCTGCTGCAAATGATGCACCTCAGCATTCCGCCCTGGATCTTATTCGCCATCGGTGCGGCGGCGGCGTGGCTGGTCGCCTTCAAGGACATCAAGCTTTCCACCCGTTTGATGCTGTCCCTCGAGGTCATCTCCATGCTGCTGATCTTTTTGCTCGGCGCCTATATTGTGATTCACAAAGGCACGTTTATTGATACCGCTCAATTCAAACTGGAGGGCATGAATTTCAGCGGCCTCAAAGGCGGCCTGATTCTGGCGATTTTCAGCTTCGTGGGTTACGAAAGCGCCACGACCCTGGGAGAGGAATCCAAAAACCCGCTCAAAAGCATCCCGCGCGCCGTGATTTTAAGCGCGCTCATCGCCGGCCTCTTTTTCATGGTCACGTCCTATATTGCCGTGCTCGGCTTCGAGGGCATGAAAACTTCGCTGGGCGCCAGTTCCGCGCCGTTCAACGACCTGGCGGACGCCACGGGCATCGGATTCCTCGGCATATTGATTTCCATCGGTGCGGTCATCAGCATGTTCGCCTGCACGCTGGCCAGCATCAACGCCGGCTCGCGCATCATCTTCATGCTTGGCCGCCATGGCATCCTGCATTCGCATCTCGGGAAGGCCCACAACAGTAACGAGACGCCGCACTGGGCGGTCACGTTTTCGTCGGTCGCCACATTTGCGCTGCCCGCCATCATGCTGTTCAATGGGCTTGGCGTGCTCGATGTCTTCAATGACCTGAGCACCATTGCCACCTACGGATTCCTGATTGTGTACGCGCTCGTGTCTGTCGCCGCCCCGGTTTATCTGAAGCAGATCGGCAAGCTGACCGTGGGCAGTGTTGTGCTCTCGGTGGTTTCAGTGCTGTTCATGATTCCGCCGCTCATCTCCACCGTTTCACCGACGCCCGCACCCCCGGTGAACAGATTCCCGTATTACTTCCTGGTTTACCTCGGGGTGGGAATTGCCTGGTTCCTGCTGTTGCGTATCAAAGCATCCAGCAAGGTGATTGCCGAGATGAAGGCGGATCTGGAATCCGTGCATTCGCAATACAGTGCTCAGTAAATACCTGCCAGATCGAACGGGAAACCCTCCAGCATGCCGGGGGTTTTTTTGGTCCATGGCTTCTCGTTGGAAATTTAGCGGCGTAAAAATCATTTTCCAAAACAAGTGAGTGTTCAAGTTCAACTCCCCGGGTGTCCATCATCACGGGGAGCTCTTTTAAATTCGCCCTGATCGGCTGGCTGATGATTCGGCCGGCGATATGATTGAATCTCACTTGCCGGGCAGGCTCAGGTTCGTTGCTTCAGCAACCATGAACTTGAGTCAATGTATCGTTGAACCTCTCGTCCATCGCCTTGCCTCGGCAACACTTGTCGTGAATCAACTCGGACCCTCGCCTGTTTCCCGAAAAGCCTTGACCGAAGTCCCATCTCCTGAGATAAGCACAATTAAGTTTGTGAGTTAGTCTCCCGTTTTGCGGGTACGGAGCGATGGTTTGTTGGGCAGCATGAACATGCATGGCCAGGTCAAAAAGGTTGAGTTCTTCCAGGTGCAATTCAGGCCGCCGGTGCCTGTTTTTACCTGCCGGCGACCACAGTTATGCCCGCCATGTTCCGTGCGGCGCTTCATGATTTGAACGCCATTCATCCTTTTCATCCATGAAAAAAACCACCGCCGTCGTTACGATCATCCTGCTGGCCGTCTTGGGCGCAATTGTTGTTTATCCCGTCTGGTCGAACCAGGCGCCCCCGGCGGTGGGATTCAAACCCCTGACACCACAGGCTTTTGCCGGGCTGATCGGCTGGCTGTTTACGGTGGCGCTGTTTGTCGAGCGCGCTGTGGAGGTCGTGGTGATGGTCTTTCGCGATCAGCAGGCCGACCAGCTGGATGAAGCGGAGGAAAACGCGGCCCGGGATTTTACCAGTGCGACCAAAAAGGCGGTCGCCGAGGGCATCGAAACGGCCCGGCAGGCGCTGATGGCGGCCCGCCAGAACAAGCTCGTTTACCGGGCGGAGACCAAGGAGATTGCGCTCCTGGTTAGTTTTGTTTTCAGCGTGTTCGTAAGCCTGGCCGGTGTGCGGGCATTGCATGGACTGCTCATGGATGCCACTCCCACCGGGAACCTTTTCACGGCCGCCGACATTGTGGTGACCGGCGCGATGCTCGCGGGTGGCAGCGAGGGTATCCACCGGATCGCCAATGCGTTCACCAGTTTCATGGATGGCGTATCCGCCCGCGGCGATCAGGCCCA
>CAZKTW010000108.1:0-11681 GCA_964555775.1 uncultured Bifidobacteriaceae bacterium | reverse complement strand
CTTGATGCCTTTGGGTCGTCGCATAAAATCTTTAAATCTTTATCGCAAAAGAGCGCAGACTATATGCGGCGGGAGGCGCCGAGGCAAGCGATTTTTGAAGGCAAATTGGGCGCGCCTGCTTGCCACGGGCCGGGGGGTCACCTATTTTCGCTCCGATGAAATATCGTCGTTTTGGACGGACGGAACTGTCGATGCCTGTAATTTCGTGCGGGGGCATGCGCTATCAATTCAAGTGGCAGGACGTGGATCCGAAGGATGTCCCGCGAGAAAACCAGGAAAACCTCGAGGCCACCATCCATCGCGCCATTGAGCTGGGCATCAACCACATCGAAACCGCGCGCGGCTACGGCACCTCCGAAATGCAGTTGGGCAACGTGCTCCCGAAGCTGGCGCGCGACAAAATCATCGTCCAGACCAAGGTTGCCCCGAAGGCGGTGGCGAAGGAATTTCTCGAAACGTTCGAGACCTCGATGAAATATCTGAAGCTCGACTACGTGGATTTGCTCTCGTTGCACGGCATCAACAATCGTGAGCTGCTGGAATGGTCGCTGAAGCCGGACGGTTGCCTGGCCGCGGCGCGCAGGTTGCAGAAGGAGGGCAGGGCGCGGTTCATTGGTTTCTCCACGCACGCGACGACGGACGTCATTCTCGACTCCGTCAACACCGGTGAGTTCGATTACTTCAACGTCCACTGGTATTTCGTCAACGACCTGAACTGGTCCACAATTGAGGCCGCGCACCGGCTCGACATGGGGGTGTTCATCATCAGCCCGAATGACAAGGGGGGGAAACTGTACGAGCCGCCGAAAAAAATGGTCGATTTGTGCGCACCGCTTTCACCGATGGTGTTCAACGACCTTTATTGCCTGGAACGCACGGAGGTGCACACGTTAAGTTGCGGCGCGGCGCGGCCCGGTGATTTTGACGAGCACATCGCCGCGTTGAAATATTACGACCGGATTCCGGAGACCATCGCACCGATGGAAGAACGGCTGCGGGCGGAAATGGAGCGCGCGCTGGGCGCGGACTGGTGCGCGCGGTGGTTTGAAGGCCTGCCGAATTTCGACAACGTGCCCGGACAGATCAATGTGTCGGAAATTCTCCGCCTGTGGACCTACGCCAAGTCACTCGACTTGGTGGCCTGGGGCAAGATGAGATACAATCTGCTGGGCCAGGCGGACCATTGGTTTCCGGGCGAAAATGCGGCGAAGATCCGCGAAGTGAACCTGCAGCCGTTATTGAGTCACAGCCCGTTCGCCGGCCGGATTCCCGGGATTCTGGAGGAATCGCACCGGATGCTTTTCGAGAAGCCGGTGCAGCGGTTGAGTGCCAGTTGAGGCGGGGCCTCAGAGCTTGTCTGAGGATCGTAGTGTCAGCCAACTTGGCTGACGTAGAGCCGTGGCTTCCAGCCCGGCGAAAAACCGTCTTCCACCGCCAGCCTTGTAAAATATGAGCGTTGCCGTAACGCGAGCGGTTTTTCCGGGCGGCAGGATGCCACCCTCTACGGCAGGCGGGACGCCCGCCACTACTTTTAGACAGGCTCTCAGGGCTGGTTGGTGCCGTACAACAACGATGACGGCGAGGGCGTCACCGGGGAGGACAGGCTGCCGATGGGCGCGCCGGCGTTGAGTTGTTTGAGAACAGCGGTTGTCAGATCGTTTTCGCCGTTGCTAAAAACCACGGCGGTGGTGGCGTTGGCGGTTTCCGCCGCGGCATCAATGACCATCGTGTAACCTGCGGACCGGGCCTGGGTGGCGACGGCGGCCTTGATTTCGGTAAGGATGTTTTCGCGCATCCGCTGGCCCTGTTCGGACAGGGTGACCTGCGCCTGGCGTTCGAAGGAATCAAGGGCGTTTTTGGAATCCTGCAATGCCTTCAGTTTGTCTGCGGCAGCCGTTTTGCGCCGGTCGCGTTCGTCGGCGGAAATGGCCTGGTCGTTCGCCTGCTCCAAGAGCTTCTGGTAGTCATCACTGCCCTTCTTCAGGTCTTCGCGCATGCCCTTGTCGTCCTTGTCGAGTTGCGTTTTCCGGTCGTTGAGAGCCGCCTGCGCCTGCTTGGTTTTCCAATAACCGTCAAACAGTTTGCGCAGGTCCACCGTGCCGATTTTGGTCTGGGCGTGCGCGGGAACGCTTAAAAAGGCCAGCAACGAAATGGTCAAAAGGGTCGTACGTAAAAATTTCATGGGCATCAGGAAAGCAAATTTCACACGTGTCGCCAACTGAAAACTGGCAGTGGGTGACGGGGCGCAGGCAAAATCAGGGCATTTGCAGCAAATAGAACTCCTGCGGCGCGTTGGTTTGCGCGGTGTTGGTGAAGATGAAATTGCCCAGGCCATCAAATTGGTTGGTCGCCATGAGCGTCCAGTTGGTCAGCGGCACCGCGAGATTGGACGAGATCAGCACGTAATAGGTGCCGTTGCTTCCACCACCGGTGCCGCTCAATACAAAACTGCCGCCCCCGGCATCGATGATCTTCCCGAAACTCAGCGCGGGCAGAACCACCGCCAAAACCGCGTTAGAACTGGTCGCCGACCCGGCTACGTTCGTGACGATGACCGTGTAATTTCCGTTGTTGGTAAACTGCACATTGGTGATGGTCAGTATGTTGCTGATCGCGCCATCAAACTGGCCTCCATCCACCAGGTTGGTTCCTTCCAACTGCCATTGGTAATTCAGCGGCGACGTCCCGGTTGCTGCGACCGCCAGGGTCACGGTTGATCCCACGCCCACGGTCTGGTTGGTCGGTTGCAGGGTGATCGTCGGCGGGACATTCGACATCGTCAGAACGGCATTGGAACTGGTCACCGACCCGAGAATGTTTGTGACGATGACCGAATAGGTTCCGTCGTTGGTCAACTGCGCATTGCTGATGGTCAGTATGTTGCTGATCGCGCCATTGATCTGGCCTCCATCCACCAGGTTGGTTCCTCCGAGCAACCACTGGTAACTCAACGGGTCCGTGCCAATGGCGGTGACGGCCAGGGTCACAGTTGTTCCCACTCCGTTCGTCTGGCTGATTGGTTGCACGATGATCGTTGGCGGGGCATTCGTCACCGTCAGGACGGCATTGGAACTGGTCGCGGACCCGGCCAGGTTCGTGACGATGAGCGAGTAGCTGCCGCTGTTGGTTACCTGCGCATCGCTGATGGTCAATCTGTTGCTGATCGCACCGTTGATCTGGCCTCCGTCCACCAGGTTGGTTCCTTCGAGCAGCCACTGGTAATTCAACGGGGCCGTCCCGGTTACGAAGACCGTCAGGGCTACGGTCGATCCCGCCCCCACCGTCCGGGTAACCGGCTGCACGATGATCGTCGGGGCAACATTCGTCACTGTCAGTACCGCATTGGAACTGGTCACCGACCCGGCAATGTTCGTGACGATGAGCGTGTAACTGCCGCTGTTGGTTGTTTGCGCATTGCTGATGGTCAACTTATTGGTGGTGGAACCACTGAAGATGCCTCCAGTCACCAAATTTGTCCCGTCCACAAGGTTAATGCCATCCACCTGCCATTGGAAACTCAACGGGACCGTTCCCGTTGCATTGGCAATCAGGGTCACCGTTGACCCCACTCCCACCGTCTGATTGGTCGGCTGCAGCGTAATGGCCGGCGGGACATTCGTCACCGTCAGAAGGGCGTTGGAACTGGTCACCGACCCGGCGCGGTTTGTGATGACGACCGAGTAAAAGTTGCTGCTGATCAGTTGTACATTGCCAAAGGTCAGCACATTGTTGGTCGCCCCAGTGATGAAACCTCCGTTGTAATTTCCATTTATCAGGTTCGTGCCGTTCACCTGCCATTGATAGCTCAACGGCAATAACCCGACGGCGGTGACGGCAAAGCTTGCAGATGATGCCACTCCCGCCGACTGGTCCGTCGGTTGCACCAGGATCACCGGCGCCGATGCCACCGTCAGGAAAGCATTGGTGGTCGCCGAGCCGCCAAAATTGGTGACAATGACCGTGTAGGTTCCGCTGTTGGTTATCTGGGCATTGCTAATCTTCAACACATTGGTGGTCGCGCCGCTGATGGAGCCGCCATTTGTCAGAGTCGTCCCGTTCAACTGCCAGCGGTAACCCAAAGGTGCCGTCCCGGTCGCGGTTACCACAAAAGTTACATTCGATCCGGCCGGCAACGCTTGGTTCGTCGGCTGCAAGGAGATGATCGTTGGCGAGATATTGGTCACCGTCAGGGCGGCATTGGAACTGGTGACCGAGCCGGAAATATTCGTGACGACGACCGTATAGTTACCGTTGTTGGTTGTCTGCGCGTTGCTGATGAACAGGACGTTGGTGGTCGCGCCACTGATCTGACCGCCATTGACCAGGTTCGTTCCGTTCACCTGCCAATGATAACTCAATGGCACCGTTCCAATGGCGGTGACGGCAAATATTGCTGTTGATCCCACCGCCAGTGACTGGTTGGTGGGTTGCAAAACAATTATCGGCGACGCTTGCACCGTCAGGGCGGCAACCGAACTGGTCACCGAGCCACCAAAATTGGTGACGATCACGGTGTAGTTCCCGCCATTGGTCGGTTGCACGGTGCTGATGGACAACACATTGGTGGTGGCGCCACTGATCCGGCCGCCATTCACCAGGTTCGTTCCTTCCAGTTGCCAGTGGTAACTCAACGGGGCCGTCCCGGTCGCGGTGACCGCCAAAATTACGGTTGTTCCCACTCCGTTTGTCTGGCTGATCGGTTGCACGGTGATCGTTGGCGCGATATTCGTCACCGACAAATCCGCATTCGAACTGGTCACCGACCCTGCAAGATTTGTAATAACGACCATGTAGGTGCCGCTGTTGGTTGTTTGCGCATTGCTGATCGTCAGGACGTTGGTAGTTGCGCCACTGATTTGACCGCCGTTCACCAGGTTCGTGCCGTTCACCCGCCAGTGGTAACTCAACGGCGTCATCCCGGTGGCGGTGACGGCAAAGCTCATGGTCAATCCCACCGCGTTTGTTTGGCTGATCGGTTGCACAGTGATCACCGGTGCGGCCAACACCGTCAGGGTGACAACGGAACTGGTCACCGAGCCGCCCAAATTGGTGACGACGACCGCATAGTTTCCGGCGTTATTCGTCTGCGTGCTGCTGATCTTGAACACATTGGTTGTTGCGCCAGTGATGGAGCCACCATTTACCAGGTTCGTGCCATTCATCTGCCATTGGTAATTCAACGGCCCCGGCCCGATGGCGGTGACCACGAAGGTCACCGGCGATCCCAAATTGATCGTCTGGTTCGTTGGCTGCAGTGTGATTGTTGGTGGAATGTTCGTCAGCAACACGACGGCATTCGAACTGGTCGCCGTGCCTCCAAAATTGGTGACTATGACCGTGTAGATGCCGCTGTTGGTTGTCTGCGCATTCGTGATGATCAACTTGTTGGTGGTCGCGCCACTGATGGAGCCTCCATTGACCAAATTGGTCCCATTCACCTGCCAGTTATAACTCAACGGAGCCGTGCCGGTCGCGGTCACCAGCAAGGTTACGTTCGATCCCGCCGCATTTGTCTGGCCTATCGGTTGCACGGTGATCGCCGGTGGGATATTGGTCACCGTCAGGCTGGCAAGTGTACTGGTAACCGAGCCTGAAATGTTCGTAACGACAACCGTGTAGTTGGAGCTGCTGTTGGTCGTCTGAGCATTGGTGATGATCAGCAAGTTGGTGGTCGCGCCACTGATATGCCCACCATTCACCAGGTTCGTCCCGTTCACCTGCCACTGGTACCGCAGCGGCACCGTGCCGATGACGGTGACGGCAAAGGTTGCCGTCGAACCCACCGCGATTGACTGGTTGGTTGCCGGTTGCACGGTAATCACCGGCGCTGATAGCACCGTCAGTATGGCATTGGAACTGGTCACCGAGCCGCCGAAATTGGTGACGATCACCGTGTAGTTTCCGGCGTTGGTCAACTGCACGGTGCTGATGGTCAATACGTTGGTGGTCACGCCGCTGAAGTGGCCACCGTTTACCAGATTGGTGCCATTCACCTGCCAGCGGTAACTCAACGGCGCTGTCCCGGTCGCGGTGACTGCCAGAGTCACAGTTGTTCCCACCCCGTTCGTCTGGCTGATCGGTTGTCCGGTGATCCGCGGCGGGGTATTCGTCACAGTCAGGACGGCATTGGAACTGGTCACTGATCCGGAAATGTTTGTGATGATGACCGTGTAGTTTCCACTGTTGGTTGTCTGCGCATTGCTGATGATCAGCAGGTTGGTGGTCGCGCCGCTGATGTGACCTCCGTTTACCAGGTTCGTGCCGTTCACCTGCCACTGGTACCTCAACGGCACCGTTCCGATGGCGGTGACGACAAAGGCTGCCGTCGATCCCACCGCTATTGACTGGTTGGTTACCGGTTGCACTATAATTATTGGTGTTGTCTGCACCGTCAGGACGGCATTGGAACTGGTCACTGAGCCGGCAATATTTGTGACGATGACCGTGTAGTTCCCGCCGTTGGTCGGCTGCACATTGCTGATGGTCAGCACACTGTTGGTCACGCCACTGAACTTGGTTCCATTCACGAGGTTCGTCCCTTCGAATTGCCATTGGTACCTCAACGGCGCCGTTCCGGTTGCGGTGACCGCGAAGGTCGCAGTGGTTCCAACCCCGTTCGTCTGGCTTATCGGTTGGCGATTCGTCAGGATTGTCGGCGGCATATTCGTCACCGTCAGCTCGGCCAGGGCACTAGTCACCGACCCCGTATAGTTCGTGATGATCAGCGAGTAGAATCCGCTGTTGGTTATCTGTGCGCTGAGGATGATCAAACTGCTGAAGTTGGTTGCTTGGCTGATGTTTGGTCCGTTAACCAGGTCAATCCCATCATATTGCCATTGCAAATGAAGAGGTATCTCCGCAGATCCGAAGACCTGGAATGTCACTCTCGTACCCACCGGAACTGATTGGCTGGCTGGTTGTGTCGTAATTACCGTCGGATTCAGCGTTAACTTGATTTTGGCAAGAAAAGCGTCGCTCGGGCCATTCAGGGTGGGAAAAACGGCGTTGTTGGTTAGGAAGTTTGCGGAAAGCGTCTGGCCTACGACGTAGGCATCGCCATTGGTGTAAACCGCGATGCCATATCCATAATCATTGCCTTGGCCGCCCAGATAGGTGGAATAAAGCAGCGAGGTGGCATTGGTGTTGAACCCGATAACGAACGCGTCGCTCACGCCGGAATTGGGATAGCGCATCAAGGCGGGGACATTGAAGATGGGGAAATTGATCGAGGAAGCCGAGCCGGTCACAAATACTTCGCCGGCCGGGTCCACCGCCACACTGTTGCCCACGTCTGCGCCATTACCGCCGAACAGCGCCGACCAGGCGATGCCCGCCCGCGTTCCATTGGTGATTTTGGTGAGAAACGCATTTGTAACCAGGATGCCGAGGGAAGTGTTGGTGGCCAGGAAGGAGGAGAGTCCAGTCACGGTTGAGCCGACCGTGTTTGGGAAATTGGATGAAACGGTCCACCCGGTGACATAAGCGGCGCCGGTGTTGTCAACGGCGATGCCATTGGCCGCGTCGCTACTGGGGCTGCCCAGAAGCGTCGAATAAATCAGGTTGGCGCCGGTGGGATCAAATTTGGCCACAAAAGCGTCGTCGCTCAAGGTGAAGCTGCTTGAACCGTTCAAGAATTGTTGGAACCCGTTGGTGGCGGGAAAATTCGTTGAGGCGGTGAAACCGGTCACATAGACAAATCCATTGGTATCCACGGCAATGCCTTTGCCTTGGTCAAAATTGTTGCCGCCGAAGTAAGTGGAATAGGCCAGGTTTGTGCCGCCGGGACTAATTTTGGCGATGAAGGCGTTGGCATTAAAGAAAAAGGAATTGGTGCAGGCCAGTTTGCTCTGCAGCGCGTTGATGGTCGGGAAATTACTGGAATAAGTATAGCCGGTCACATAGGCATTTCCTGTCGCATCCACGGCAATCGCCATGCCGCTGTCAGAGCTGGAACCACCGAGATAGGTTGAATAAACCAGATTGGAGCCGCTGGCATCCAATTCCGTCACGAAGGCGTCAACCAGATAACTACCAAAGCTCGGGAGGAATATTCCGCTGATGTTTTTGTAAAGTGCGTTGGTCGAAGTTGGAAAATTGGGCGAATCCGTAAAACCGGTGACGTAGGCGTTGCCGGCGGAATCCACAGCTATGCCGAAAGCTCCGTCGTCAACGCTGCCGCCGAGATAGGTAATGTAGGCCGGCTGGCCCGACGCTGCATTCAGCTTGAAGACAAAGGCGTCCCCGGTCAAACTGCCTCCGGCGAAATTTTTCTGGAACGCGTTGGTGGTAAAAGGCCGGCTTGGGCTAAATTGTGTGGAAAGGGTCTGGCCGGTCATGTAAACGTTGCCATTGGTATCCAAAGCCACGGAATAACCCGTTTCCCCGGCGCTGCCGCCGAAAAAAGTCGAGTAACTCAAAACAGGATCAATGACCAACGGCTGGCTGTTATCATAGGCTCCAATTGCAAAGGCGACGGTGTGCGCATCCACGATTCGATAACCGCCTTTTATTTCTTTTCGCACATTCCCCATCATCTGGTAAATCACCGGTTTGGGCTGCCGGACTTCGCCCCCCGCCAGACTAAGAATCAGTTCGTCCTGTGAGCTGCTTGAAATCTTGTCCACTCCATCAAAGTGCATGGCGATGGCCTGGGGGTTGGCACCCGGCGCTACGGTAAAATCGTATTCGAGCAACTGCTGATTGCCGTAGTAAACCAGATTGACACCCGGATAAAGTTCGCCAACGCGGACCTGGGCGAACATGGGTACGCCCGTACGCCATTGCGCGGGATTGCTGCCGGTGAGGTAATTGATTTTACCGGGCAATTCGGCATCACCCCGGATGAGTGCCTGCGGATTGGCGCCGACAAATTGCATGCGTACGGCAGCGGGCTGGGCGCCGGTCTGGCGAAGCGCGATGTGGGCTTCAACCGGTGAAACCGAGAACTGATAATCGCGGCCGCGGGCAATGAATTGCGCTGGAATATTGGCCTGGCCCTGGTTGGCTTCAAAGTAAAGTGGCAGGTTGGCCGGCATGGCCATGGGTGTGGCGGCCGCGGCCGACGACGACAGCAGGCCCGAAGCCAGCCCGGCAAGTCCCGCCGCCAGGATTTTTCTTGCAGAATGAATCATCTTAAAAAGGACGTTGCCAGCCGACACCGAACTGGAACCGGCCGGAGGCCCCGTTAAATGAATCATGGTGGATCGGAATGCCATATTCAAGCCGCAAAGGGCCGAGTTTGGGAATGTTGATATGCAAGCCCATGCCCCAGTCATCGTCAAAATTGGCTCCGGACAACGAAAATGCCTTCGGATAAACGGCGCCGATATCGTAGAACAGGACGAAGCGCACGCCGGGACCGTTGTCCTTTTCAAAAATGGGAAGGCTGTAATCAACGGATCCGAACCAGGAGGTATCCCCACCAATGGGGTCCTCCGTTACAGTGGATAAAAGCGGTGTTTCACGCGGCGCAATGCTGCGGAATTTGAAACCGCGCAGGGAATAGAGGCCGCCAAGGTAGTAACGGTCATAAAACGGTACGTCACCGCTGCCTACGCTATCTCCGACCCCGGCACGTCCGATCAACTCGAGCACATGACTGGGTAAAAGCCCCCGGAAATACCAGGCTGTCTTGACATCCAGTTTGTAATACGTGGTGTCGCCGACGTTGAATTCGGGGTCGAATTCTGTTCGCTGGCCACGGTTCGGCAGTCGGGTGCTATTGCGGGTGTCATAGGCAATAGTGGCGCCGAAGCGGCTGTACAAATGATCACCGGTTTGAGCCAGGATGTCGTTCGGCACATTCCGTTGAACCGGTGATGGGACACCACCATTCACTATAATGTGATCACCGTAAAACCCGTCGTTCAGGTCGATCCCCACGTCTTCGAGCGTGTAACTGATGCTGCCGATGAAAAAATCGCTCCATAATGCGCGGGTCAGGCTCAGGCGCAGGCCGGTCCGGTTCTCATTGTAAATATTGTTGGGACTTTCAAAGTCCAATTGGTGCCGGTAAAGATCCACGCCGAACGCGAGCTTGCGGTTCAAAAACCAGGGTTCGACGAATGACAGTTCGTAGTCCTGGCGCTGGGTGCCGATCTGGAGGAACAAGCGCAGTTTCTGGCCGGCGCCGGTGAACGTCGGCGGGTGGAACAAATCGGCATTCCCCTGCGATACTTCGACGTAACCGACCAGCGCGTCCACCGAACTGAAGCCGGCGCCGAGCATGAAATTGCCCGTGTTCTCCTCCTCCACGTTCACGATCAAATCCTTGCGCCCGGCAATCGGCGGATCGGTCGCCTCCGACCGCAGATCCACCTTGGAGAAATATTGCAGGCCCTCGAGGCGTTCCTGGCTGATCTTGACGCGCACCATGTCAAACACCTCACCTGGCGAGATGGCCAGTTCCCGGCGGATGACCTTGTCCTTCGTTTTTTCATTGCCCCGAATGTCGATCCGCTCGACGTGGGATTTCTGGCCTTCCCGGATGCGAAATTCCAGGTCCATCGTGCCCGTTTCCACGTTCGGAATGTACACGGCGCGCAGGCCCGGTCCCCGGATCACGTCAATATAACCTTTGCTGCCGTAAAAATCCTCGATGGCCTGCGTGTCCTTGTCCAGGCCGTCGGGGGTGAAAATGTCGGCGGAGTCCATCGCCAGGCCGTGTGGACCCAGTTTGGCCTTGGAACGCTGAAAATCATGGACGGCTTGCAGCCCCCGATGGATTTCCTCCGGGTTGAAAAGTGTGTTGCCGGTGAAGGTGATGGAACCGACCTTGTATTGCCGTCCTTCATAAACGAAAAAGCGGATCACCATCGAGTTGGTGTTCGGGTGGTCGAGCCTCACGTTTTTAATTTCAAAATCAAGATAGCCATGATTGTGGTAATAATCGGTGAGCAGGTCGCGGTCATCCTCGAACTGGTCCTCCTTGTACACGCCGTTGCCCGTCAGCCAGGACCACATCCAGTGCCGCTTGGTCTTGAGCTGTCCGCGCAGTTGCTTCTGGGTGAAGGCCGCCGCACCAATGAAATCGAGCGACACGATCTTGATCTTCGGCGCCTCGGTGATTTCAAAGGTGACGCTGCCGCGTCCGGTGGTTTCATCGATGTTGGGGACATATTTGACCTGCGAGCCGGCGTAACCGTACTTTTCGTAAAGCTTCTTGATTTCCTGGCTGTCGGTGAACAGCTTCTGCTCATCCAGGGGCTGGCCGGTTTTGACGGTGATTTTTTTCCGGATTTTGGAGGCGCTGACCTTCTTGTTGCCCTCGATTTTGATGTCCGTCAGCCGCGGCCTTGCCTGGACGGTGTAAGTGAGGATCACGCCGCCGCTGTCGCCCTGATCCAACGTGGCGCGAATGTTGTAAAACTGTCCGGTGGTATAGAGGGCGTGAATGTCATCTTCGGTGGCGGCGGGAAAATAGGTGTCGCCGGCCTTGGTCCGGATGTTCGCGCGGACGAATTGTTCACTGACGGAGGCGGGGCCGACATACTTCACATCCACCCGGTCAATTTTCGGTCCGGTGGGCTGCGCCCACAGGACCGGTGCACAGGCCAGCAACAGCCAGGCCCCGAAAAGGCGGAAAATATATTTCATCGTCTATCGGTCCACCGGCACGTCTTCATCACTGACTTTGGCTGCGCTTTCAAAACGAGTGTACGGCTTCAAAAAGGTTAAATTCA
>CAZKTW010000107.1:0-11691 GCA_964555775.1 uncultured Bifidobacteriaceae bacterium | reverse complement strand
GGGAAGTTAGCGCAGAAAAGGAGATTTTCCAACCGGCATCATTCCCAGCCAAAAAGTGGGCTGTGTACGGCATTCCCAGTCCACGCTTACCATTTCGCAATGTCAGCCGTTTTCCCTGCGCTGACGCCGGTGCCTGGCTTCGGCACGCCGGGCCGCCCGGAACGCGGCGTTCACGCCGCTTCAACTTACGCATACCTGCACGCGCCGCTATTTTTCAACGCTCTCACCATTGCGCACGCCGAAGTGGGCTGAAGCCCGCCCTCCTTTTCGGCTTCATCTGCCAGCGCGATCGCGTTCCGCATACGGTGCTTCACTGTTCACCCACCCAGCGCGTCTGTATTTCGAGAGTCACCCAAACCGCTTGTGTTGAAGGGGCATAAATGCCGCCCTCCTATCCAACCCTTCGCTGTCACGGGAGGCGTTCGTATTCGTCCCGATGGTGGGCACTCCTCCATGACCATTCGCGCGTAACCTTCGCCAGAAACGCTTTCACGGGATTCCGTTCCGTGTAGCGGATGGCTCGCTTCAAATGCGCCTCGTCGCGGATGAGGGTGTCGTAATAATCCTCCTGCCAGAATTTCCCGCTGCGATGCAGAAACGCATTCGCCAGCCACGATGACTTCCCTTTCCAACCACTGATCAACCTCGCCAGTGATACATCCCAAACGTCCACGATCAGATGAACGTGATTCGGCATGATGATCCAAGCTTGGATTCGAAAATCATGTCCATCAGCTTCACGCAAAACCTGCTCAACGAGTGCCGCCACTTCCCGCTGCCGAAGCCAGCACTCGCCGTGACCGCGATCCAGCCACGCTTCAAGTTTCTTACGCTTCGCGGAATCGTCCGGCTCGTGAAGAATCGCTTCCCATTCTACACGGCGCGTCACGGGAAAGGAATCGTGGAGTTGAAACGTAACGAACTGCGTGACATCCGGCGCGTCAAAATGCGGCAGAAATCCGCGCTGATGCCAGCCGCGAAAGCCTTTCTTCAATTCGGAGACGGATGGTTTCCAATCCCACTCACGTTTGGCCCGGATGAGTTCAAGCAGGCCAAGATTCTTTGGCGGTTGGTGGCGAATTGGTTTCAGTGATTCCATTGCGACAGGAGCGCGGCATTTATGCCGCTTCACTGGCCGATTGTAGGAAGATTCAGGAAAATTTCGAGCGTTCAGTGTATACGCACGGTGAAGCGGCGTGAACGCCGCGCTCCCATCCCAACTGCTACCTGGTCGCCGGCTGGTAGCCCTGCCACAGCCATTCCAGAGCTTCAGCCAACGTTTGTTGTTTCACGCTGCGGTCGGTGTGACCGGCGTTGCGGGCAAAAACAAACTGGTAGTGATAGCCCTTGGCCGCCAGCACCTTCGCCATGTTCTCATTGGCGGCGACCCAGTCGTGCATGTTGTCGCGCATGGCGTTCGGGTTGAAATTGTCCCGGTCGCCGACTTCCATCCAGATGCGCAACGGCTTAGCCAGACTGTTCGGGATGAGATGTTCATGAAATTCCCAGGCGCCGTGCGGGGTTTCCGCATTGGGTGGCCATTGCTGGTTTACAAAGGTGCCTGAATACGTCAGCACGCGGTGATAGAGGTCAGGATGATACCACGCCATGATCAAGGCGCAGGAGCCGCCGGAACTGCCACCCATAGTCGCCCGACCGTCGGGATTTTTGGTCAGGGTGACGTGGTATTGTTTTTCCACGAGTGGCAGCACCTCATGCTCGACGAATTCCGCATACCGGCCGGATAGGGTATCGTATTCCAGGCCGCGCTCGCTGCCCTGGGCGTCGCCGCTGCCGTTGCCGATGGAAACGGCAATCATCACCGGCACCTTGTGCTCGGCAATCAAGTTGTCCAAGGCCGTGAACAACGCGCGGTCAGGTCCGTCCGCCCCGACAATGAAGGGCGCGGTCGTGCCGGGGACGTATTGTTTGGGCACATAAACCGATATCTTGCGGGTGTAGGGAGCCGGGTGGCTGGTGGTCACCACCAGTTTGGCGGGATCGGCAGGATCCGGCGTGCCAAAAGTACCCGGCTCGCGCGCGATGCCGGGATAAATTTTGCTGTCCGCCGAACTCATGGTGAAATTATAGACCGTTCCTTGCGGCACGTTGGTCTGTGCCATCATTTCCGGCGCGGGATGATGCGTTGGGCCAAGGATGAAGTTTCCATCGGCATCGACCGGGGCATTGGTACCGTCGGGCAACTCTTTGGCGGTGACATATCCGGGTGTGTTCGGATCACGGGTGGGTGGCGTCGGGCGCGCCGGGCGGTTGGTAGTGGACTGGGCCAGCAAATTCAGCGTCATGCCGAGCATCACGCCGCTGCAAATCATCTTGGCAGTCTTCATTTGTGTCCTTTCCTGCGTTGAGGTGGTCAATTTTGCAACTTTCGGTGGGGCGAGCGTCCTCGCGAGCCGGCTCGTCAGGAGCTTCGCCCCACCAATCTATTGATATTTCCAGTTCAACGATTTCCCGTTGGCTAGCTGTAACATGGCGACCTTGATACGTTTGGCGCGCGTCGCTTCGCGTTTGGCTTCAACAATCCACTCGACGTATTCCCGTTTATGGCTGGGACTGAAATTCTCGAACGTCGTCAGCGCCTTTTTGTTTTTTTTGAGCGCGGCCAGAAAATAATCCGGCACGACGACCGCCTTTTTCGCCTTTGGCTTGGCACGTGTGGGGCTTTTAATGCCAACCTCGTTGAGTTCGGCGGCTTTCTTGATATAGGAGCTCAGGACTTTGTCGTCGGGCAATTCGGCCATTGAGGTGAGACGGCGAAACTTTGTCTTCTGGTCTTGGCTCAAGAACAATCTGGCTTTCCAAAAGAGGAGCGCGCAATGCCGCTTGAACGCCGGCGTGGCCAGCAGAATTCCTTTATGCATGAAAAACGGCGAATTCCATTTGATGGTCTCCTCCACGTCCGGGCATGCGACGTGGACGAGCTTGCGGATGCGGTTGAGAATCGGCCTGGCAAAATCGCCGGCCCTGGCGATATAGGCGTCAATGCGAGGGTCTTTCTTGGGCATAACATGATCGATGGTTTACGGCAGGTTAATTGCGCTGCACCAGGGATCAATCCGGATTGTGTTTGTGGCCAGTCGCGTGTTCGCGGCGTACCGGCGCCATAGCCAGGCGGCCACCGCCGAGTTCCGGGCCCGAATCAACGCGGCGGCTTCCTTGTCCAGCGCCTGTGGAAAAATTCCGTACAACTCACCAATCCCGACCGGTTCGGCGCTCTCAGAGTTTTCATTCGCCGATTCGTCCGGGTTGGCGTCTTCGGCTTCCGACTCTTCCACTTGCTCCAACGGCAATTCCAGCGGGCTGAGAACGCTCAGCACAAACAGAAACTGTTTGTCGGCCGACCAATTCAGACCCGAGCGGATGTCTTCCGGCAAATCCGATTGCAGCGTTCCGGCGCTGAAGCTCAATTTTTCCGGCCGCACAGCCTGCTCCACGTCCAACCAGTAGCCTTGTTCAAAATCATCCACCGGGGTGGATTCGAATTGTGCTTCCACCTGTTTTAGAATTTCCGGCCAGTTCAGCGGCACGGGGCCGGATTCGGTGAATAATTGGTCCACGAATTGAGCGGCTGTGATTTTACGGATGGCAACTTCCGCCGGATTTTCTCCTTCCGGCGTGGCGCGCAACCGGGCTTCAAACCGCTTTTCTGCCTCATCGGGCGATTCACCGAAAACAATCAGACTCTCGCAGCCATCCCAGGTCTGAATGGCGTTGGTCACGCCAGAGCGGCCCACGGTCGGGCGGATCTGGGACCGGGTGGTGAGGGCGGAGAAAAGATAGGCATTCATGGCCGGCATGGTTTGATTTGCTTCTGTCGAATTCAAAACCGGCCGTGAAAGAAAGGCGATATAAATTTGGTGGGGCGTGGCTGGGCCGCACCTGGACACCATCCTTGGCAGGGATGGCGCGCTGCGCCGTCCGCGGCGCGTCCAGCGGCGCAATTCCCCGCTCGATTCATCGGCGTTCGTTCCGTCCGCGGCTGCGCGGGCGGCGACATCGCAGCGCGATGTCCCTACCGCAGAGAAGGACAGCGTCCAGGTGCGCTCAGGCTGCTGACAAGCCGGTTTTAATGCGTCAAAGCCTGGCGGCGATGGCTCGCGAGGATCAGCCTTCGCCAGGCTACGGCGCGACAGGCGCTCGCCCCACCAAAAAAAGTGAAACATACCAACACTCCAATTTGCCGGAACCGCATGGTTTCCCCATGCCGCGTTTTGTTCAGGCTGTTCAAACCCGTGCAGGAAATTTCCGGCGGGCAGGCGTGTTTCCGGCCTTTTTCGCGGATGGCAGATTGAATGCTGCACGCTTTTCCAGATTCATCGCGCGGTGGCGCTGATGGACAAGGGACAATGGACAGTGTTATGAGTGCGAACTCAACTTGGAATGGCGGCGAATCGGATTTTCTGGCGGGCGGTTCCGTCCGACAGAAACTCGGGCATGCCGTGAAGTGTGCCGCCATGGCCGCCTCAATGGACGAGTGGCAGCCGTGGCAATTCCGCCTGGATGATGACCGCGTTGAATTGTCCGCCGATGCCAGCCCGGTGTCGGAGGTGGTTGATCCTGACGGCCGCGAATGGATGATCCGTTGTGGCACGGCCTTGTTTCATTTGAAGCTGGCGCTGAAGCGTTTTGGCTGCCTGGGACGGGTGGAGTTGTTCCCTGAATTCGACCAGGCCGGGCTGGTGGCGAGGATTCATGGCGGATTCAGTCCCCCTTGCGGCGCACCGGAGGTCGCACTGTTTGAAGCCATGGAGCGGGGCCAGGATAAGTTCGCATCCTGGCACGAGGGGCCGGTCAGCGAATCCCATTTTGAAATGTTCCAGGGCGCCGTGGCTGGCGAGAAGGCCTGGCTGGAATTTTCCCAATGCGCCTCGAGTCGTAATCGGCTGTTGGAATTCGCCGAATTGAGAGAGAAAGCGCCGGCGACGGAGCATCAACCTGGAGCGTCGCTTGCGAATTCGCGGGTGGCACAATGGACGAGGCCGCTGCTCACTTTCATCGTGCGCGGCAATGAACCGGAAAACCTCACCGTTGAGCCGGTCGGGGGGCGGGCGGAGCAGATGGCGGCACTGGCGGTGGTTAAAACCAAGACCGATGACAGGCACGGATGGCTGGCCGCGGGACAAGCCATGGCCCGGGCCAGATTGCAGGCGCGGGTCTTGGAAATATCGTCGCACGTTTTCGATCAGGCTTTCCGCAGCCGGCATGTCCGCGAAGAATTGCGGACGAGCATCGGCCACAAGGGCTTTGCCCAAGCCGTCATGGGGTTTGGCTTGAACGCGGTGGCGTGGGCGGGCACCCCACTGGCGCCGCAACCGGTCATGCGCGAAGGCGTGGCGGACACCGCATTTCCCTCGCGTTTCCGGATGGATGGGTGATCCAAGTACCACAGGTTGTTTCTTTTTGCCGCTAACCAGAAACCGCATCTCACTGAAAAGCCACACCGCCGGGAAGAATGGGTAAAGCCAAAAATTGGCTTAAATCCACTGATTTTGAGATGGTGCCCACGACAGGACTTGAACCTGTACGGTGTTACCCACTAGAACCTGAATCTAGCGCGTCTGCCAATTCCGCCACGTGGGCACGTTGACTGGCGCCCATTCTAATACGCCGCCGCCGGCTTCCGGGCAAGTCAAATTGAATGTCTTTTCCCCGCCGGTGAAAAAATAATTTGAGCCACGCGCCCCGCGGCTGCGCCCGCGCGCTTGCTCCGGGCGCATCTCAATTCTTGAGACAACCGAAAAGGCTGTGTCCCAACAGGACAATGTGAAAATAGCCCGGCGTTTGAACGCCGGGGTTTGATGGTGTGGTAATCAGTCCCGCAGGGACGGGTGAAAGACGTTTGGCGCGTTGTCGCCTTGGCGAAGACGGGGTTTTCAGCCGTCCCTCCAGGACTCGTGTTATATCAACCTTCCCCCGGCATTGAAATGCCGGTAGTGGGCTACTTTGCTTTTGGGCTTCTTTTACTCAGTTTTAGCGAGTAAATTCGGGCATGGTTAAGCCCAAAAAGAAACGGCCAGCCGACACCAATCGGATGGCACATAGCATAATTGAGGATGTAATAAAGCTTTCAGAATCCTCCGCGAATCACATTAAGAATTCCGCCGCCGTTGCTCTCGGCAGACTGGGTGGATTGAAGGGGGGGCCTGCGCGGGCAAAGAAAATGACACCGGCGCAACGCCGGGAATCTGCTCTTAAAGCCGCGCAAGCCAGATGGAATCACAAATCAGGCTGATTTTCTCCTTGGTGGTGGAATGGAGCCGGTCAGCTTAGTTTCGGGCTTCGGTTGATCGCCCGCTTTCTTAAGTTCTTCTGCCGCCTCTTTTTGTTCTCCGTTTTCCTTGCTCTGTGTTTTACGAAAGCCGGGATACCACTCTATAAGTCCCCATAGCCCACGTTTTGGGCGAACAAAATCGCCAGCCTCTTCTCGCCGTTCCAGTGTTGAAAATACGGTTACGGTGAAATTCTTTGATACAGTCTTGATGCCGTGTGCTTGAAGCGCCTTTGCGATTTCAGGGGCCGATTTCGGCTCTTTAATAATGGACAGGTACTTCTTGGCGGCATCACCCACACTCATGCCAAAGAACGCCGTGGGGGTAAGTTCATTACCGGACTGATGCCGCTTGTGCTGGCCAGATGAAGTCGTGGTAACAGATTCTCCAAGCATACGTCTAATGGCGTTGATAGCGTGTTCTAGTTCCTCTCTTTTTGTTTCCAAATCTGCCAATACAGCTTGGTAATCCACTGGTTTTTGTTCAGTTTCCATTTGCTTTTTCTTTCATTAAAGTTTAAACTATTGTCCGTATTTGGGAGCCAGTGACAGGCTTTTGGCCCATCACCAGCCCCCAGTACAGCAGCCCTTGTTAGGGGCCTGGTATTATCATAGACACCACCTCCCAGTGAGGTTGCGGGCGGCCTTGGTTGTGAACGCCAATTCTTCACCGAGGCCGCCCTCGGTTTAACTACAAGTCATTTATAGCATCCTGCCTGAAATTGTCAATACACGTTGTTGTGTTTTTTTCATACAATGTATTTTTGTGTTTGACTGCGTGACCGCTCACGCATATATTGTTGTTATGAACAAACTGAGCAACAAAGACCGAGCCAAGGTAATTGGATGCCTTATTGAAGGCTGTTCCATCCGAAGCACCGTGCGTCTCACCGGAGTCGCCAAGAAAACCGTTTCCAGAATCCTTGTGGAAACCGGCAAGGCATGTTTGAAGTATCAGGATGAAGTGATGCGTGACTTGTCCTGCAAGATTTTACAGGTTGACGAAATTTGGTCATTTGTCGGCTGCAAGGAACTGAATGCATCCGATGAACAAAAGCAGAATGGCTGCGGTGATTCTTGGGTCTGGGTTGCCATTGATGCCGACACCAAACTAATTGCGTCATGGCATTTGGGAAAGCGTAACGCCAATGATGCCTATGTTTTCATTTTCGATCTGAAGAAGCGACTCGCCAATCGTGTGCAATTAACCTCTGACGGTTATCAAGCCTACTTGCAGGCTGTGGACATGGCTTTTGATGGTCAAATTGATTATTCGATGTTGATTAAACAATATGGTTTGCCCACAGGCCCGGATACGCGCTATTCGCCGCCGGTATGCATTGGGGCAAGGAAACGCCGCGTTAATGGCCAGCCGGACATGGAGCGGGCCTCAACCAGCTTTGTGGAGCGTCAGAACCTCACCATGCGTATGTCCAACCGGAGATTTACCCGCTTAACCAATGCATTCAGCAAGAAATTTGAAAATCACAAGTGTTCGCTCGCTCTGCACTTCATGCATTACAACTTCTGCCGGATTCACCAAACGATTCGTTGCACACCGGCAATGGAGGCAGGTCTAGCCGATCACGTTTGGAGCTTGGAAGAAATCGCTG
Source organism: uncultured Bifidobacteriaceae bacterium (assembly GCA_964555775.1). Lineage (GTDB taxonomy): Bacteria > Verrucomicrobiota > Verrucomicrobiia > Limisphaerales > UBA11358 > UBA11358. The sequence goes on along the minus strand of CAZKTW010000107.1, from coordinate 3,789 downwards.
GATTGTTCCCTGAACCAAATAATTAACGCCCACCGGAAGGAACAAGATTTTCGCTTGGGTCGAAAACTATCCCACTACGATATGGCCAAGCTGGTGCAGGCTGTTGAGATTGCATAAGCTGTTGCAACACTGCCGCAACTGCCCTTTTAACTTCCGTTTCAATATGATTTTGAAGATTTGCTTGAGCCTGTTGTTGTGCGCGTGCCATATCCACAACAGTCATTGGGGCTGGAACTGGCCGCCCTTCTTCTTTGGCAACCTCTATCCATTCTTCAATAACGACTCTTAAATTAGCCAGAGCCTCTTCCTGTGTTTTTCCATCTGCCATACAACCCGCCAATTCAGCAGGAATGGCAAGATAGGCATTATCTTCCGGGCTCCAGAGGATTTGGACCGCGTATCCAATTTTCATAAATTATACAGGTTGATTGTGCCGCGTACTTGTCTTACCTGATACGACTTAGCTTTTCCGTCCGTGTTTGGCTGCAAATTGATGATTTCACGAATTCCGGTTTTGCTAAAAATTCGATGGCTTCCCTTGATTCGCTCCTTAAATCCTAGATGGCACAAAAGCGCGCAAAGGTCGTCAAATCGGATGTTCGCATTTGATGTGCCACTAAGCACCTCTTGCTTGATTTTATCGTGTTTGCCCACATCACGCTGTCTTCTGTGAAGAGGCGATTAAACCAAAGAACGACATTCTGTCAACAATCGAATTTAAGCCCATTTCCCGTTTTGGCAAATTTTCCGAATTTTACGAGTGTTTCCACGCTTTATCCCTTAGCCTAAAAAGCACAATTCCAGCAGTAAAATCAACTCTGGCACGAAAGTAGCCCACTACCGAAATGCCGGGCTGTTTTCGAGGGTTCCTCCGGAACCAAGCATCTGCGCAAAAACCAAGATGCGCCGTCGGCTCCCGCATTTCAATTCTTGGCTTCCGGCAGGTTTTTGCGGATAATTCACCATTCAAATGCAACCTATTCGGGACATTTACGCAACGAAACGGGCGGCCAATCAGCCGGTCATCTCCTTTGAATTTTTCCCGCCCAAGACGGCCGAAGGCGATCAAAATCTGCTCGAAAAACACATTCCGGCGCTATTGCAGGCGAAACCGGACTTTTGTTCCGTCACCTACGGCGCCGGCGGCAACACGCGCGACAAGACGTTGATGATTGTGGACCGCATTCAGCGGCAGCACGGTCTGACTGCGCTGGCGCACCTGACCTGCGTCGGGCACACCCGCGACCAGGTGCGTGAACTGTTGGAAAAAATCCGCTCGCTGGATTGCCGGAACATCCTGGCCTTGCGCGGGGATGCGCCCGGCGGCGGTCAATTCCAGCCGACCCCAGGCGGTTTTGAATTTGCCGCGCAACTCGTCCGGCTCATTCGTGAATCTGGAGACTTTTCCGTCGGCGTCGCCGGTTTTCCCGAAGGCCATATCGCGTGCAAGGAAGGCAAACACGCCGATTGGCGGCATCTGAAGGAAAAAGTGGATGCCGGCGCGGATTATGTCCTCACGCAATTGTTTTTCGACAATGCGGATTATTTTGAATTTCGCGATCAGGTCGCCGGGAAGCTCGGGGTTCGCATCCCGCTCGTGCCCGGCATCATCCCGATTTTGAGCGCCGGGCAGATCACGAAATTTACGCAGTTAAGCGGCTCAAGAATCCCGCCGACGCTCCGCGCCAAACTCGACCAATTGACCGGCAATGACGAAGCGGCCACCGAATTCGGCATTGAATACGCCACGCAACAATGCAAGGAATTGCTGCGCGCCGGCGTACCCGGGCTGCATTTTTACACGTTGAACAAATCGCACTCCACCGTCCAGGTCTTGAAAAATCTCGGCCTGGCGTGAGGCCGTCAATTTGGGTGAGCATTGCGTGACAATTCTGGATAGCCTGGGCACAAATTGTTGGGTTGGGGAAAAGCGGCGGAGGGCCGCCGCAGTCCAAGACCTGCCGGACATTTCAATGATTTCCTGATGCGCGAAGCGTCCTGGGGTGCGCCAGCCTTCCGCCTTCGCGGCGCGTCATAGCGCCGCTCCGGCGCGACGACGGCTGGCGCTTTGCCGGCCGACTCAAGCCTGCGACCTTTTCGCATGAATTCTTGCGTCCCAATGTCGCTGTGAAATTCTCTGGATCATGAACCCACGGAATTGGAACGCCGGTCTCCGATCCGGCGTGTTGCCGAAGCCGTAGTTCTTCGCGCCGGGTCGGAGCCCGGCGCTCCGATTTGCAAGGCATCAAAGCCCCAAATTGTTGGCCATGATGCCCAGGACGCTCAGCGGGCCCTGGTCTTCCAAACCGTCAGCCGCCTTGTCCAGTTTTTGCAGCGCAAGCTTGGCGTTCTTGTAAAATTCCTGGTCGTTGACCAGTTTGCCGACCGTGCCCTGGCCTTGATTGATCTTCAGCAAAACCTGTTCGAGGTTGGTCATCGAGGCGGTGGTGGCGGCATAGAGCGTTTCGTCGGTCACCAGCTTGCCAATCGTCCCCTGGCCGTTGGTGATTCCGCTGACGACCCCCTGCACTTCCACGACCGCATTCTGCAGATTGGTGACGGTGACCAGGGCGGAATTGTAAAGCGAATCCGTGTAGATCAGTTTGCCGACCGTGCCCTGCCCGCTGGCAATCTGGCCGGAAATATTTTCAATGTTGGAGATGGCCCCGCCAATGTGGTCGCTGTTTTGTTTGACGAAATCCACCAGCGGTCCCATCAAATTGTTGATGGTATCGGGAGTGAAACTTGCCGTGAGGTTCTGGATGCCGGTGGTGGCCTTGTCCAGCTTGGTCATGATGGCATTGAGGTCGGGCTGTTCCTCGGTCGCGAGCAGGGATCCGTCTTCCGCCCGCGGGGCCGCGGTCGATCCAAAATCAATGGCCACAAAATTCTGTCCCATCAGGCCGGTGAATTTGACGATCGCCTTGCTGTCTGTTTTCACGGCGACATCGGAGTGCAGCTTCATGGTGACCTTGACCCGGTTGCCGTCGAGCATGATTTTTTCGACCCGGCCGATTTCCACGCCGGCCATCTTGACGCTGTTGCCGACCTTCAGGTCCTGCACGGTGTCAAACATGGCGTTGAGGCGGTAGCCACGATGGAACGACCCCACCCCGCCGAGCGTTTCGGTGATGATCCAGGCGGCGAAGACGGCGAGGACGACAAAATAGCCGAGCCGGGTTTCGAGTGAATTTTTCATAGGCTTTTGGATTGAGGTTCGGGTTTGAAATCGGCGTGCAGAAATTTTCTAACCAGGGGATCGTTGTGACGTTTCACCTCGTCCGGCGTGCCAATGGTGAGAATGCGGCCTTCGTGGATCACGGCAATCCGGTCTGCCACGCCGAAGGCCAGGTCACGGTCATGCGACACCACCAGCGACGTAACGTGAATGCGCTTCTGGAGATGGAGAATTTCCTCGCCAATGACAACGGATGAAAGCGGATCGAGTTCGCTCGTCGGTTCATCATAAAGGATCAACTGCGGCTCGATGACGAGCGCCCGGGCGATGGCGGCCCGCTTCCGCATGCCGCCCGAGAGTTCATTGGGCATTTTGTCCTCGGTGCCTTTGAGGCCGACATCTTCCAGCACTTCCGCCACGATGCGCGCGATTTCCGCCGGCGGTTTGAGCCGGTGTTCGCTCAGGTAAAGCCCGACGTTCTCGCCCACGGTCAACGAACTGAGCAGCGCCCCGGATTGGAACACAAGCGCGAGCCGGTATTTGCTGGCGATTTCCGGCGATTGGATGGATTCGCCGTTGATGAGAATTTCACCGGCGTCGGGCGGTTCGAG
>CAZKTW010000106.1:0-11722 GCA_964555775.1 uncultured Bifidobacteriaceae bacterium | reverse complement strand
GATACAACGTCTGGCCGCCGGTCCCCGCCGGCCAGCTCTCAATGGGCATGTTCGTCGGTATCGGATACAGGCCATAAGGATAGAGCCCGCCGTTCAGGTCCGAATCGCCGGCATACGTCACGAACTGGATCGGTACCAACGGCTGGTTGTCCGGTACCAGCGCATAATTCATCTCAAATTCGGGTGTCAACACCGCCCGGTTGGTATTCAGGTCCATGACAATCTGCGCAATCATCGCGGTGGAATTTGCCAGCACCGGCCGGTTGGAAATACATTCATTCCAGGGATTGGTCACCGGGAAAATCTGCAGGGCCGACACCACGGAGTCGGCGTTCGTGGTGTTGAACAGGATGGGGCTGGTGACGGCAGCCAGGGGACCGAGGATGCGTCCTTCCTGGTTGATGCGTTCGTTCGCGGCGTACAGCAGGCAGGTGTACAACATCCAGATAAAGACAAGTGCAACAAGGTGTTTCATTACAACAAAAGCAATTCACTCAATCGAAAGCAAGACACGTGCCCTGAGGTTTTTACCCACGAATGGCCATGGATTAACACGGGTTTTGGAAAATCAGGGTCTGAAAATCACGAGCCGCAACCGGAGAGAACGCGAAAAGCTCAAAGCCTTTCGACGGCGAGGGTGGAGGATTGAAGATGGATGATGGAACGAATCGCGCGAGACGTCCTGGACTGCGTTGGCAAGCGGAGCGCGACACCGCTTTCACAATTCGATGTTGAGTGTTGAATGTGGAATGTTGAGTGTTCCCCGCTGTTGGTGTCCCCACTCCAGCGTGGCTGGCGCGTTTGACGATTCATTTCGAGGACGAGAGGGGGATTTATGACGTTCAAGTTTTGTCCGGTGCGTAGGATTCCAACAGGCCGCATTTGCTGCAGCGAAAGACACGAACCCGATGCGCCGTTTTGCCTTCGGTCTTGACGTTGCCGAGAAACCCGAACTGCGGCGCCCCGGCGATCCAGGTTGTGACCCCGCCCGAGGCCTGACCTTCTGCGGGGATGAACCCTTCCGCCATTTCTCCTCCGCATTTGGCACATTTGGTGGGTGGAATCATAATATTGTGTTCACGGCCATCGGGTGGTCATCGGCAATTGCTTATGCAATTGAAACCTATCACAGCTTAAAAATTGTGCAGACCCGCCGGTTTGTCCAGCAGGTTTTGATGAGCGAAAGGCTTTGATGTGTCCTCAAACCGGTTCCCGGCATTATTCCAGGCCGAGGAAGAAAAAACTGTTGACTAACTGTTTATATCTGATATAAACAGTATCAACAGTGATTAACGAACGTCAATCCTGGTTGATCGGCCCGATCTCACCCGCCGCCGGAGGGACGCTTTATCAACAGATCGTTGACCGGCTGAAGCGCGAGGTCAGTGAGGGTCGGCTCAGGCCCGGCGCGGCGCTGCCTTCCTTCCGGCAGCTTGCGGAGGATCTGCTCGTGAGCGTCATCACGGTCAAGCGTGCCTACGAGGAACTGGAACGCGAAGGCATCATCTTCCGCCGCCAGGGGCTTGGCACGTTTGTAGCCGATCAGGGCCACGACCGCAGTTGTGAAGCGAAACTCGCCACCGCGAAGAATTTGCTCCGGGAAGGCTTCCGCGAGGCTGCCGAAGCCGGTTTGAAGCCCGGCGATCTCGCCGAACTCGCCCATGAAATCCTGAAGGAGAAAAAGTGATATGAACAACGCCATTGAAATCCGCGGACTTGTCAAAAGATATTCCCGCTTCCAGCTTGGTCCGCTCGACCTGACCGTGCCGCGCGGCGCGATTTACGGCCTCATCGGTCCGAACGGCGCGGGCAAGACGACTGCCATTGATTTGATCTTCGGCCTGGGCCGCACCGACGCCGGACAAATCCGCGTGCTGGGCTTCGACCACCGCGCTGACGAGGTCGCGCTCAAACAACACACCGCGTACGTCGGCCCCGACTTAAATTTCCAGGTCTGGGGTAAAATCGGCAAGGCCATCCGCTTCGTGCGCGGATTCTATCCCGGCTGGGACGACGCCTATTGTGCCGCGCTGATGAACGCCTTCCATTTGAGCGCCAGCGACAGGATCGTCACGCTGTCGTTTGGCGCGAGAACCAAGTTGAGCCTGTTACTCGCGCTCGCGCGCCGTCCGGAAGTGCTGGTCCTCGATGAACCGACCACCGGGCTGGATGCCGTTTCCAAGCAGCAGGTTTTCACCGAACTGCTCAAGGCCGTGGAAGACGGCGAGCGCACCGTGCTGATTTCGTCACACGGCTTGAGCGACGTCGAGCGCTTTGCCGACCATGTCGGAATGATCAAGAACGGGAAGCTTCTCCTGGAAGGCCGCATGGACGAAGTGGTGGACCGCTTCCGGTTTGCCGAATTTTTCTCCACCAACGGGACTGAATTTCGAAACCGCGACGGTCTCATCATCCTGAAGCGGACGGAAAACCGCTGGCACGCGTTGCTGGACCAAAAAAGCGATGCGCAAGACTGGCTGCAAACGCACGGTGCGCAGCAAATCTCGCTCACCTGCCTCACGCTGGAAGATTTGTTCGTGGCGCTGGTCAAGGAAGAGGAGGCGGCATGAAACGACTGATGCTCGATCATTTTCGCCGCTGGTGGTGGGTACTGGCTACAGTCGCGATACTCGAATTCGGGCTGGGTTGGTTTATTGCTGCGCCCCCGAAGTCTCCCTTCGAGTTTTGGGCCTTTCTTTTGGCTCTGTGGACGGGGGCTACATTGCTTTCCTTTGATTTGAAACATGGCCTTCTTCGCGTCCTCGGGTCTTTGCCGTTGGCTCCCCGGCAAATCGGCCGCGGTTGGTGGCTGGCGACCGTCCCCATCCCGGCGTTCGTGTTGGCCGTGCTGATGTTTATGGGAGCAGGGACGTTCTGTTATTTTCACCCAAACCAGGCTTTCCCTGCACGCTTGCTGGCGGTGGGAAGTCTCTTTAACCTGGTGTGGCTGGGAATAAGCTTCACCCTTGTCTTCAACGCCACGCGCGGCTTTTATGGGAGCTCGTGGGAGTTCTTTGGCAACTCTTTCATCAGCATCCTGTCAATAATGGCGTTCTTTGGCAGCATGATGTTTGCCCAGGATGCGTCCAAAAGCCTCATCAAATCTGCCATCCTTTTCGGAGTGGGCGCGGTGTTGACCGGTGTGGGGTGGCTGCGCGCTGAACAATTTGATTTGAGCCGTGCGGGAATTTATCTGGGCCGCGCCGGGAAATTTGACCTCGGTCGCCCTGGCCAATCTGCTCCCGGCTCGCGTCTTACCCCGCTGAAACCCAGAATCCAGCCTGGTCGTTACTCTGCGCCCGACGGCTTTGGCGGTATTCCTTTTCTGATCCGCACCAGCCTTGCTCGCGGATTTTTCCACATCGTGGCCATGGTCGCACTCATGGCCCTGCTGTTGCACTGGCAAGGCCGGGGGATATCACGCCCTCAAGACATCGTGTTATTTGTTGCGATGGGAAGTTTTATGTCCTGTTGGTTTATTGTTTTCTATCAGCTCCTGCCCGCCCTGCAGCATCTGCGTTGCTTGCGAACTCTGCCCATTTCCGCCAACTGTCTCGCCGTGGTGATGATCGCCCTGACGATTTTGCCGCTGGGTGCGCTGGGTGCGCTGCTGGCCGGCGTCGCCGGCCTGGCGTTGGGAACTCCAACCGCTCTTACCGTTTTAAGCAGCTATACTTTCATCCTCGCCCCCGCCGCTTTGTGCGCATTCTTTGCCGTCTGGCAGGGCTCCGGAAAGCCGGTTTACATCACGTTGCTCCTGACCTTATTCGGTTTCTTCATGGGCGGCGTGTGGTTGCAGGGGTATTTGCATGTTCTGGAAATGCCCTTTGGTCTGGCCGGTCCAATCGCTGCCATAATCATTCTGCTGGCCTTTCTGCTCACGCGCCGCGCCCTTCTCCACAGCAGCCGCGCCTACCGTGTCTAGGCAAATCCCTTGGGCAATGTTCCGTGAGGTGCGGGCAGGTGATCGTGAACCCTTGCTTTGAAAGATTCCTGACTATGAAACTTTACTTCGCCAATTCACAAATTCCCGAACTGGCCGGGTTGACCCGTCCCCAGCGAAAGGCCGTTTACCAATGTGCCTTGGAGACGCTTCTTGCCGAACGGCCGTCTGCCGTCTGGGATGGAGCGCCCTGGGTGTTTGGGGGCATCCTCAGCGGGGTGCTGGCTGGCTGGCTGGTGGTGACCAGCAACCACCTTTCTCATTTATTCCTCGTTGTGACGGCCGCTGGCCTCGCTGGAGTGCTCGTGGGCATCTTCATCGGCACGCAAATCCTCACCGCGCGACTACGCCCATATTTCCGGCGTGTTCTTGAAGAGCGCCAGGATGAGATTGCGCAAATCAACTGAAACCGGGTGGATTGTTCGTGTCACCTGCCACTTGCCCGGCGCGTCTGATTTTTTGCCCGTCGTTTTGATCATTACGCCGTGGTTGATTACGTCGCCAAACTGCCCTCGTGCAACGGCAAGGTGGTGGTGGCCGGATTCGGCCGGGGCGGCGGACGGCAAGAAGGAGATTGCTGCCGGGTAATGGATCGAATCGCGCGGAGCGTCCTGGACGGCGGTGGCCCTCCCCCGCTTTCACAATTCGACGTTCAAGATTGGTTGTGAGCTAAAAATTGAAGGTTGAGAGCTTGAGTTTGTCTCCGCGTCCTGGCGGCGGGTGACCCGCCAAAGAACTTTTCTTTGTCTGACAGGAACCAAATCTGTGGTACCCTGTCCATCTGTGGCGGATTTGAAGCCAGTCAAAAAATATCCGGCCGGCGTCCTGTTGGCCTTTCGCCGGGTGGTGCCGGTCCTGTTGTGGCTGGCCATCGTGCCGGCGGGTTCTGCGGCGGACGCCATACCGCCGCCGTCGCTCGAAGCATTTGATTACGCCGAACCCAGACTGTTCACCGGCACCCTTTACGAAATCGGATCGGGACAAAAAGAAGTTCTCTACACCTTCCGGCGGACGGCCACCCGTTCCGGCGCCACCGTGCATGTCGAGCGGGAATTTTTTGGCTCCAACGGCTCCGTCGTCGCGGAGGAAAAGGTCGTGTACGAATCCGGACGGCTCGTCTCCTTTCAGATGCGGGAATTCCAGGCCCAGGTTTCCGGCGCCGTCCAGATTGCGCCCGACCCAAAAGATCCTCAACGACAACAGCTCTTGATCGGTTATGCCAAAGGGCTGAATCCGCCGAAGGGCGACGCCCAGAAACTCCAGCCCGACACCGTGTTCGACGACACCGTTTATCCCTTCATGATGGCTCACTGGGACGAGCTGATGCGGGGCGACACCGTCAAATTCCGGTTTATCTCGCTTGAACATGAGCGCACGTTTATGTTTCGAATGGTGAAAGCCGGCGAATCCGTGAAGGATGGCCGGACGGTGGAACAGATCCGGATGGAACCCGCCGGCCTGCTCGTCGCCCGGCTGGTGAACCCCCTCCTCTTTACCGTGGAAAAGGACAGTCCGCACCGCATCCTCTCCTACACCGGGCGCACCACCCCCCGCGTCAAGAAAGGGAAAACCTGGAAATATCTCGACGCCGAAACCGTCTTTGATTGGAAATAAGTACACTGGCCAAACACCAAAAACACACGGAGCGTTCTGGTCTGCGATGGCCTCCAGTGCTTTTACAAATCGGCGGGGCTAAGACTCTATTAAGCCGTGGATTGGAATTCGGTGTTTCTTTCTGCCCTCGACTCTCGACCTTCGACCTTCGACCATTTGGCCGATTTTGCTTTTGCAATAAAGACGGAATTGGCAAGCTTCCCGCATCGTATGAAAAAGGATAAATGCTCTGTCGTGTTTCGCGCGGTTCGAAATTTCCGGGGCGGGAACCCGATTCGCTGCCTGGTTTTTCTGGCCGCAGTTGCATTTTCGGCCGGTTGCGCTTCGAACCAGGTCAAGGATTACACGCCCAAAAGCGCAATGGTGTGCGACGAGGTCCGTATCACCGGCACCTTGCACAGGGTGGGGGATTTGGAGGGGGTCTGGTTCAACGGCGTTCCCGCCAAAGCTTACTTCCGGCATTTTCCCGCGCCCAAAGGTCCGCTGGAAATTCTTGCCGTGGTGCCCGAAGGCGCGAGCAACGGTCCCATCCGGGTTAAAATTACCGCCGAGGGAGACGCTCTCTTTGAAGGGAAGGGCGTGGATTACACCTTTGGCCAGGCCTTTTCCGTGACCGGCTCGCCGCCGGTGCCGGCCATCAATTCGTTTTCAGCGAACCCTGCGACCATCAAACCAGGCCAGACGAGCACGCTCTCGTGGCAGGTTTCACCGGCCGCGACGCAACTGACCCTCGACGGGGTTGACGTTTCCGGCACCAACTCGCAAACGGTTTCGCCGGTCACAACCACATTTTATAATCTGGTCGCCAAAAATGAATCGTGCCTCCAGCGCAGCCAGATCCTGGAGCTTTCGGTCCTACCCGGACCTCAAGCCGCCACCAATGGCGCAGGTCTGGCTCAAGCCAACGAACCGTCGCCAGCTGTCCTTACCCCGGGAGCAACCACAGGTGCCTCGACTGTTGCAAACCCCTCTAACAATCAACCCACCGCGCCCATGCCCGCCGCGGTTGCCGGCGCATCGGCCAAAGCTCCAGTGGTGGCGGGTTCAGATTCCCGCCACACCAATCCTCCCGCCTTGGCACGGCAGAATGGACCTTTTGTTGACATCAAATCCAAAATTGGCTTCGCCAGCCAGACCTCTGGTTCCCGCGAGTTGCAGGTGTCCACCAATGTGACGGGGTGGCCCCTGCCAGCCCTCGCCGTATTCCAGCAAGGTGGCGCCATCCTCGCGCGGCATAATTTCCAGCCCGGCATCATCGGCGGTGCGGCCTTCTCACCCGGCGGTGACCAGGCCGTTTCCGTGACGGCCGACCCCAATGGCTTTTCCGCCTCCTACGTGGAGGTGATCGAGCGATTCGCCACCCATTATCAGTTCCAATTCCCGGTCAACATCATGGAAGGTTACAAGACCGCGACCAACCGCTGGCATGTTTTGTTCAGCCCGGATGACACCCTGGTGATGGTCAGTTCGGTGCCGGTGGGTAGTCCGGCAAAGATCGCCATTCAAGTTCACGACCTCGTTCGTCAGAAGAACGTCGGCGCGTTGATCCAAGGCAATTGCACGGCGTGCGACCCGCAGGGCGAGGTGATCAACGGAAATACCGTGAAGATTACCCTGGATGGGGCGGTCGTCGGGACATTCCCGATTAATTAGCTGCGCAACGCTGCGCCGCACGGCCCGGAGTATCAACTCTTTCCATCCTGTTGCCTGGCCCCGTTGTGCGGTCAAGGGGGCCGGCGGTGTTTCCTCGACTTTCGTCCCTCGACCGCTCTCCGCAACTCGTCGCCTTTGATGGTGTTTATTCCTTCGTATGCCGCTTCACTCAACTGATTGGAACCAACCACTGCCATGAAAACATTCCCATTGATGCTCGCTGCCCTGCTGGCTTCCGTTACCTGCCATGCCCAACCCCAGCCCGGTGCGCCGGCCCCTGCCGTGGCTCCGGCCAAAGCCCCGGTCAACTACCTCATCCGCGTCGAGTGGAAGGAGCCGAAAGGCGACCCGAAGTTTCTGGAGGTTTTGACCACCGAAGGCCGTTTCGAACTCGACACCATCCAGAAAAATTCCGTGAAGATCAACAACAACGACATTCCCGTCACGCTCAAGTTAAGCGGCACCCTCGCCGCTCTCAATGATGAAAAAGGACGGCTCCAATTATTTCTGGGCCGCACCGTTCCTTACGTGACCGGCTCCATCGGCAACGGGCTATCCACCTCATCCAGTTACCAGCAGATGAGCGTCGGCTTGGATTCCACCTTTTTGGTCCAGTTTGGCAAACCCGTGATCATCCAGACCGATGAAAGCGGCCAGATTTCCGTGCTCGTCAAACGCCTCGAAATTTAAGCTGAGATTGAACCACGAATGGACACCAATCGACACGAATCAAATTCGGGCAAGAACCAGCCGGAAAGTATTCGTGAAAATTCGTGTTTATTGGTGGTTAAATCCTTTGTGCATTTCCTTTTTCCGCTGGAGGTTCAATCTTCCACTTCAGCCTTCCCTGCCGGGCCATGGCTTTCAGCGACGTCCGGAACCTTTGCTTGAGCTCGTCACTTTCCTCTGGACATGCGGCCCGGCGCGGAGCAATTTGAAAATCATGAAAACCAAATATCTCCTTGGCTTTGTGTTGTTCATAACCACCACGGTTCTATTATCCGGTTGCGGAAAAGCGGATACGAAACTGGAATCGGAAAATACCGCCCTCAAAGCGCGTCTGCAAAAGCTTGAATCGCAACTTCAAGCATCCAGCAGCCAAGCTGCGCCGCAAGGATCACAACCCGCTTCCACGCCGGACCTGACCAGTCAGTTGGACGAAGCGCAAAAGAAGGCCGAGGCGGCCGCCGATGAATTGAAGTCGTTGAGCAGCCAGGTCGAAGCCCAAAAGGCGAAAATTGACAGTTTGACGGGTGAACTCGCCAAGGCCCAGCAGGCCCGGGAAAAAGCCGAAAAAGCCTTGCAGCTGTATCAGGACAAGGCGGCCTCGGCGATCAAGGAATTCCAGGCGCTGCGCAGCACCTTGAGCGGGCAACCGGTGAAACTGGACGGTTACCATCAAAGGTATCTGGGCACGCAAACGGCAGTGACCAAACTCGTGGCCCCGCTTCCTGAGTCCAAAGTCAGGCGCGAGATTTTGGACGTTCTGGCCACGTTCGCGCGCATCAACGAAACCTGGGAAACGGCCGACCGGCAAATGGAGGAACGGGCCACGGCCGCCCAGGCGGATTATGACAAATTTGTGAACTTTGGCGGTGTCGGTCCGAATGACTATGTGATCAAAATGGGGAAAGAAAAGATTTTGGCGCCCGTGGAGCAGGCGAATGCGGCGACCGCATCCGGGCGCGACCAGCAGATTCTTTCCTTGGGAAAGGATTTGGACCTGGGAATAAAAAATCTTCAGGACTTGGTGAACGGACAAAAGACCTGAGGATGGTCGGTGAGGATGGAAGATGAAACGAACCGCGCATGCGTCTTGGAGTGCGGTGGCCCTCCACCGCTATTCTCCCCTTCGTTGTTGAGTGTTGAATCCTTCGTGTCCTTGCGTCTTCGTGGTAAAATCCTCCCCCATGTTCTCTGCGGCAAGAAATCCGTGTTTCACCCGTGTTCAGCTGCCGTGCCCGCGCCCGTCGCGGCAGGTCTGTGGCTGAAATGATTCGCTCCATCTCCGCCGCCGATCAATGGGGCCGGGCAGCGGTTTCGTCAGGCTTCGACGGCCCCAAATGTTGGTCGAAGAAATCCGCGATGATTCTTGAGCGCCCGGCAAACGTCGGGCGTGATTTCAAGCCCCACGGCGTGAAGCCGTGGCTGAAATTCGTGATCACGACCAGCGTGGCGTCGGCCCCGGCAGCCTTCAGCTTGTCAAAAAACTCTCTGGATCGTTCCAGCGGCACCAGCGGGTCGCGATCACCCTGCAAAATCAAAAATGGTGGCGCGCCGGCGGAAACATATGTCACCGGGCTGGCACGTTTGAGGATGGGATCGTCCGGGCGGGTCACGCCGAACACGCCTTCCATGAGCGCGATTTCCCTCTGCTTGAGGTGCTTCGGCGCCACCGTAAAATCGGTGGGTCCGTACAAATCCACCACCGCCTGCACGCGACTCGTTTCGTTGCTCCAGGCACACGGCCCGTCAAAACCCGCGCGCGAATCCGTCAAACCCACCAACGCTGCCAGATGCCCGCCCGAGCTGTCGCCCATGATCCCGATGCGCCGGGGGTCAATCTGGAAATCCTTCGCTTGGGCGCGCAGAAAACGCACGGCGCATTTGGCATCCTCGAGCATCGCGGGAAATTTGTGTTCCGGCGCCAGCCGGTAATCCACGGACGCCACCACGTACCCACGCCGGAGCAACTCGGCGGGGCCGGGGACGATGGCCACCATGGCCTTGCCGCCCCCCTCCCAGCCGCCGCCATGCACATACATCACCGCCGGCCGCGCCGCGCACGTGTCGCCGGGCGGAAAATAAACATCCATCGTCAGTCCGGCGCCGTGGGCCGTGTCATAGACCACCTCCCTTCGGACTTCCGCCGCCACCGCCGCCGGTTGGGGCCTTGGCCAGGACGAGCACGACACTGACAGAAGCAAGAATGAACCGATGGCCATGACGATTGCCGACGACATTTTGCTGAAGTTTGAAACCGCCCTCGTTTCCATCCGCAAATCTCCATCGGGCGTTGAACAAAATCAATCCTTGATCTGGATCACGGGCAGGGTCTTTTGTTTTGTGAGCGTGAGTGGTTGAAGTTCATGCTTTAGCATGTTTTCGGCCCGAAACAACCTGAAGGCTGAACACCAACAAGTTCCCCGACAAAACAAAAGACCCCGGGACCACAGATTTGATCAACCCGCTCGCAAAGTCTTATGTCAAAGTTGACTCGCGATTTATCGGAGTTGATCTGGGCGTGCTGAAGAAGTCCAATCCAACTAACCGCGGGCAATTCACCCGGAGCAACGGAAACAGTTCGGCCACAACCCATCAGATTCTAGTCGGGTTAAGAATTGGTGAATAAGTTTCTATTGACCTAAATGCGGTTGTGGAGCCACAGTCATTCTATGCTCAGAAGGCATTGGTTTTCGGACTTGGTCCGTTGGATTTTTCAATCCCGGAATTTTTTTAAACTGACCTGCATGGGAATGCTTTTGGTTTTCCCGGCCCACGGACAAATCTACGTGGTCAATGCGGGGAGTGGCACCATCGGTGAATATTCCCTCACCGGCCAGACCATCAACAGCTCATTCATCACCGGTTTGAGCAGCCCGACCGGGATCGCTGTCTCCGGCGGCTATATTTATGTGGCGCAGGAGAATGGCACCATTCGTAAATACACCACCGCCGGGCTGCTGGTGAATGCCTCGTTGATCAGCGGTTTGTATCTGCCCTGGGGTATCACCATATCCGGCAACAACCTGTTTGTGGCCAACGGCGGCGGCGAGTCGAGCACCATCGGGGAATACACCATCTCCGGAGCCACCGTGAACGCATCGCTGGTGTCCGGTCTGGGCAACCCCACCGGATTGGCCACGGATGGGAATAATTTGTATGTGACATGCTGGCATACCGGAACGGTCGGCATTTATATGACTTCCGGAACCGAGATCAAAACGTTCGGTTCCCCGGGGGCTTATCCCGGCGGTGTGACTCTGGATGGGAACGGACACGTTTACGTGTCCACACTGAACGGCGTCGGCGAATATACGACGGCCGGAACACCGATAAATACCACCCTGATTTCCGGTGGCTACAACAGCGGCGTCGGCATCGGGCTGGACGGCAACGGACACCTGTTCTGGGCCGACAATTACGGTGGTGCGGGCGGAAACGTCATCGGCGAATACACCACCGGCGGACAATTGATAAACGCTTCATTCATTACCGGATTAAGCAACCCCGTTGCCATGGCTGTGGTCGTGCCCGAACCGGTGGCATCGACTTTGATGCTGATTGGCCTGGCTGGCCTGATTTTCAAATCGTTCTCCCGGCGGAGTTGAAAGTCGGGTGTCCGACCTGTCGTTTTTCGGCGCTTGCCTATTCTGGTGCCTTCTGTGCCTCTTTGCGGCAAAAATCCGCGTTCATTCGTGGTTAAATTGAATAATTACGGCTAAAGGCTGAAGTTCAAAAAGACGAGAATCCGAAGCCTGCGGGTTTTACCCCATATCGTTTAAATCCAAT
>CAZKTW010000105.1:0-11739 GCA_964555775.1 uncultured Bifidobacteriaceae bacterium | reverse complement strand
GCGACAAGGACGGCAAATTCGTCATCAAAAATGTGCCGCCGGGCAAATACACCGTCTCGGCCGCCCACCGGAAACTCGGCGCGCAGACCCAGGACGTGGAAATCAAGGACGGCGACGTGACGGCGAATTTCACCTTTGAAGTGAAATGATTTGTTAAGGACGGGCACGCCCCCGACCCGCAGCGTCGGGGTGGTTTAATTTTTGATATGAATGCGGAAGCGCCAATAAAAAACAATCCATGGTTGTGCGGGTTCGCCGTGCTGACGGCGTTCGCCACGTTCCTGTTGCTCGGTCTGGGCGGCCTGGTCACCAGCCATGAAGCCGGCATGTCCGTGCCCGACTGGCCGACGAGTTACGGCTACAACATGTTTGCCCTGCCCATTAAATTCTGGAAGGGCGGGGCCTTTTTTGAACACACGCACCGGCTGCTCGCTTCGGCTGTGGGCCTGATGACCACGATTCTGGCGGTCTGGCTCTGGTTGAAGGATTCGCGCTCCTGGATGCGCTGGCTGGGGGTGGTGGCATTCCTCGGGGTGGTGGCCCAGGGTGTGCTCGGCGGTTTGCGCGTGACGCTGCACATGGATTCGCTCGGAATCTTTCACGGCACGATTGCGCAACTGTTTTTTGTTTTGACCTGTGCGCTGGCGCTGTTCACCAGCCGGTTTTGGGCCGGGCTGGTGGCAAACCGGCAAATCCTCCCGGTGCCGTCCGGATTGCGCACCCTCGTGCTGGCTACCACGCTGTTGATTCTGGGCCAGTTGATTCTGGGCGCCACTATGCGGCATCAGCACGCCGGTTTGGCCATCCCGGATTTCCCGCTCGCTTACGGCCACTGGTGGCCCGATACCAGCGCCGGCGCCGTGGCCGGCTACAACGCGCACCGGATGGAAATCAACGGTGAAAATGCCATTACCGCGTTTCAAATTGGATTGCAAATGGCGCATCGGGGCGCCGCCCTGGCGATTTTCGTATTGGTTGCCGCTTGTGCGTGGCAGGCCTGGCGCCGGCTCGGGGGAAAGGATTCGTTGACGAAGCTGGCCTGGGGCTGGCTGGCATTGATTGTGGCGCAGGTAGCGCTGGGCGCGGTCACCATCTGGTTCAACAAGGCTGCCGACGTGGCAACTGCGCACGTTCTGGTTGGCTCGCTGGCGCTCACGGCCGGGGCGCTGTGGTGCATCATGGCCTACCGCCGTTCGGAGCCAACAACCGCCATCCAACCAGTCGCCGCGTTTGGCGCGCAACCGTTCATGGCCGGAAACAAGTGAGATGAAAGCCACCCTGGAAGTTCTAAATCCAACGGGCGTTGCAGAAAAAGGCCTGGCGTCCGTCTTCGCGGATTTGATCAAGGCGCGGCTGACGACTCTCGTGCTGCTGACGACCCTTGTCGGATTTTACATCGGCTGGCGCGGCCCGATGGATTTCATGCTGATGTTCAACCTGCTGGCCGGAACGGCGCTGGTGGCCTCGGGCGCATCGGCGTTGAACCAGCTGCTCGAGCGCGAATACGACGCGAAGATGCGCCGCACGCAAAACCGGCCGCTGCCTTCCGGCCGTTTGCAGCCGACGACGGTGATGATTTTTGGCGGGGTGTGCGCGACAGCGGGGCTGATTTATCTGGCGCTGGCGGTGAACCTGATCACGAGCGTCATCGGCGCGGTCACGTTTGTCAGCTACCTGTTCATTTACACGCCGCTGAAGCGGGTGACGTGGCTGAACACGGCCATCGGTGCGGTGCCCGGAGCGTTGCCGCCGATGATGGGCTGGACAGCCGCCCGCGGTGAATTGACCGGCGAAGGCTGGGCGCTGTTTGCGATCCTGGCGTTCTGGCAAATGCCGCACTTTTTTGCGATTGCGTGGATTTACCGCGACGAATACGCGAAGGCCGGGTTCAAAATGCTGCCGGTGGTGGACCCGGACGGTCTGCGCACCGGGCAACAGGCCGTCAGTCACACGCTGGCGCTGTTGATCGTCAGCCTCACCCCGGTGCTCTTCAATATGGCCGGGACTTATTATCTCGCCGGCGCGCTGGTCCTGGGCACGGGTTATCTATGGTGCGCGATCCAATTTTCCCGGCAGTTGACGCTGGCGCGCGCGCGACAGTTGTTTCTGGCATCCATCATTTATCTGCCGTTGCTGCTGTCGGTGATGGTTTGGGACAAAATCAAGTAACATGAGCAAACTGGTCCACAATTTTCCGGAGTACCGCGAGCGCGAGGAGGATCATGGCCACGAAGATCACGGGCATCACGAACACCACGACCCCGGCTTCTGGCACGGCTGCATTTTTTCATCCGATCACAAGGTCATCGGCATCCAGTACGGCCTGACGGCATTAGGCTTCATGCTGTTCGGGTTTTTCCTGATGCTGCTGATGCGGTGGCAGATTGCGCATCCGGGCCAGCCGGTGCCGTTGCTCGGTCCGTTGCTGGAAAGAACCCTGGGCCCGATGGCGTCCGGCGGTGCGATTTCCCCTGATCTTTACAATTCATTCGGCGCGATGCACGGGACCATCATGGTGTTTCTGGGCGTGGTGCCGCTGGCGTTTGCCGCGTTCGGCAATTACGTCGTGCCGCTGATGATTGGGGCGCCGGACATGGCGTTTCCGCGCATCAACATGGCGAGCTATCACGCGTTTTTCCTCGGCGGCGTGGTGATGCTGGTCAGCTTCTTCATTCCCGGTGGCGCCGCGCAGGCGGGCTGGACTTCCTATTCGCCACTGGCCACGACGATTCCAACCCACGGCCAGGCGTTCTGGCTCATCGGCATGGTGTTGCTCATCACGTCGTCGCTGCTGGGCGCGGTCAATTTCATCGCCACCATCATCCAGTTGCGGACTCCGGGCATGACCTGGATGCGGCTGCCGTTTTTTGTCTGGGCGCAATTTGTGACGGCCTTCATTCTGTTGCTGGCCTTTCCCCCGCTCGAAGCCGCCGGGGTGATGCAATTGATGGACAACCTCGCGGGCACGAGCTTCTTTTTGCCGACCGGCCTTGCCATCGGCGGCCACCTGGCGAACATCAGCGGCGGGGGCAGCCCGCTGTTGTGGCAGCATTTGTTCTGGTTCCTCGGCCATCCGGAAGTCTATGTTTTGATTTTGCCGGCGATGGGCATCGTGGCCGAGGTCATTGCCAACAACACGCGCAAGCCGTTGTGGGGCTACAAATCGCTGGTGAACGCGGTGCTGTTCGTCGGTTTCCTCTCGTTCATCGTCTGGGCGCACCACATGTACCTGACCGGCATGGGCCAGAAAATCGCCACGTTCTTCCAGGCGACGACCATGATCATTTCCATTCCATCCGTTATTATTTTGACGTGCCTGTTCCTCTCACTTTGGGGCGGGTCCATCCGCATCAACACCCCGATGCTGTTCGTGCTCGGGTTCCTGCCGATGTTCGGCATTGGCGGTCTCACCGGCCTGCCGCTCGGTCTGGCGGCGAGCGACCTGTATCTGCACGACACGTATTACATCATCGCGCATTTCCATTACGTGGTCGCGCCGGGAACCATTTTTGCGCTGTTCGCCGGGGTTTATTTCTGGTTTCCGAAAATGACCGGGCGGCTGATGAACGAATTCTGGGGCCGGGTGCATTTCTGGGGTTCGCTTGTGTTCATGAATCTCGTGTTCATGCCGATGTTTGCGCAGGGCATCAAGGGCATGTTGCGCCGCATGAGCGACGGCGCGGTGAATTATTCCGCCGCCCGCGTGCCGAACGCCATTGACGCGCTGCCTGGCACGGTCATGGAACTGAACACCTGGATCCTCTGGGCGGCCGTGGCGTTGGGCCTCGCGCAGATTCCGTTCATCATCAATTTGTTCTGGAGCATCGGCCATGGCGAAAAAGTGAAGAATGACAATCCTTGGGACGCGACCACGCTCGACTGGCAGACGCCCACGCCGCCGCCGCACGGAAACTTTGCCCACGAGTTGCACGTCGTTCGCGGACCTTACGAGTACAGCATGCCCGGCCACGCCGCCGACTTCACGCCGCAAAACGAACCGGATGGCCCGGCGACCGCACCCCGGATTTCACCCGCGCCAGCCCATTGATTTTTTTCATGGAAATTCCTTACACGATCAACGCCCGGCCGGACACCGGCCTTTACAACGCCAAGCTTGGGATCTGGTTGTTCCTCGCTTCCGAGGTGATGCTCTTTGGCGGATTGTTTTCCGCCTACGTGTTGCTGCGCGTCGGGGCGCCGGATGGTTACTGGCCGCACGGCTGGCTCAATGTCACGCTCGGCACGCTCAATACGCTCATCCTCGCGCTTTCGGCCATCACGACCCTGCTGGCGTGGGTGGCCTGCAAGGTCGGACACTTCGGCAAGTTCAAATTTTTCCACGCCTGCACGCTGGCGCTGGCGCTCACGTTCCTCTGCGTGAAAATGTATGAGTACCATGACAAATGGATTCACTACGAAATCCAGCTGACCGACGGCCGTATCGCCGACGGTCACCTCGTGGAGCAAAATGACAAGGAGGTCGTCATCGAAGGCCGTTACGTGAGCGACGAGAAGGACCTTTACGATTTGCGCGCGCAGAAGAACATCCCGCACGACGAGATCAAGATTGAACGGTCGCTGATCAAGAAGATGGAGAACTACGGTCCATGGCATCACACCTACCTGGCGATTTACTTCACGCTGACCGGCCTGCACGCGCTGCATATTTTTGGCGGCAGCCTGGTCATCGGCTACCTGTGGGGGCCCGGCAGCCGGATGTATCGCAAGAATCCCGAACAGTTCACCAACCGGATCGAGGTCTCCGGCCTGTTCTGGCACTTTGTGGACCTGGTCTGGATTTTTCTGTTTCCTGTGCTTTATTTGACCTGACCGCTTATGAGTGAAGCCCAATCAACTGATTTGAAGACATACATCCGGCGTTGTGCGCTGGTGTTTCTCGCCATCATCTGCACCACGTCACTGATGATTTATGCGTCCTTTTTGCCGCACTACGGCTGGGCGGCAAAAGTGGCGATGATCCTCGCCATCGCCATCGTCAACGCCATTATCGTCGCCGGTTTCTTGATGCACTTGCTGTCCGAGAAAAAGATGATTTATACCGTGCTGGGTTTTACCGTGATTTTTTTTGCCGGCCTGATGGGGTTGACGGTCTGGGCCACGGGTGATTTTCCGGTCGGCACGGTGTTCCACTGATATGTCCCTGAAAGCGTTCCATCTGGTTTTCGTGACGCTGCTGACGGCACTGTCGTTCGGCTGCGCAGCCTGGGCGTTCAATGCCGGCCGGCCGGTCTTTGGCGCCGCGGGAGTCGCCGCCGGCATCCTGGTCATCATTTATGGGATTTATTTTTTGAAGAAACTCAAGAAAATGAGCTATCTATGAAATCATTTCGGAAAATATTTCTGGCCGCACTGTTCGCGGCGGTCTCGCCATCCCCGCTGTTCGCCTGCGCGGCGTGCGGCAGCGGCAACGCCCAGATCCAATCCCCGCTCGCCGATGGCATGAACCTGGGCATCCTCACCCTGCTCGGCGTGTTGCTTACCGTGTTGACGTGCTGCCTGGTGCTCTTCGTCCACATCCTTCGCAAGGACGAAGCCAGTGTGAAGGATCCGCAAAAACCAACTGACGCATGAAAGATTGGTTCGCGCATAAAGTCCTCGGTCTGCCCGAACTCGCCTCGTCCAATGGCCAGGCGGTGGATGACCTCATGGTTTATGTCCATTGGTTGATGCTCGTGCTGTTTGTCGGCTGGATCCTCTATTTCGGCTATGTCCTCTGGCGTTTCAATGTCCGGCGCAACCCAAAGGCCGACCCTGAAGGTTCCAAGAGCCGCATTCCGAGTTACACCGAACTTGCCGTGGTGGTTGTCGAAGCGGTGCTGTTGCTGGCCATCGCCGTGCCGCTGTGGGCCAAAAACGTCCAGCAATTTCCCCGGCCCGAGGACGCCACCGTCATCCAGATTGTCGCGCAACAATTCGCCTGGAACGCGCGCTATCCCGGCCTGGATGGAAAATTCGGCGCCCAACAGATGAAGCTGGTTTCCAGCGACAACGCGTTTGGCGCGGATCCCGCCGATCCCGCGGGCAAGGACGACGTGGTGGTGTTGAATGAGATTCACGTGCCCGTCAACAAGCCGGTGCTGATTTACCTGAGTTCCAAGGATGTGATTCATTCGCTCAAGCTGGTGGCCATGCGGATCACGCAGGATGCGATCCCCGGGTTGCGCATCCCCTGCACGTTCACGCCGACGAAAATCGGCCGCTACCAGATTGAATGCGCGCAGCTCTGCGGCAACGGCCACGCCAGCATGGCCGGCGGTTTCCTGATCGTGGAAAGCCCGGCGGACTTCGACCAGTGGCTCAAGTCCAAGAGCGGCGCAGCCACCCCGCAAAGCTTTGAATAAAACCGGCTGTTACCAGCCTGAAAATCCGCTTACCTTTTGCCGCGAGGTGTGGTTTATTAGGCGCCGGTATGTCTGACGTGCCTCAACAATTGCCCCGAACGCTCTGGATTGGGCTCCTGCTGGTCTTGGTCATGGTATGCGTGGCGTATGCACTTTCCCTGATGGAACTCAACGGCGTCCACCGAAAATCCTCATTGCCCGTCCTCGGCCCGGTCGCCGACTTTGCGCTCCTGGACCAGAACGGCCGGGCCACCACTCTCGCCAATTTGAGCAATCATGTCTGGGTGGCCGACATCATTTTCACCCGCTGCGCCGGGTCGTGTCCGATCATGAGCCGGGAAATGGCCATGCTCCAGTCAGCCGTGCCGTCTGTGAGTGCGGCGAGGCTGGTGACATTGACCACCGACACCGATTTTGACACGCCGCCGGTCCTGAAAAAATATGCCGAACGTTTCGGCGCCGATTCCAACCGCTGGTTGTTTCTCACCGGAACCAAACTGGAAATTGGCAAGCTCGCCGCGAACAGCCTGAAACTCAGCGCCGTGCCCGTGAAACCGGAGGAGCAAAAGAACCCGGCCGACCTGTTCATTCACAGCACCATTTTCGTCGTCGTGGACAAACAGGCGCGATTGCGCGGCACGTTTGAAACGGAGGGTGATGGCGTGGATTGGACCAACGTCCAGCCGCGCATCATTGCCGCCGTGAACCAGCTCGAACACGAGAAATGACCGGGATCTGTATCTGCGAGTGGCGGCGGAGCGCCGGTCTCCGACCCGGCGCTTTGGCGCCGGTCATTCGCCCCGGGCCGGGCCGGAGGCCGGCGATCCAATCTTTTACGAGCGCCCATCCGGAAAAGGCGTCATGACCGTTCTCGACCTGCCCGCCGTCAATGCCTCGCTCAACGGCCTCAGCGCGGTTTTCCTGACCGCCGGTTACATCTTCATCCGGCAAAAGAACAAGCTTGCCCACCGCAATTGCATGATCGCGGCATTTGTCACCTCGATTGTTTTTTTGATCTGTTACCTGACCTATCACACGTATCTTGGGGTGGTGTTGCATCGCGGCCCGACCCGGTTCCTGGAGCCGCAATGGTTTCGCCCGATTTACCTGGCGATCCTGCTCACGCACACCGTTTTGGCCGTCGTGATTGTGCCGATGATTCTGGTGACGCTGAACCGGGCGCGATTGGAGCGGTTCGAGTTGCACAAAAAAATCGCCCGCTGGACGTGGCCGCTGTGGATGTATGTCTCCATGACCGGGGTGATGGTTTACCTCCTGCTCTACCGGATTTTTCCACAACCATGAAAAGAAAAGTTTCCGGCATTGACCTGTTCATGATGGCGGCGTAGCTTGAAACCGTGAAGAATGAGAATCTTCAAGCAGAATGGCCGGTTCGTAAAATTGTGGGTCGTCGGCCTGCGCACGTTACGCCGCTGCGCCAGTTGGAAGATTTGAGTTCTTTCCTCTTCCAGCACGCTAAAAATGTCCGCCCCAAACGAGAACTTTTTCCGGTTCGGAAATCTGTTGGTCGAACTCGCACGCGCCGGGGTTGATTTCGCCACCGTGGGCGGCGTGGCGATTTCACTCAATGGATTCGTGCGAGCGACTGAAGACGTGGATATTCTCGTGCATCACTCGCCGGAAAACCTTCACAAACTTCTCGATTGCCTGAAAAACTGGGGCGAAGGCTGGGCGCGGGAATTGAAAATTGAGGACTTCGCGGTCGAGGAAGGCTCCATCAGAGTCATGGAGGATTTTGACCTCGATATCTTCGTGAAGATGCGCGGCAAAACGCTGGATGATTTTCGACCCAACCTTCGTTTTTTTGAAAGCGATGGCCAGCGCATCGCTTATTTGTCACCCGCCGACTTGATTTTTCTCAAAGAAGGTTCCTGGCGCGAAAAAGACCAATTCGACGTTTCAGCCATGAAAGAAATTCTTGCCCACGAAGCGAAGCAGATTTGAAGCACATGGCATCCTTCGCCAATGTCCTGATTCATGCCAGCCAGTTTCCGGAAAAGGTCCGGCGCGATCTGCTCGCCTCGCTCCGCACGCGGCGCGCAAACCACAAGTTCCACTACGACAGCGTCAAGCAAACCCAAAAATGGCTCGCGCTGCATCAGGCTTGTTCGCCCACGCGCACCGACCTAGATTGCCAGACGGTGTATGAACAGGGATTCCACGCTGCCGCCGCCAGGATCAAATCGCGACGCGTTCATGTCATCGGCCTGGGCTGCGGAGGCGGTCAAAAGGACACGCGTCTGCTGAAATTGCTGAAAACTCGGGGCCGGGAAGTTTTTTACACTCCGTGCGACGTGAGCCCGGCCATGGTTTTGGTCGCGCGCCAGACCGCTTTGGCCGTCGTGCCGGACAAAAATTGTTTCCCCTTCGTTTGTGATCTGGCGACAGCGGATGATTTGTCCGCCGTCTTCAATTCACGTTTCACACATCACGTTTCACGCATCACAACCTTCTTCGGCATGATTCCCAACTTCGAGCCGCACATCATCCTGCCGAAACTTGCGTCACTGGTTCGCCCGAGGGATTTTCTGCTGTTCAGTGCGAACCTGGCGCCGGGCCAAAACTACACCGCCGGGGTGAAGAAAATCCTGCCGCAATACGACAACCCGCTCACCCGCGACTGGCTGCTGACGTTCCTGTTCGATCTCGGTATCGTGCGCAACGATGGCGAACTGCGTTTTAAAATTGAAACTTGTGGCCGCCGACGTGAGGAGGCTCCAACTTGCCAGTCAATTTCGGTGAAGAAAAAACAG
The DNA here is from genome assembly GCA_964555775.1 of uncultured Bifidobacteriaceae bacterium. Taxonomy (GTDB): domain Bacteria; phylum Verrucomicrobiota; class Verrucomicrobiia; order Limisphaerales; family UBA11358; genus UBA11358. Next base: position 2,603 of record CAZKTW010000105.1, on the reverse strand, counting down.
AGACTCCTCACGTCGTCTCCTACAATGAACGACGTCGAATTGAAACGCATTGTAGCGAATTTCCATTTCACCCGCCGCTGCTGGATTAAGGTTGAAAATGTGGTGTATGATTTTCGCGCCGGCGAAACCTTCCGGCTTTTCTTTTCGTACCGGTACACGCCGGAGCGTGTTCGCAAAATTCTTGCGCGCTATAGATTGGTCGTCTGCGACCAGTGGATCACCAGGTCGGAGGAGGAGGGCGTATTTCTGGTGCGTCGTGGCGGCGCCTCGGAAGAGCGCCGCTGACTTGGGCTTGGGAATGGCGCACTCTTCGGGGACGCCGCTACGGAACGGACTAAAAAACCTTCAGCGTATCCAGCACGGCCTTGATGCGCGGGACTTCGTGCGTGCGGAACAAATCCGTCTTGCCCAGGGCCGCCAGCACGGCAAAAAACGGCTCGGCGCAGCGGACCTCGTCGCCAAAAAACTCAAACGCATGGGGCAGGGCGTGGCAGATCGGAAAACCCAGCGTGCGCAACCGGAACGTGTTCAGAAAAACCGTCATCTGATGCCGCACCCGCACCGTGCTGTCCTGCAGATTCCGATAGTAAAAGCCGAGGCCGGGATCAATCAGAATTTTCTCCACCCCATTGCGCTGCGCGATCTCAATCTGCCGGGCGAAATATCCGCGCATCATCTCAATCGGGTCGGTGCTGAAATCGAAATCGCCGACTTCGCGGACGTTTTTGCCCTGCACGTAACAGATGATCACCGCGGCGCCATGCGCGGCGACCTGGCGATACAATTCGTCGGTGCCGTCCGTGCCGGTGAAGTTCAAGAGGTTCGCGCCGGCTTCAAGGCAGGCCCGCATGACGGCAGGGGAATACGTTTCGACGGAAACCAGGATGCCGTCCTGGCGCAATGCCTTGATGACGGGGATCAATTTGCTGTTTTGCGGAGTCTCCTCCACCCGCGCGGCATGGGCTAGGGTGGATTCCGCGCCCACATCCACGATGTCCGCGCCTTGGGCGGTCAAAATACGGCCGCGCTGGATGGCGGTTTCCGCCGTCAGGCAGACGCTTTCGCGGTACCAGGAATCGGCCGAAAGATTGATGACGCCCATGATGGCCGGTTGCGAATTGAAGGCGAACGGTTTGCCGCCGACGGAAAATTCCTTCACCCGGGCCGACGCGGCGGCGCGGTTTCTCTCCAGCAATTCAGCCAGTTGCTCCAGTTTCAGCATGGCCGTGAGGTTAGCCGAATTCCCGCATCACAAAAGCGGGAAAAAGCGATTTTGAGGACCGTGGGGTCTAAATTCCGGAGTGCGGCTGTCCCCCGCCGTGCTTCGGATAAAGTGTCGGGAAAGCAAAATCCATTGACGCGGGCGGCGGGTTCGGCTTTATGAGGCGGACGGCGATGAACGATACGAAACCAGAGGGCCCGAAAAAAGGACTGGGCGGCCAGCAATTGCTGATGCTGGTGCTGTCCATTTACGTGCTGATCGCGCTGTTCATCGACACGGTGTTCAAGCTGTCGTCCCCGGTCTCCTCGCTGCTGCAAACGCTCGACACCCTCATCTGTTTCATTTTTCTTTGGGACTTTTTCTACAACCTGTATCGGGCGAAAAGCAAACTCGCCTTCCTGAAATGGGGCTGGATTGATTTCATTTCGAGCATCCCCATGCTGAGTGTGTTCCGTTGGGGGCGGATTGTGCGCATCGTCCGCATCTTCCGGATTCTGCGCGGCGTCCGCTCGATGAAATACATCCTCGGCTATCTGTTTGAAAACCGGGCACGGGGGACCTTCGGCACGATGCTGCTGATCACGCTCATGCTGGTGATTTTTTCCTCGATTGCCATCCTCAACGTCGAGACAGTACCCGAGGCGAATATCAAGACGGACGGCGATGCGTTGTGGTGGGCGGCCTCGACCGTCACAACGGCGGGCTACGGTGACCGGTATCCCGTGACTCCCGAGGGCCGGGTCATTGGTGTGATTCTGATGACCGCCGGGGTGGGGCTGTTCGGGACGCTGACGGCCTACATTGCGTCGGTGTTCCTGAACCCGGGCAGCAAAACCAGCGATCCGTCCGAATCCGAGCTGGCGAAGGAATTGAGATTGATCCGCGAGCGCATCGAAAGCCTGGAAGCCAAACTGCACAAAGGCGAAGTCCATCTTCCGGCCCAATTTGGAAAGCCGCCCGAACCGCCTCCGCCTTGATTCCGAATCGCAATGGGTATTCCAACTTAAATTATTGTGTTGCAGAAAGGATCAAAAGGTCTTTCACTCCGACAGTTCATCTGAAGGGAATTTATGACGACCATACCATCGCGAGTCGCAAATCGGGTAATCACCGCAACCAAACGTTTTCAACCTGTTCTCTCATCTGCCAAATCACGTGACGTTAATGAGTCGGATACGGTTATCATTATAACCGATATGCTTTCGGAGATTTTTGGTTATGACAAATTTCAGGAGATTACCTCGGAGCACGCCATTCGCGGGACTTACTGCGATCTGGCCACCGTTTTGGGCGGTAAAGTTCAATTACTGTTGGAAGCCAAAGCCATAGCAGCCCGTTTAAAAAGTTCTTCGGATGATTGAACGAGAGTGGCGATGAAGCG
>CAZKTW010000104.1:0-11819 GCA_964555775.1 uncultured Bifidobacteriaceae bacterium | reverse complement strand
CGAAATTCCGTGGCGTCCATGGACTACACGCCGGTGACGTTCAGCAACAACCGGCGTGCGCATATCACGACCTACGGCCACGAACTGGCACTGTCCATCGTCTTCGAGTCGGGCATTCAGCATTTTGCTGATCGGGTTTCCGGCTATTCGACCAATACCATTTCCCCGGCCGCCCAGACCTTTCTGCAACAAGTTCCCGTCACCTGGGACGACACCAAATACCTGCTCGGCACGCCGGGAGCATTCGTCGTGCTGGCGCGGGAGAAGGGAAACGACTGGTATATCGGCGGCATCAGCGGTGAAGAGACCGGCCGCACCGTGACCGTCCCGCTTTCGTTTCTCGCGCCCGGAACAACCTACCGCATGACGCGCATCGCTGATGGTGCGTCGGGTAAACCGTTCGATGAACAGGCCAGCTCGGTCGCATCAACAGATTCCATCACGGTGCCGATGTTGGCTCGCGGTGGATTCGTGGCCCGGCTCACGCCCAACCCTGGGGCTAAAGCCGGATTGAAAAAATGAATAACACGGACGACGGGAACAATTTCATGGACAGGGACGGAATTTTTGGCATATCCAATTCCAGCAACCAAATAGAAATGAAAAACACACGCCACCTTATGAAACGATTTTATCCACTTTACGCCGCCGTAATTTTGTTGGCGGGCTGTTCCGGCCTTTCGCAAATGAGCGGAACTGCCGCCGCACCGCCGCCGGACAAACTCGCTTCCAAGCCGCTTTACCGCGATCCGATCATGGACGGCGCGACCGATCCGACCGTCATCTGGAGTCCAGCCGACAAGAAATGGTTCATGTTTTACACCAGCCGCCGTTCCAATGTGCCGGGACTGGGTGGCATCGAGTCAATTCACGGCACGCCCATCGGCATTGCGACTTCGGAAGACGGCGGCGCGACGTGGAAATATCTCCGCGACGCGAACATCATTTACCCGGACGCCGTCACCAACAAAACCTACTGGGCGCCCGTCGTGGTTGAACACGCCGGCCTTTTCCACATGTACCTCGTCTATGTTCCCGGAATCTTCGACAGTTGGAGCCACCCGCGCTTCATCCTTCACCTCACGAGCAAGGATTTGATCAACTGGCAGTATGAATCCACGCTTGCGCTCTCGCATCCCAAGGTGATTGACGCCGGCGTGCTGCGCCTGCCCGACGGCACCTGGCGTTTGTGGTATAAGGACGAAGCCACCGGTTCCTCGTGCAATTACGCGGACAGCACCGACCTCTATCATTGGACGGATCACGGCCGGGTTCCGGGTCTGTCCGACCGCGGCGGCGAAGCCCCGGTGGCGTTTCATTGGCAGGGCCATTACTGGCTGTTCCGTGACATCGGGCGCGGCCTCGCGCTGTATCGCTCCGACGACGCGCTGGACTGGTCGCGCGTGGGCACGCTGCTCGCCGACAGCGGCACCGGTCCCGACGATACGGGAGTGGGCCACCATTCCGACGTTATCATTTCCAACGACCGCGCCTATATGTTCTATTTCGTCGGCCGCGGCCGGCCCAGTAGCATCCAGGTCGTCGAACTGAAATTCGACGCCACGAACAAAGTCCTTACCGCCGACCGCAACGCGCCAACGATGATCAATTTACAGCCGCCGAAAGAACCGGAAACGCAGTCCAAGTTCAACTGAAAGGGTCTTTCCCAGTTGCGCGGGTGATTTGTGCCGCGCGCGCGTTTTCGCCCGACCAATCCATGTCTTGCTATGGCGCGTTCAGTTGTTCGAGCGCGATCTTTGCGCCTAGATGATCGGGCGAATCCGCGAGCGCGGCGGAAAATTCCGCGCGGGCTTTTTCTTTTTCGCCAAGGCCGGCGTCGCCGAGGCCCGTGACATAATGAGCCGTCGCCTTGCGTGAGTTCGCGGGCTGCCGCGCGAATGAACCCGCAGAACCCGTGTCGTCGCCGGTGGAATTGAGTGCGGCGGTTCCGGCGTCAACGAGTTCGTGGAAAATCACTTCAGCCTTTTCGTTCTGGCCGAGTTTTTGGAATGCCAGCGCCTGGAAATAGCGGCTGGCACGGGCGGCGAGCGCGTTGCCGCCGCGACGATTGCCGGTGGTGGGCGCGTTTGTGGCTGTCGCACTTGTCCACGATTCATGGGCTTGCCCCGAATTGCCGAGCGCGGCGTTCGCGCAGCCGATCCAATAAGCCAGTTCCGATTGAAGGTTTCCGCCGCGTTGTTCGGCGCGCAGATTTGCCGGAGGGTTCGGCGCGGCGTCGAAATCGGCGAGCGCGGCGCGGAATTGTTTCGCGTCGAAGCGTTGCAGGCCGCGCACGAGATGCGCGTCCGCCCAGGCTTCGCCGGTGTTGAAGCGCGTGCCCCCTTCCCACAGGCTGAACGTCCGGCTTTCGAGGAGCGCGATGGCCTCATCAGGTTTTCCGACAAAGGTTTTGAGGCCGATCAACGCCGCCAGCCCTTCGTCCTTCTTCACGACCGTCTGCCGGTGTTGCTCGAGCAGCGCGAGCCGCTTTTCCACGGGCGCGCCGGCGGCCTGATAAAGCGAGTCAAGTTCGGCAAAGTGGTCCGGGTAGGGATTGGGCAGCGCCACGGCTTTTTCGAGATATGAAATCGCCTTCGCGCTCGAGGCGTCATCGTCCTTGTGCGACCAGGGCTGCGCCAGGTTGCGCCAGACAATCGGGAAGTTCGGGTCGAGCGCGGCGGATCTTTCCCACAGCACGACCGCCTCATCCGGCTGCCAGTCGAACAACAAATTGCCAAGGGAATAGGGTGCGCGGGCGTCCGCAGGATTCGCGACCATCGCGCGCCGCAGCACGCCGATGGCTTCGGATTGGAATGGGAAGACATATTCCGGCGATTGCGCCATGGCCTGCTGGCGATAGGCGGCGGCTTTGGCGGCGTCGCCGGTTTTTTCGGCGAAGTCGCCGAGGTAATAATAAATCATCGGTGAAATCTTGGATTTGTCGGGCGCGGCGGCGATGGATTGAGCGAGAACCTCAGCGCCGTCGCTCCAAAGACCGGCGCGGGAGAATTCAGCGGCGATTTCCAGCGCAGTGGCGGGAAATGAATTGAGCGTTGTGAATAACCGGCTCGCGGTGGATTTGTCGCGGGTGAGCAGCCATCGCTCGGTCATGAGCCGGACGTCGAGCGGGTCGGTCTTTTGTTGCGCGAATTTAAGAATTTCTTGCGCTTCCTTCACATGACCAAGATGCCGCAGTGCGGCAATTTTAAGTCCATAGGCGCGGACGTTGAAGGCGTTGGCGTCGAGCGAACTGTTCAAGTTATTCAGCGCGGCGGTGAAATCACCGCGCCCCGAAGCGATCTCCGCGAGCGAAAAATACGCGGGCGATTTCCATTGCTGGCTCCATGCGGCTTTGTAAAAGGCGTCGAAGGCTTCATCAGTCTTGCCCTGCGCGGCGAGCGCGACACCGAGGTAATAGAACGGCTCGGCATTTTTCGGCGTGGTGTATTTGGCCGTGAGCCGTTCCAGCGCCTTGCGGAAATGCTGTTCGGCCTCGGTGAATTTGGCGTTGCGCAAATCAAGCAAGCCGAGGCCGGTGTTCGCCTCAGTGTCGCCCGGATCGCGTTTCAAGACTTCATTCCAATACGGATCGGCATCCAGCTTCGGGTCATGGAACTGGTCAATGCGCAGGCCGGCGAGATACAGTTCTTCGTCGTTGGTGAAGGTATCCGGCGCGGGCGGCGGCGTGACGATTGCCGGCCGCGGCACGGGCGTCAGCCGCACCGGCGAATACGCGACGAGTTCGCGTCCATCCGCGGAAAGCGAGGCGCGCACGTCGTGTTCATCCACGCCGGCGGGGACGGCAATTTCTTTCAGGAACGGTTTAGCAGGATTGATGGAAATGTTTTCTTCCAAAACCAATTTGTCCCCCGCCATCAACCGCACGATCGCGCGTGAAAATTCCTTCGTCGCGCAGAAGCCGAACTTTGCGGCGCCGTTGGTCACCTCGAGATTCACGGCGGCATCGAGGTTGGCGCTTTTCACGCCGCCGATGCCGCGGAACGGATACCAGTTCATCGTGAAGGAACGCTCCTCGAAGGGTTGCATCCACGAATAATCCGGCTGGTTGTCCGAGTAGGCGCCGACCATCAATTCGATGTAGGGGCCGTCGGTGTCGGTAAGGATGTTGTCCCACATCTTGCCGCGCGGGCCGTTGCCCCAGGTCCAGAATTTCTTGCCGGGCACGATGTGATGGTCGGCGATGCTCATCGTGCCGGCTTCCTTGCCGTGGTCGTAGCCGGCGTAAAAATCGTCCGAGTAATTCCACGCGAACATGGAATTGGCGGACTGGTGGTTTTTATACCAGCTCACGTCGGTGCCGTCGCCGAAATCAACGCCGTTGAAGCGTCCGCTGGCAACCGGCCACGCGGCGAAATCGCGCTTGAAATGATACGTCACCCACTGCGTGTCCGGCGGGAAGATGATCTGATAATTGTCGTTGGCGTTCACGGCGACGTTGGCGAAACAGAGCATGGAGTTCGGAAGCGGCGTGCGGTTGATGATGCGCACGGAGCATTCGAGAATGGAACTGCCCGGACGCAACGTGTAGCCGACGGCCCAGCGCATCCGCTGACGGATTTCCAATTCGCCGACCCAGACGGTCTTGCTGCCGTCGGCGTTTTCCTCCGTGCGATATTGCACCGGCAGGAACGTGCTGGCGCGATGATGATGCGGGATGTTCCACTCGATGCCGCCGGAAATCCACGCGCCGATAAGCCCGATAAGTGCGGGCTTGATGACGTGCTGGTGATAAACGAAATCGTAATTGTCCGTCTTGTCCAGCGCGGAGAGAAGCCGTCCGCCGATTTCCGGCGCGATGGCGATTTTGACATATTCATTTTCGAGATAAACGAGGTGATACGACTGTTCGCTACGAACATTGGTGAGATTGTCGTAGAGCGGATACGGATAGGTGCGGCCTTCCGCGCCCTGCGAGTCGCGGCCAAAATAGAACATCGGGTTCGGCTCGGGCGGGCCGGATTTGTAGGTTGGGATGATTTCGTCGCGTTCGTAAAGTTTCACGGAATCAGCGGAAACAATTTGTGGCAGCAGCGAGATGGTGGCGCTGAACAAAATCGCGGCCAAATAAGATGAGCGATGGTTCATGGCATTCATAATTGTGATCAGTTGCTTTTCAAATCACTCGCGAGATTCAATTCAGCGAGCGGAACGGCTACCGGAATGGGCCAAACTTGAGAGCAGACGGCGGCACGCGGGGCGGCGACTGGCCGTCGGTCCGATGCATCGGGCGCGTGAATGGCAGGAAGGCATCAAGGACGGGCTGCGCATTGTGATCCGCGTCGAAGTAGCCTCGCTGCACCAAACCGCGTCCGGCGGCTGGTTCCCACCAGAAGACACCCTTGCCGCGTCCATCGGGCGTGGCCATCACGGCTTCGTTTACGGCCACGAGCCATTGTTTCTGGCCCTCGGGCGACTCGGGAAACGGCGGCGGGCTGTTGGTAAAATACCGGCTGGGGCTGTAGTAGTAACCAGTCTCCACCAACATCACATCCTTCTTCAGTTCCTCGGCGGCGTAGCGCAGGTTGGCTCGCAAATCCAGGAGCGTGCCGTGCGACCACGGGTAGAATGAGAACCCGATCACGTCGTAGGGAATGCCGTAGTTGTTGAGCTTGTCGAAAAACGTCTTTGTCAAAAACGGGTCGCCGCCGTGGTCAACGTGGATGAGGATTTTGGGTCGCCGCGTGTTTCCCCGTCCTGCATCCACGCCGTTGATGCCCGCATAGATGAGTGCGGCGAACGTGTCCCAGTTCTCCGGCAGCTTGCCCTGCGGCATGAAGAAGCCGTTGGAAACTTCATTGCCGATGCCGACCATGTCCGGCATCACGTCCGCGTCGCGGAAAGCCGCAATGGTGTCGCGCGTGTAGGTGAACACCTGCTCGACGAGCGCGTCGGGCGCGAGATCGCGCCAGGCCGCAGGGGTGGGTTCAATGCGCGGGTCGGCCCAGCCGTTTGCATAGTGGAACGTGAGGAAAAACTTGAAGCCGAGCTTCTTCGCGTCCTTCGCCATTGCCAGCGTGTATTCGAGATTGTTCGGCAGGCCGTTGGAGAGCGGCTCGATGCAGATGCGCAGCCGCATCCAGTTGTAACCGTGGTCGCGAAGGATTTGCAGGCCGGGCTTCTCGACGCCGGCATCTTTGAACTTCGTTCCCCGGTCTTCCATCTGTTTGAGAAAGGAAAGGTCGGCCCCAAAAGCATAATCGGAATGCTCCTGGGCCTTCAGCCAGCCGCAGAAGGAGAAGCAACCGGCGAGCAGCAATGCGGCGGCGAAACTGGTGCGGCGGGACGTTGCGAAGTGTGTTTTACATTTCATGGCAGTTGTTGGTTTTTATTGAATGGCCGGGACGCCCAGTTTGCTGGTTTCATCGGGCGTGCCGACTTCGGAGGTTTTGGGCATGCGGCTGGTCGGCGGAATTTTTCCCAGATGAATGTCAAGCAGGCGCGCGTGCGTGACCTTGGCGGCGGCGACGAGTTCGTCGTAAGGCCGGTCGGTCACGTCCACCCAGCCGATGTTGTAGTTCTCGCCGTCGTTGCGTCCGAGCGCGGGCTGGTCAATCCACTGAAACCAGTGCGTGCCGATGACTTCCGGGTGGGCGGCGGCGTGTTCGACATAGTAGCTGTAGGCGGCGCCGCGCTCCGTCTGATTCATCGCCTGCACCAGTCCCGGCGCCATGCCGCGACCGGGAACGCCGATGTGAAATTCGCCAAGCAACATCGGCCTGTGGACGAGCGAATAAATTTTCGCGAGATAATCGGCGGGCGGCTCCCACCGGTATTTGTTCAGGCTGTAAACATCGAAATCCTTCGCCAGCGCGATGACGTAATCCGGCGGCGTTCCGCCGAAACGGATGCCGAGGTTCAGGTGATTCGGGTCCGCCTTTTTGACGGCGGCGTTGATGACCGCGAGGTAGCGGGCGAAGGCGTCGAGCACGAGCTGGCGGCGAAGCACGGGCGTGTCGCCCTTCGCGAGTCCGGCTTTGAAATGGTTCTGCAATTCCGATGCGCCGCCTTCGAGAACGAGATCAACGAACTGGCTTTCGCGACCCGGCCACGGCGGTTCGTTGCCGATGAAATAGCCGAGCAGATAAGGATCATCCTTGCGCGGCGCGAGCTGGCGCGCGGCTTCGGTTTCGACGTGTGGTTGAAAATCCGCGGCATACACATCGGGCAGGCCCATGATGAGGGTGCCGGTCTGAAAACCGCGCAGCGTGATGACGTAAGGTTTGTTGAGGGGAGTCTTGTCGAGCGCCTCGCTCAAGCCTGTGCCGTAGGAGGTGTTCAGTCCCCAGGCATCCATTCGCTGCGCCGTCAGTTGCGCCCACGGGGTCCGCCAGTCGTCACCGTAACGGCGTTGAATGTTCGCGCCGTAAAAATTCGCCTGCCTGCCGCCACGTCCGCCGCCGAAATTGTTTGTGGCGCCGGGCAGCGGTTTGGGAATGGCGGCGAACAAATCCTCGCGCCCCGCGACGCGCGTGCCGGCCCCCGTGCCGATGCCGTTGACGCCGGTCGAATAAAACAAATGGCCGTCGGGATCAACGAACCACCAGCGCCCGTCAATCTGTTCGACGCGGAAAAATCCCGTGGCCTGTGCGTGCGTGGAAGCGAAGCCGCCGTAGGCATCGCGGTCGGGAAAGGCGGCGCTCTGTTTGAGCGCGTCGGCTTCGGCAGCCCATGATTTTTTCAGGTCATCCTCCGAATGCGCCTTGTCGGGCCAGTCGGCGTGGATGTATTGGCCGAATTCATCAATCAGCGGCTTGCCTTCCAACACGGCGTCACCAGGATCGTTCGTGGCGAGCGTGACGGAACGGATTTCAAGTTTTGGCGAGCCGGTGGGATAGCGCATGGTGACGCTCATGCCTTGGACGTTGGTTGTCGGGCCGTGGCTGCCGGCCTCGATATTGATCCAATATGAATTGCGCGGCTGGTTCACCGTCGCGGCCAGATCGGAGGCGTTGCCCAGCCCCTGCCGGTAGAAGCGAAGAGGAATTGAAGCGCGCACCCAGACGCCGGGATACGGATGGATGCGTTTGGAGACGGACTTCGGCGACATCTTCAGGCCGAGTTCAAATCGTTGATTGGACGTCGCACGAAATTCAATGACGAGAAAATCGTAGCCCGTCCAGTCGGACGGCAGGTCGGGATTGATTTCTTTCAGCGTCCATTCGTAAGTGGAAACGGGTTTGTTGAAAGTTACAGTTTTGGATTTGGCGCTTGTGTGAATCCCAGCCGACTGGCAACCCGCGCCGCCGATGGCGAGCAATGCCGCAAAGATAAATGTGACAAGAATGGAACTTTTCATAGGTAGGGATGGTGCCGGTGATTGTTTGCGGTTCCGTTTAACAAAGCAAAGGATTTTTGAAAATGCCGAGGCATTGGGCGCCGTTCTATTTGACCGTTGACGGCAATGATTTTGGCCCGCCCGGCGCGGGAAATTTTTTATCGGCGTCGTCCAGCACGAGAACCCAGTCGTCGTTGGTGCCGCTGGACGGCGTGGTGAATTCGCGTGCGTCGGTCTTGGCAAATCGGTCGAGTGGTTTCGCTTCTCCGATCCGCGGGTCATACCACCACGCGACAAGTTTTTTGCCGGAGAGCTTGCCGGTGTTGACGGTGACATTGGTTTTACCGCTGGGGAAATAGACAAATGCGTAGCCGCCGTCCGCGCCGCGCATGGCCTCAACCCGCTCGACGGCGCGCGTGCTGACGTCGCCGGCGATGAGCGATTGATCGGGCATGCGTTCAAGCATGGGGCGGGATTCGATGAGGCGACGGATGTATTGCATCTGACCTGAGGCGGGCAATTTCAGGGCTTCCTGCCAGGACATCTCGGTGCCCCAGCGGGTGATGACCCGTCCACCAGCATTGAATCCATAAACTTCGCCCTGTCCATATGTGAGGCCCGCCGCGCCGGCGAACACGTTCAGATACGCGGTCCGCCGGACATCCACGGCCTGGAGCCGCCGGGCGTCGGGATTGCCGGACAGCCGGTCGGTTATGTTTTCGTAACCGGGTTCCATGTCCAGCACCGGCTTCACCGGGGTCTTGGCGTAATCGTCGCCGACGAGTTGGAAGCTTGTCGTGTTGATGAAATGGCCCGACTGGATGGAATCAAAATCGAGCCACGACCGGTCGTGAAACCAGAATGACGAACTTTGCTCGCCGGTGGGATGGTAGCTGATCATGATTTTGTCAACGCGCGCAGCCTTGGCGCCTTCGATGAGTCCCTGGGCTTCCAGATCGGTGACGCGTTGAATTTTTTCACCGGCCTCGTCAAACGCCGTCGAGTCGCCGCCGAGGATCCAGAAGATGTTTTTCCTCGCGTAACGCTGCGCGAGAAACTTGCAGTAGGCCTGCATCTTTTCCGGGTTGCCATTGGTTCCGAGCCGGTTCCCGGCGTTCTTGTGCCAATATGGAAGGACGGCCATATACATCCCGTGCGCCTGGACTTTGTTGAGGATGGAGTCCACGTTGGTGAAATACGCCTCGTTGATCCGGCCAAGATCGCGATCGATAAAGGGAAGCTGGCCGTCGCAATTGGTGTGTCGGGCGTAGTCCCAGAGGGCAACGACGCCTTGAATGACGTTGAAACCTTTGGCCTTGCGATCATCGAGATAGGCATCCACGTCGGCGGGCGCGGCGTGATTGAAAATGCCCCAGGCCGTGTCCGCCTGCCAGAAAAACGGGGTGCCGTCAGCTTTGGCGAAGTAATGAGCATTGGTGGAAACGCGGATCGGCGGCAATGGATTCGTTGCGCAGCCGGTAGCTGCCACACAGCACGCCAGCGCCGCGAACAGGAGGAATTCTTTCATGGATTGTCTGAACCAACAGACGCGAATTCACGAAAATGGTTTCAACCAAGAGGACGCGCGGTGGCAACTCCCGTTCGGCCGCGCGCAATGGGTTTCGCAGCACACGGCCAAAACCGGCGAAGGAGATTTCCATCACGTCGCCATCCGCGAGTTACACCCCGTCGCCGAAACTCAAGGCGCACGCGCCAAAAAATGAACGTGCAAGTCGCCGGGGCGGCGCACTCAGGGTCGCAAGCCAGGAAGGCGCGACTTTCTACTTCAAACAGGTCACCTTTGAAACCCTCGTGGACAGTCCGATCTTCGCCGGCGCAAACGTTAAGCTTGTACCGCTAGCAGCCCGTAAGAAAAGCAGCAGCCGAAGTAAGAAGGCTCTGAATAAACCAATGTTTCCGAAGAAATTTGAGCCTCCTCACGTCGGCTGCTACGTACAAAGGGCTTTATTAACGGACTGCTAACCCCAGACGTAAGACTTCACATGCTCGCCGATCAGCCCGAGCAACTGGCCGCCAGCGCGGAAGAGATCAAGACTCTCAGCAATCTGGTGACGCAAACCGTCAAACTTTGCGGTGTGCAACACTTCGACTTCTATGACTTCCTGCTGGCTTTGAGCGACTGTTAGGGCACGATTGGACTTGAGCACCATCGCAGCTCCGAGGTCGGCGTCGCAGCCGACGATTTCAGTGAACCGAAAGACAATCTAACCCGCCGCTACGTCTTGGCGCACGAATATTTCCCTAGCTGGAACGGCAAGTTCCGCCGCCCCGACGATCTTTGGACGCCCGACTACCGCACCCCAATGCAGGACAGCCTGCTTTGGGTTTACGAGAGACAAACCCAGTTGTGTGGCTACGTGCTGGCCGCGCGCTCGGGAATGATTGCGCACGATGAAACGCTCGGCGCCCTTGCCAGCATCGCCGCCCGCCTCGACACTGCGGCTGGCGGAGCGAAATGAGCGCAGTCAACCGCACGCACGGGCCAGCGCGGGGATAATGTGGCGATGAATCAATCAGATTTGTGATGTTTTTAGTGCCAGTGAAAGTGCCAGAGAATGGGTGATGAATGAGTAATTGGTGAGTAGTTGATTGGTATTGGGTACGTAATCGCTGGTGCTTGACAAACGTGCAAGAATGCCTGATTCTATTGGCGTTCGTTAGTTATGAGGTTGTTCGCCTATGATGGTGGGGTGGTAATTGCGGAGTAGTGGATTTTGAAAAAATCCACTTACCTCGTTCGAGTCCCACCACCGGCACCACGTCAATAATAACCAACATAATCAATTCATTTGTGATTTTATAGAAATCCGAAGACTGACTGAATAACGTCAGCGCATAACGTGTTTGCCTGTGTTAAAGGCGTTTTGGGGTGTTTTGTTTCCGGCTTGCAATCGCTTCCAAGAGGCGCAAAATCGCCCTGAAGACGGCTGACCATGCCTCACTTTTCCAGTCAAGCCCCTTTGATATGCGAGCATTCTTAATGTGTCTGGTCATGGTTGCTTGTTTAGTCTCTGGTTGTGCCACGACCAGCCAAGATTCATATTCAGCTACAAGCGATATGAAAGGCATTGAGAAGAAGCAGCCATCTCCAACAGACGATATGAGCGCAATTCAGAAGACCGGTTATTATCTCGGTTGGTATTCTCTAGCCAGTCTTTATGTCTGGGCTGGCGGTAGCGCCCCACTTTTACCACCATAGCGAATAGCGATGTTTATAATTCCGTGATCTAACAAATCGCAGGCAATGCGGGATGACCGTTCCAGTTCCACTTCAACCGCAGAAAAAGCATTGCGATGTTGGGGAACGTAGTGCGGCAATCCGAGACGGAACTGAACGAATTCTTGAAGCACATATGGGAGCCGTCCAGTCGGCACTTCGAGAATTTGATGCGTTTGTCCGGGGAATTGCCGGCCAAAAGATTTGTTATCTTGTGACGGCCTGTCTGGTTCTGTTACAAAGCACGGAACAAAATGGTCACGCAGGCACAAATCGCGCGAAAAC
>CAZKTW010000103.1:0-11844 GCA_964555775.1 uncultured Bifidobacteriaceae bacterium | reverse complement strand
AACCTTAAATTCGAAAGCGAATGCTGGCTGTTGAATCAAAGGTGGCGAGTGCGAATGCAGATGGCTCGCCGGTTGCCAATCCGAATCGTTCCTGGAAACATATCGTGGAACCGGTGGAACCCTTTCTGCAGGCGGTTACCCACCAACTAATCCGGCAGGTCAATGATTTTGATCCGCAGATCGTTCCCTACGCCCAATACGCCCTGAACGGCGGGGGAAAACATCTGCGCCCCACCATCGTGGCCCTGTCCGCCGGCACCTTGGGGGAGGTCACCGACGCGCACGTCACGGCGGCGGTCATCATTGAAATGGTGCACCTGGCCACGCTGGTGCATGACGACGTGATGGATGAGGCGGAAATCCGCCGCGACCGGCCCACGCTGGCGGCCAATTGGGGCAATGAAATCGCCGTGCTGTTTGGCGATTGCCTGTTTGCCCAGGCGTTGAAGCTGGCGGCCAGTTTCCCCACCCCGGAAGTCTGCCGCGGCGTGGCCATGGCGACGAACACGGTTTGTTCCGGGGAGATTTTGCAGACGCAACACCGCCGCAAGTTTCCCGTCTCCCGCGCCGAATATTTCCGCGTCATTGAGATGAAGACCGGCGAATTGTTCACCCTCTCGTGCGATCTGGCGGCGTTTTTGAGCGGGGCCACACCGGAACGGCGCACCGCTTTGCGGCAATTTGGCGCGGCGTTTGGCATTGCTTATCAGGTTTATGACGATTGTGTGGATTTGTTCGGGACGGAGGCCTCGGCCGGCAAATCGCTGGGAACGGACCTGGCGAAGGGCAAATTGACGTGGCCGGTGTTGCTGGCATGGGAACGCGCGAATGCCACCGACCGGGCGCGTCTGGAACGACTGGTGGAAAGCTGGCAGCCGGAAAATCTGGATCCTGTGAACAAATTGCTGGTGCGATATGATACGTTTGAGCCGTCACAGCAGGTCATCAGGCGATATTTGGAGCAGGCGCGCCGGGCCCTGCGGGTTTTGCCGGAATCCGGCGGGCGCGCGGGATTGTCCGGTCTCGCCGATTTTTTAGCGCAACAAACCGAGGCTTTGACGGTTTGTATTTGAAGTGAACATGATTATGTCCGCTCCAGTCATACGCCCGGATGGTTCAGAAACACCCGCGCCGGTAGATGAAGGGGTTCTGGTGCAACAGGCGCGGCGTGGCGATTTGGAGTCCTACGATGAATTGATCCGGCGCTATCAGGAACGCATTTACGCGACGATCTATCACATGACGGCCAATCATGAGGACGCCAACGATCTGGCGCAGGAATCCTTCATCAAGGCGTTTCAGGCGTTAAAATCCTTCAAGGGCGGCTCCAGTTTTTACACCTGGCTGTACCGAATTGCGGTCAACAAGACGATTAATTTTCTTAAACAGCGCAAGAATCGCATCCACCTGAGCCTCAATGATTTGGATTTTAACACCGAACATAACCCCGATTTGGTGGCCTTGATTTCTGAAAAAACCCCGCACCGGGAAGTTAATTTGGCGGAATTGCAGGAAAAATTGAACGAGGCGATGCTTAAGCTGTCAGAACCACATAGATTGGTTGTGGTTCTGCATGATGTGCAGGGTATGTCTCATGATGAAATCGCGAAGGTCATGGACTGCAACATCGGCACGGTGCGTTCGCGGCTGTTTTACGCCCGGCAGCAATTACAGGCGTTGTTGACCGATTATTTGAAGTAAAGAAGCACATATGAGCGAAAACGAGGACAATTTCCAGTCGCTGCGCCGTTTGCTGGTTCTGAAGCAGTACGAAACACCCCCGCCGGGATATTTCAATAATTTTTCAAGCCAGGTCATCCGCCGGATTCGCGCCGGTGAAAAGGTGGAATCAGCCACCCCCTTGGAACAGCTGTTCGGTTCGGTGTTCGGACTTTCAAAGTTGTTGAGAGTGCTCGATGCGAAACCGGTTTTTGCCAGCGGGTTCGCCGGGGCGCTTTGCATGGTCCTGCTTTTTGGAATTGTTTATGCCGAGCGCCCGGATTTGACGCCACAGCCGATGCTCCAGCCCGAGAATGCCAGCGGTGTTTCCCTCGCTGCGTTGTCGCCGACGGCATTGGCTCAACCGGTAAGCCAGGTTGGAATCGTTTCCAGCACCAATCCGGTGCTCAGCCTTCCGGCCGTGAATGCAAATTTTGGGCAGCAAATTCCGCTGGCTCAACCGGTCAGTTTCCAGGTACCCCACTTCTGATCCGCCCGGAAAACGCGTTGTGCGCTTGAAACCCCGGCGCGCTTGGCATTAAATCGGGCGGGTGCCAACCAAAGTCATTGCCGTAGCCAACCAAAAAGGCGGAGTGGGCAAAACCACCACGGCCGTCAACTTGGCCGCCTGCCTCGCCGCGCTGGGCCAACGCATGCTCCTGTTTGATCTCGACCCCCAAGCCAACGCCACCAGCGGGCTCGGACTGGAAAAAATCGAAGGCGCCAGCGCGTACCGCGTCCTGCTGGGTGAAGGCAGCCTGCTCGACAAGATCAAAGACACCGCCTTCGAACGGCTGGCCGTCGTGCCCAGTGAAGTGGATTTGTGCGCCGCCGACCTGGAGCTGGCGCGAATGGAGAATCATCTGCTCCGTGTGCACGGCGCGTTGCAACCGGTGCGGGAATCGCAACGTTTCGACCTCATTCTCCTGGATTGCCCGCCGTCGCTGGGCATTCTCACCTTGAATGCCTTTGCCGCGAGCGACGGGTTGCTCGTGCCCCTGCAATGCGAATATTACTCGCTGGAGGGCATTTCCATGATGAACCGTGTGCTTGGACAGTTGCGCGACACCGGCGTCAATCCGCGCCTCGGCATCTTTGGGGTCGTGATGACCATGTTTGATGGACGGACCAAGCTTTGCAACGAGGTGGTTGGGGAAGTGCGGAACCAGCTCGGGGACCGCGTTTTTGAAACGCTCATTCCCCGCAGCACGCGCCTCGCCGAGGCCCCGAGTTTCGGCAAACCCATCATCCATTATGACAAATACAGCAGCGGCGCAGCGGCGTATGAATTGCTGGCGCAGGAAGTCTTGAAGCGGCTGGGCGCGTAGTTTTGCAGCCGCCGAGATGACGCGACGGACTATTGCCATTCCAGACAACCTTGGAACGGTTGGACAAGCCATGGGAAAAGCGGCGGAGGGCCGCCGCACTCCAAGACCTGTCGGAATTTTCAATGGCTCTTTCGCGCGCGACTCGTCTGGGAGTGCGCGAGTCCTTCCGCCTTCGCGGCGCGACGGCGGCTGGCGTTTTGTCAAGCCGCGCCTTTGACCGGCAGTCCGCCTCCTCACGTCGGCGGCTATACTTTGGTCAAAAACTCATCCATGGCTGCGGCCGCCCGCTTGCCGTCACCCATGGCCAGGATCACCGTTGCCGCTCCGCGCACGATGTCACCGCCGGCAAACACCCCCGGCAGGTTCGTCATGCCGCTTTCGTCCACAATGATGTTGCCATATTTGTTCAGTTTCAGTTCCGGGCAGGTGGCCGTGAGCAACGGATTGGCCCGCGTGCCGATGGCCACCACCACCACGTCGCAGGCGAGGACGAATTCCGAGCCCGCCACCGGTTCCGGGCGCGCGCGACCGGACGCATCGGGCGCGCCAAGCTTCATCCGGATGCATTTCAAGCCGGTGACCCAGCGTTTGTCGTTGCCGAGGACTTCCACCGGCGCCGTCAGGAATTCAAACGCGATGCCTTCCTCCTCGGCATGATGCACCTCCTCGGTGCGGGCCGGCAGTTCGTTGCGGGTCCGGCGGTAAACGATTATTGCCTCCCTGGCGCCGAGCCGTTTGGCTGTGCGCACGGAGTCCATGGCCACGTTGCCGCCGCCGACCACGGCCACGCGCCGGCCCTGCAACACCGGCGTGTCTGAACGGGGAAACTGCCAGGCGGCCATGAGATTGACGCGGGTGAGATATTCATTGGCCGAATAGACGCCTTTCAAATTTTCCCCCGGCACATTCATGAAAACCGGCAGGCCCGCGCCGTTGGCAATGAATACCGCATCAAAACGTTCACGCAACTCCGGCACGGTGTAAGTCCGTCCGATGACCGTGTTGCATTCGATTTTCACGCCCGATTCCTGGAGCCGCTGGACTTCCTGCGCCACGATTTTCTTCGGCAGCCGAAATTCTGGAATGCCATAGACCAGCACGCCGCCAGGTTTGTGCAGCGCCTCGTAAATGGTCACATCGTATCCCCGCCGAGTCAACTCGCCTGCCGCCGTGAGGCCGGACGGACCGGAGCCGACAATGGCCACGCCCTTGCGCGGAGTACGGACCGCCAGGTCCGCCAGCGGCCGGTCGGCCGGCCGTTTGAGTTGACTGGTTCGAGCGGACAAAGTTGTCCGCGCTGCGAGTTCATCCCGATGCGTCCGCGCCCAGTCGGCGACGTAGCGTTCCAGGTAACCGATGCCCACCGGTTGGCCCTTGGCCCCGCGCACACACTCAACTTCGCATTGGGTTTCCTGCGGGCAAACGCGGCCGGTGATTCCGGGCAGGGCGTTGTCATCAAGCAGGCTTTGGGCGGCGTCGGCCACCCGGCCCTGGGCCAGCAAATCGAGAAATCTCGGAATGTTCACACTCACCGGACAACCTTTGATGCAACGCGGGTCCTTGCATTGCAGGCAGCGGTCGGCTTCCAGCAACGCGAGTTGTTCGGTGAAGCCGAGATTGACCTCTTCAAAGTTTGACGCGCGGGCGGCTGAATTCTGCTCGGGCATCTTCTGCCGGCCGATTTGCAGCCGCTGTTTGGTGGTGATTTTGCCGGGCATGGAAAGAGGGATTAGCGGGCCGGTTCGAGCTGACAGGCATCCTTTGCACAGGCCAGTGCGCGTTGTTCAAATTCACGATAAGTCGAAAGCCGGTCCTGCAATTCTTCAAAATTGACCTGGAGCCCGTCAAACTCGGGACCGTCCACGCAGGCAAACCGGGTTTCATTGCCGACCGTCACCCGGCAACCTCCACACATGCCGGTGCCGTCAATCATCACCGGGTTCAACGACACGATGGTCGCCACGCCGGCTGGACGCGTGAGACCGACCACCGCGCGCATCATCGGCACCGGGCCGACGGCGTAAACGATGTCCACGCCCCCGGCGGCGATGATTTCCTTCGCCGCGTCGGTGACAAAACCTTTCCGGCCATAACTGCCATCATCCGTGCAGACCACCACCTCACCCAATTGTTGAAGTTCCCGCTCAAAAATCACCCATTCTTTCGATCGTCCGCCGATGATGCTGGTAACTTTGACGCCGCGACGATGCAGGCCTTGGGCGATCGGATGCACCACGGCGGTGCCCACGCCGCCACCGATGCAAAGTGCCCGGCCAGTGGCAATCAACTCCGTGGCGTGGCCAAGAGGGCCGACAATGTCCCGGACGGCATCACCGGGTTGCAGCGCCACCAGGTCACCGGTGCTTTTGCCAACGGACTGGATGACCAGGGCAATGGAACCCGCCGTCGGGTCGGCATCCGCAATGGTGAGGGGGATGCGTTCCGAGTCATCCGCGCGCCTTACGATGACGAACTGCCCCGGCTGCCGGATTTGCGCAATCCGCGAGGCGCGCACGTCGAGCCGCGTGACGTTGGGGCTGAGTTGCTGCCGGGTTAATATGGTATGCATGACGATAAAAGTTCGGGCGGTTTCCGCCCGCTGGCGGGAAGTCCAGGTCATTGCCGGTGGATGCAGGTTCCGCCGTTGCCCGCTGGATTGCAAAATTTATTTCACCCTTTATCCAAAAATCAGGCTGGCTTAAATCATGGTTAACTGATTCTTGAGCCGAGCTTGGGTGGAGTCGGTTGGAAACCGTTTTCCTGCCAAAGCGGATTGTTTCTTCATTTGAAATCCGGCAAGCTGGACGCATGCTCAAACGCACGTCCCTTTTTGCCGAGCATCAGACGCTCGGCGGCAAGCTCGTTGAATTCGGCGGCTGGGAAATGCCCGTGCAATACACCAGCATCACGGACGAACACCTCGCCGTCCGCAACGCCGCCGGCATCTTCGACATCTCCCACATGGGTGAGGTGACGGTCAGCGGCGCCGGGGCGGCCGATTTTCTCAGTGTTGTCCTCACCAATGACATTCGCAAACTGGCGCCCGGCGAAGGCCAGTACACGTTGATGTGCCACGAACGCGGCGGGGTGATTGACGATCTGTACGCCTATCGCCTTTCCGGTGAGGTCTTTTTGCTCATCATCAACGCCTCCCGCATCGAGCCGGATGTTGCCTGGTTGCAGGCGCAGGCCGCCAAATTTCCCCGTCGTGGCGAACTGCAACTGACCGACGCCTCACACAATTACTCGGCCGTGGCGGCACAGGGTCCGCGCGTGAAGGAATTCATCGATGCCTGCCTTCCCGGCGCATCCATCTCCTGCGAGCGTGTCAATGCCGTGACCGCTCTGAAGAAAAACCAGATCGGCGGTTTCCGTTTTGAGAATCACAGCGTGCTCGTGTCCCGCACCGGCTATACCGGGGAGGACGGATTTGAAATCGTCGGTTCGGACGAGGCCATCCCGCAGGTTTGGGACAAAATCCTCGCCGCCGGCCGGCCGTTTGGGATCAAGCCCTGCGGTCTGGGCGCGCGTGACACGTTGCGCACGGAAGTCTGCTATCCGCTGTACGGTCACGAACTCGACGAAAACACGACGCCCATCGAAGCCGGCCTCGGATTTTTTGTTTCACTGGACAAGGGAGAATTCAATGGACGCGCGGTTTTGGCGGAACAAAAGGCGCACGGCACCAACAAGAAATTGGTCGCTTTTGAAATGACCGATAAATGCGCGCCACCGCGGCCGAATTATCCGATTTGGGCGGATGGGAAGAGCGCCGGCATTGTCACCAGTGGCACGCAAAGTCCGTCGCTCAACCTCGGCATCGGACTGGGTTACGTGCCGCCGGAATCGGCGAAACCCGGCACCAACATTGAAATTGAGATTCGCGGCAAACGTTTCAAGGCAGCGGTGGTGCCCAAACCGATTTACCGGAAGCCATGATTGGTAGGGACGGCGCACTGCGTAACAGCGGCGCAACGATTCAGGTGATTCGTAAGTCGTACCATATCAGTTCCGCCCGCTGCTGCGCGGGCGGTGACCTCGCAGCGCGATGTCCCTGCCGAAAATTGGGTTGAGAATCCCTATCGGTCGCGTAATCTGCAGGCCGAAATTTTATGAGCAATGTTCCATCCGATCTGAAATACACGAAATCCCACGAATGGGTGCGGGTCAGCGGCGACACCGCGACCGTCGGCATCACCGACCACGCCCAGCACGAACTGACGGACATCGTCTTTGTCGAGCTGCCGGACAAGGGGCGGAAGGTGAAGGCCGGAGAAGCGTGCGCCGTGGTGGAATCGGTGAAGACCGCCAGCGATATTTATTCGCCGGTGAGCGGGGAGGTCTTGGAAACCAACAAACCGGTGGTGAACGATCCGGCGCTGACCAACAGCGAGCCCTACGCCGGGGGCTGGTTCTTCAAAATCAAATTGAGCAGTCCCACCGAACTGAACGCATTGCTGTCGCCAGAAGCGTATCAGAAACAAATTGGGGGCTAATCATCGAAATCACCCTGTTACTAACGGCGAACATCAACAGGATACGTTGCGGGTTAATTACAAAATCCATCGCTTATGAAAACGCTCGCGATTGTGCTTGTCTGCCTACTTGCCGAAATATCGCCTGCTCAAACAAATGAGCAAATAATTCGGGTAAAAGAATACCGAGCCGAGCATTGGACAAATCAAATCACACTAGGGGAGCGAAGCGGTCCGCGGAGATTGCATGGTGAAGTAACTGCGGTGTATAAAACGCGGTTCAAGTTGACTGTTGATGACCGATTTATCGCGGCAAATGATGGGAAGGAAATAATCATTCAGAATTATCCTCGCTTAGAAGAACTGGCCAATGGTCAGAAGCTAAGTTTGATGGCTTCCGAAATCGGAACAATCAGGGGTATGATGGCAGATGGGACCCCAGCCAATGGCGTGGTTTTAGAACTATGGGATTATTATGACGAACAAGCTGAATTGGTAAAAAGGGAAATTGAGGCTGAGAACGCAAGGCAATATAAACGTCAAATCCAACAGGAAATAGAGGCCAGAAAAACCTTCGCCGGACAGTCAAATGCAATTCGTTGGTTGCAACCGCAAGCCTCGAATGGCTCGGCCAGCGCACAGTGCAGTCTTGGGCTGCATTATCTTAAAGGTGAGGGCTGCGAAGCCAACCAAGCGTTGGCAATCTATTGGCTCCAAAAAGCCGCAGATCAAGGTGACGCCGAAGCGATTGCCAAGTTAAAAACCATCACCCCGAAGAAATGAGAACGCGCCCGTTCGTGCTAGTTCGTGGTTGAATTTCTACCAATGAAAATCCGTCTTTTCATCAAACCGTATTGCCCGTGGTGTCACAAGGCGATGCAATGGCTTGATGAACACGACATCAAATACGAAACGCTGGATGTCATCGCCGATGATGCGGCTTTTGCGGAAATGGTCCGGTTGTCCGGCCAGGAACTGGCGCCGGTGATGGACGTGGATGGCCGGGTGTTGGCCAATTTCGGCCCGGAGGAATTACCCGGATTTTTCAAGAAGATTACAACCACGGATGGACAAGGATGAACACGGATTTGAAAAGAATTAAAAAACCGGGCGATAGCATTGTTTTCTCCCTCTCCTCGCCAATACGAGGAGAGGGTTGGGGTGAGGAGGCCGTTTTGATCAGCCACCCCTCACCCCGGCCCTCTCCCCGTTCGTTCCTCACGGGGCGAGGGGGAATTTTTCGCCGTCATTCTGTGTTTGATTTTATCCGTGTCCATCTGGGTTCATCCGTGGTTAAATATAATTAAATGACGACGACTGAACTAAAGCCGCGTCCGCGGCTGCCGGATTGGCTGCGCATTGCCTTGCCCACGTCCGACACGTTCGCGCATACCCGCAACCTGTTGGACGAACTTAAACTGCATACGGTCTGTGAAAGCGCCAAATGCCCGAATCATTGGGAATGCTGGAGCAAGGGCACGGCCACGTTCATGATCGCCGGCGACCGCTGCACGCGTGCGTGCGGCTTTTGCGCGGTGTCCACGGCCAAACCGCTGCCGCTGGAAGCCGACGAACCGAGCCGCGTGGCCGAGGCCACCCGGCGGATGAAACTGAAGCATATCGTCATCACGGCCGTCGCGCGTGACGACCTGGCGGACGGTGGCGCGGAACATTTCCGGCAGACCGTCGAGGCGGTGCGTGAATTGAACCCGGGCATTGTGATTGAGGTGTTGGTGCCGGATTTCAACGAGAGCAAGGCTGCGATTGAAGCCGTGCTCGCGGCGAACCCACATATTTTCAACCACAACCTGGAAACCGTCCGCCGGTTGACGCCCAGCGTGCGGCACCGCGCCACTTACGACCGTTCGTTAAGCGTGTTGCGTGCCGTGAAGGCGAAGCGTAGCGATACGATTTACACCAAGTCCGGCATGATGCTTGGCTTGGGCGAGACGGAAGGGGAAATCATGGTGGCTCTGCAGGACTTGCGGCACGCCGGTTGCGAAATCCTCACCCTGGGCCAGTATCTTCAGCCGTCCTTGAGACATTTGCCGGTGGTGGAATTTGTGTCACCGGAGACCTTCGCCGCCTACGGACGCGTGGCCCTCGGATTGGGTTTTGTCCACGTCGCCAGTGGGCCGATGGTGCGGAGTTCCTACCACGCGGACGAGTTTAACCTGCCGTCAATGCCCCGGCAGGGATAAACCGCGGCGCAGAAACAGATAAAAGGCCACGCCGATCATGGCGATTCCGATGGCGAACCCAATGACGGTGATGGTGGTCGTCAATGTACGGGCCTGACCCAGCACTTCGGCGGCGTGTTTTTTTTCCGATTCGCGGAACACCGCCAGTTCCTTTTCCGCGGTGGCGATGGCCTCCTCGTTTTTGATCTGGAAGGTGAGCCATTTCTCGTCGGACTGCTTCCATGGTCCGGGCAGGCGTCCGAGGTTTTCGGCGGAGGCGGGTTGAAAACCCCAACGAACCCAAAACGGCGATTGTTCCCGGGTCCAAAGCCGGAAAACGCCAAGATGAGCAGCGATGGTCTGGATGCGGGCCCAGAACAATTGCCGCGCGGCGTCGGCCACGGAAAAATCCGTGTAGCCTTCGCTGTGGAGCAGGGCGTGCTGACCCGTGATTTGGAGGCCCATCGCCCCGACGATTTGCCCAGTGGTGGTCTCAACCAGCTGGAACTCCGTCAGCCGTTTCTCCAGTTCATCCGTCGGGAAATGCATGGAATTCCAAAGTTCTCTCAGGCTTTGAAAATCGTCCGTGGTGGCGCGGCGGACGCGAAGATCGGGTGAACTCATCACCCGTTTATAGCAATTCCGCCCGCGTCATTGCAACTGGAGCAGATAAAAAAGATACGGGGTGCCGGGACTGACCGGATTGGTGAAAATGAAATTGCCGGAGGGATCGAACGGGTTGGTGGCAATTGGCGTCCATTGGTTGCGGGGCAGGGCGATGTTGGTGGAAGTGCGGATGTTATAAAACTGGCCGGGCCAGCCGTTTGTACCGCCCAAGATGAAGTTCGTGCCTGACCCAACCGATAGGTTGAAACCGGGCAGGGCGGGCGCGCCGTCCAGCGGCAGGCTCATGATCCAATCGCTGATGAGCTGGACATCCTGCGTGTCCACCAGCATGGAATCCAACGGCGGCATCTGGATGGAGGGCAGGGCGCCGAGATCGCGGGTGGAAATGCGGGTGAGCAAAATGGAGTTGCCGGGAGACTGCGGGGCGATGATGAAATTGTTCGGGTTGCCAAAATTGTTGGCCGGGATGCCCTTGACCAGGCCGGCGTTGGCCGTCGGGGTGGTGATCCGTGCGTCCCAATTGGCCCGTTGGGCTGCGCCGCCAGGCTGATGGCATTGCGAACAATTCGCCGCGAGGAACGAACGGGCGCGATATTCCAGGCTGAATGCGGTGTTGGTCGCGGCGGCCAAAGCCAGCAGCGTGGCCGGACTGTTGGTTACGGGCGAACTGAAATATCCGGCGGCGCTGAGTGCGGATATTTGATTGGTGGTGAGCGAACCGTTGGTGAAGTTGCGGTTCAACTGCTCTGTGCGAAAGCCAAGGCCGTGACCGCCCGCAGCCGTATGGCAGGCGAGACATTCCGACCGGCTGGGATAATGCCAGATCTGGGTCCGCAACGTGCCGCCATCGTTGATGGTGAACGTTTCGTCCAGGCCCGCTTCCGGCACGAGCGTGGCATTGGTCGCCGAATCCCAGCGATACGTCATGCCATAGACGCCATTGGTGTTGCGCACGATAAAGCGGGTTTCCAGCCGTTTGCGCGACGCGGCAACGCCGTTCGTCAACTCCAGTTCGAAATGTTTGATCCAGACCGTGCCGGTGGGGAACAACCAGTTGCCACTGGGATTAAAACCGATGGCCAGGCTGGGATTCGGCACGGAGAACCAGCGCGTTTTGATCGCGTTGTCGGACCAGAACGGCACGTTGAGGTCGTAGGGCACGATGCCGGCGTTGGGGGTGAGCGAAGTCAGATCGGCGAACGCGCCCGTGCCGGCAAGCGTGGGAGGCAAGGGCGCGCCCGTGGACGTCGCATTGTAATCCAGACGCCCGATCTGGCCGTTGTTGAGCTGGGCCAGGAGAACATCGCCGTTGCGGGGATCTATCCCGAATGATGACGGCCCTGCGCCGGTGGCGATCTGTTGAAACGGCACGGTGTTGCTTCCTTCGTAACGCAAGATCCAGATATTGCCGCTGCCGTTGTCGCTGAAAACATACGCGCCATAAAGTTGCGAGATGCGGCTGCCGCGATAGACCACGCCGCCGATGACGGAGTTGCCCGTGTAACCCGCGGTGCC
>CAZKTW010000102.1:0-11863 GCA_964555775.1 uncultured Bifidobacteriaceae bacterium | reverse complement strand
GCCACGGTTTCGGTTTGCACAGCTGCCTGCTGGCCGCCCGGGAAATGGGCGGCTCTCTTCTCGTCCACACCGGGGGATCAGGCCAGGGCGCGTGCTTCACCCTCGAACTGCCACTCCAACCCTCCCCTGCCCCATCAACTCCATGAAACCACCTGCCTCCATTCACCGCCTGTTGATCGTGGACGACAATCGCGAAATCCATAAGGACTTCCGGAAGATACTCTGCGCGAACACCAGCGAGCGGAACAAACTTGACGAGGAGGAAACGTATCTGTTCAACGAATCGTCCGCCGGCCAAAGCCCGTTGCCGGAGTATGAAGTGGATTCCGCGTATCAAGGACAGGAGGCGCTGGAGCTTGTCCGCCGCGCGGTCAACGCCCATTGCCCGTATTCCATGGCGTTCGTGGACGTGCGGATGCCGCCCGGCTGGGACGGGATCGAGACCATTGGCAAACTCTGGGAAGTGGATCCCGATCTGCAGGTCGTGATTTGCACCGCCTATTCGGATTATTCCTGGGATGAAATGATGGTAAAGCTGGGGCACTCCGACCGATTGGTGATTCTGAAGAAGCCCTTCGATAACATCGAGGTGATGCAATTGGCCAATGCCATGACGGAGAAATGGCGCCTCATGCAACAAACCCAGGCAGCCATGGCGAATCTTGAAGAGAACGTCGCCGCCCGGACCGCCGAAGTCGTTCGCGAACAGGCCAAGTTCCGCGCCATCTTTGAAAATTCACCGGAGGGTATCTTCCAATCCGCCGTGGACGGCACGCTCCTCTGTGCCAACCCCGCCCTGGCGAGAATCCTCGGTTACGATTCCGCGGCGGAATTGATGGAGTGCGTCTCCAACATTGGCGACCAGCTCTACGCCGACCCCCAGCGGCGCGGCGAATTTCGACAACAACTGGAACAGCACGATTCCATTCGTGATTTTGAAGCCGAGATGATCTGCAAGGATGGTTCCCACAAATGGACCAGTCTGGCGGCCAGCCGGACGGCGAGCGCTCAAGGATCAGCCTTTTATTACAATGGCCTCCTCTTCGACATTTCCGCGCAAAAAAAGGCCGAACAGGAGCGTAGCGGGATGGAAATCCATCTGCGCCAGGGCCAAAAAATGGAGGCCGTCGGCCAGCTCGCCGCCGGCATCGCCCACGAAATCAACACCCCCACGCAATACGTCGGCGACAACACCCGCTTTCTCAAGGACGCCTTTGACAGCATCGTCACCTTGCTCCGCAGCCATGTCGAATTGCTCGCCGCCGCCAAACAGAACGCCCTCACTCCGGAATTGTTGGAACGCACCGAGGAAACGCTGGGGGCCTGTGACATCGACTATCTCTTCCAGCAAATTCCCCAGGCCCTCCAGGAAACCCTCGAAGGCGTGGAACGCGTCACCAAAATTGTGCGCGCCATGAAGGAATTTTCCCATCCCGGCGGCAAGGAAAAATCCGCCGCCGACCTCAACAAGGCCATCGAAAGCACCACCACGGTCGCCCGCAACGAGTGGAAGTATGTCGCCGATCTGAAGCTGGACCTGGATCCGGACCTGCCGCTGGTTCCCTGTTTCGTCGGCGAATTCAACCAGGTCATCCTGAACCTCATCGTCAATGCCGCCCATACCATCGGCGACGTGGTCAAACAAAACCCGGGCTCCATGGGCACCATCACCATCCGGACCCGCCGGGACGGGGACGCGGTGGAAATCCGGGTGTCGGACACCGGCATGGGCATTGCCGAAATCCATCGTCCTCATATTTTTGAGCCGTTCTTCACCACCAAGGATGTCGGGCGCGGCACCGGCCAGGGTCTGACCCTGGTTTACAGCACCATTGTCAAGAAACACGGAGGCACCGCCACCTTTGAAACTGAAATGGGCAAAGGCACGACCTTTGTTTTGCGCCTACCCATCAATCCCAAAACTCCAGGCGGGGGAAAACCGTCTGCCGACGAACCGGCAAAAACAAACCCCACTGACTCATGAAAAATCTTCTCTTTGTGGACGATGAACCCAAGGTGCTGCAAGGTTTGCAGCGCCAGTTGCATTCCATGCGCAAGGAATGGAACATGAATTTCATCGACGGTGGACAAAAGGCGCTCGATTTCATGGCCACCCACCGTGTGGATGTGATCATCTCGGACATGATCATGCCGGGGATGGACGGCTCGCAATTGCTCACCGAGGTGACCAAACACCATTCCAACACCGTGCGCATCGTGCTCTCCGGACACGCCGGGCGGGAAGCGGTCCTGCGCCTGGTGGGTCCCGCCCACCAATATCTGGCCAAACCCTGCGACGCCGTGGAACTGCGCAACGCCATCGCCCGCGCCTTCGCTCTGCGAGACCTGTTGTGCAACGACCAGCTCAAACAACTGGCCACCCGGGTCAAGTGTTTGCCCAGCCTGCCCGCCCTGCATCACCAGTTGACGGCGGAATTTCAGAAGGAGGATCCTTCCATTGAACGCATCGGCGAAATCATCACCCGGGACATCGGCATGACCACCAAGATCCTGCAACTGGTGAACTCCGCCTTTTTCGGCCTGCCCCAACCCATCAACAATCCCACCGAGGCCGTCATGTATCTGGGCCTGACCACGGTGCGCTCGCTGGTGCTGTCCTTGCAGGTCTTTTCCCAATTTGATCAAAAACTCAACCAGGGGTTTTCCCTCGACGCCCTGGCCCATCATTGCTGGATGACGGGAGTGGTGGCCAGTCGGGTGGCCCAGGCCGAGCGGAAGGATACCCGGATGCGCGACCAATGTTTCCTTGCCGGGTTGCTGCACGACGTGGGACAGTTGATTCTCGCCACCGGTTTGCCGGAGGAATATATGAAGGTGCTGCAAATTGCCAAAGACCAGAACCAGTCGGTCGGACAGGCCGAACGGGAACATTTTGGCGCCACCCATGCCGACGTGGGCGCTTATTTGCTCGGGCTTTGGGGCCTGCCCAATCCCATCATCGAGGCCGTGGCCATGCATCACAGTCCCTCGCTGTGCGTGGTTCAGGAGTTTTCGCCCGTCATTGCCGTGCACGTGGCCGATGTCTTTGTGCACGAACAATCGGGAACCAACACCGAACTGCCGCCGCCGGTCATGGACGCAGCCCATATCACCCTCTTGGGCCTGGCCGACCGGATCGAAACCTGGCGGAGCGTCGGGCTTGGCGGGGAGGAATTCTAGATCGGCAACCAAACTCAAATTTATGAATGACAAAATCCTGCTCGTGGATGATGACCCGAACCTGCTCGCGGCGTGCGAACGAAACCTGCGGCGCAAGTTCCCGCTCGAAACCGCCGAGGGCGGTGAGGCCGCCCTCCAGAAAATTGCCTCGCACGGACCTTATGCCGTCGTGGTGTCCGATCGCCAGATGCCCGGCATGGACGGCATCCGGCTCCTGAGCCTGGTCAAGGAACGGGCCCCGGACACGGTGCGCATCATGCTGACCGGCAACGCGGACCTGGAAGCGGCCATCAAGGTCGTCAACGAAGGCAACATCTTCCGCTTCCTGACCAAGCCCTGTCCGCCGGAAACCCTGTCCAAGGCGGTCGAGGACGCGCAGGCGCAATACCGGCTGGTGATCGCGGAAAAGGAATTGCTGAACAAAACCCTGAGCGGCAGCATCAAGCTGCTGACGGACATCCTTTCGATGATGGAACCCCAGTCCTTCGGCCGGGCGCAGACCATGCGGGACATCATCGCCAGCGTGACAAAGAAATTCACCTCGGACAGCGACTGGGAAATTCACCTGGCGGCCATGCTGGCGCCCATCGGTTACGTCACCATTCCACCGGAAACCCTGGTTCGCTCCCGTACCGGCGAGCCGTTGTCCAAGGTCGAGGAACAAATGCTGACCCAGGTGCCGGAAACCGCCGCCCGCTTGCTCGCCAACATCCCGCGCCTGGAAGGTGTGGCGCGCGTCGTCCGCTATCAGCACAAGCATTACGATGGCGCCGGATTCCCGCCGGATTCCATCAAGGGCGAGTCCGTTCCACTGGGGGCGCGCCTCTTGAAAATCCTGGATGACATGGCCCAGCTTCAAACCGGCGGGATGAGCCGCTTGAAGGCATTGGAGGAAATGCAGGAGCGCCGGGGCTGGTATGATCCGTCATTGCTGGACGCGGTGCGAAACTATTACGGCATCGCCGCCACGACCCGCGAAACCGGCCGTTCCAGCATCTCGGTCGAATTCAGCAACCTCGCCCCCGGCATGGTGTTGCGTTCCAACATTGAAACCAGGGACGGCACGCTCATTCTCGCCGCCGGCCACGCCCTCAGCGAAATGACCCTGGAAAAAATCCAGAATTTCGAGCGCATCTCCGGCATCAAGGAGCCAATTTTCGTGGAAGCGCCCGAGGAGATTGGGTCACCGTCAGAGGTCAATCCCTGATTTCAAAATCCAGCTCGGGCAGGCAATCCTCTGCCCGCCGTCCCATAAAGCGGGGTGGAGAGCGATGCGCACGGAGTGGGTGTATTGCCCAAACCGTTTGGTGGCGGACCGCGGCTGTCTCAGCCGCAGCACATTCGACCATGCAATATCTCCGGTATTCCGTGGGCTCATTTGAGCAATCCGGCCTGCTGCGGGTGGGACACCCGCGGTCCGGCCCTTTGGGCAAAGCGCACGGAGTGACGCGCCCCATCGGAATCAGGAGATTATCGTCTGGCTGGCCTACTTCTTTAAATTCAGCAATTGCTGCACGCTCACCAGCAATTGTTCGGCATTGAATGGCTTGTTCAACACCACATCCGCGCCCGCGGCCTTGGCCTCGGAAATCCGGTTTTCCTCCCCCAGACCCGTGACGATGATGGTTTTGAGGTCCGGTTGGATCCGGCGCAAATCACGAATCATGCCCAATCCATCCAGTTGGGGCATCATGAGATCGCTCACTACCAGCTTAACCGCTCCGCACTGTTCCCCAAAAACCTTCAGGCCTTCCCGACCATCCGCGGCCGTCAAGGTGCGGTAGCCGTTGCGGCTAAGGATGGCACTGGCGAATCGGCGAATCGAAGGTTCATCATCCACCACCAGCACCAGTTCCCCGTTGCCCTTGGCCGGGCTGGTGGCTTTGACTTTCACGTCGCCGTGGTCGTTGTCGGCCAGCACCGCCGGCAGGTAAACCTGGAAGGTGGCGCCCTTGCCGGGTTGCGATTCAACCTGCACGAACCCTCCGTGATTTTCCACAATCCCCAGCACGGTGGCCAAACCGAGGCCTGTCCCCTGCCCGAGCGGTTTGGTGGTGAAGAAGGGATCGAAAATCTTGTCCATTAATTCCGGCGGAATGCCCGGGCCGGTGTCGGCCACCGAAATGACCACATATACCCCCGGTCGTGCCTTGGGATGAATCCCGGTTGTGGTTTCATCGAGTTGAACTTTTCGCAATCCCAACGTCAATGCGCCGCCTTGCGGCTGGGCGTCCCGGGCGTTCACACAGAGATTCATCAACACTTGCTGGATTTGGGTTGCGTCGCCCAGCAACGTACAGGTTTCCCGGGGCAGGCGGACTTGCACCTCAATGGATCGGGGAAATGTTTCACGGGCAATCCGTTCCATTTCCATGATGAGATGCTTGGGATTCAGCATGAGCCGCTGCCCTTCAACTCCGCGCGCAAACATGAGCATCTGGCGGATGATGTTGGCGCCCCGTTCCGCACAGGTTTCCAGCGTTTGCAGCGAAGCCAGTTGTTCCTCATCCACCACATCCTCCTTGAGCAGTTGCACGGACATCATGATGGGCGTCAGCACGTTGTTCAAATCATGGGCCAGGCCGCTGGCCAGAGTGCCGATGCTTTCCAAACGCTGCGCCCGCAGCAGTTGTACTTCCAATCCCTTTCTTTCCGTGATGTCGGTGTTCACCACCAGGATGGCCTTGGGCCGGCCATTGTTCTCCCGCATCAGGTTCCACTGGCTGTGCACCACCAGGTCGCGTCCGGCGCGGTTCTTTTCCCGCAGTTCGCCGCTCCATTCGTCGCGTTCCTGCACGGCTTGCAGCGCCCGGCCGGATTCGCCCACGTTCATCCCCAGGTTCAATTCCTTGACGGTCTTGCCCCTCACCTCCGCCATGCTCCAGCCATACAAATGGTGCGCCCCTTCGTTCCAATAAATGATCCGACCGGAGAAATCCCGCACGTAAATCGCCTCCTGCGTGATGTCCAGCAGCGCGGCCTGGGAACGGATCTGTTCATCGTTGAGCACGTTCCGCGTGATGTCCTTGGCAATGCCGAACGTGCCGATGATCCCTCCCTGGGCATCGCGGAGCGGCAATTTGTTGGTCAACGTCCAGGTCAGACGGCCATCCGACCAGATTTCCTTCTCGGTTTTTCCCAGCACCGGCTCCCCCGTAAGGATGATTTGCTGCTCGTCCGCAAATGCCTGGCGGGCATGTTCCGCGGAGAAAAAATCAAAATCGCTCTTGCCCACCAGCTCCTCCGGCGCGCCCACCTTGAACTTTTGTGCCATCGAACTGCTGCAACGAATGAAACGGGACCCGCGATCCTTGAAGTAAATGATGTCCGGACTGGTATCGAGCAGCACGCGCAACAGATGGCGTTCATGCGCCAGCCGGGCTTCGGCTTCCTCCCGTTCCGTGATGTCCCGGATGATGCCCACCAGGTATTTCTCGCCATTCTCGTCCGTGTAGAGGTTCTTTTTGGTGACGATCGTGTGGACCCTGCCCCTGGCATCGGTGAATTCTTCCTCATTGATGTTCTCTTTGCCGGTGTCGAAGACCAACTCATCCTTTGTCCAGCAAATGTCGGCCTTCTCCTTGGGATAAAGGTCGTAAACCGTTTTCCCCAGCATTTCCTCCCGCCGGAACCCCACAAAGTCACAACCGGCGTCGTTCAGCAACACCCAGCGGTGCTGCCGGTCCTTGACAAACAGGGGATCGCCAATGGAATTGATGATCCGATCCAGAAAATTTATGGATTTCACGGTGTTTTCCTTGGCCGCAGGTCTGGGCGATGGTCCGGCTTCGCTGTCCAATGCGTTCATGTCAGTCTGGGCAATGCAATGTTGCCAGCTCCGGCGCCAGAACCCGGCCGCCGGAGTCAGCGTTCCTGCCGTAACCTTTGCCCGCCAGTCCGGCAAGAATCAGGACTAAAACCACTTTCTTTTTCGTCCAAATCGGCACGAACTTGAATTGTTTTTTATTCAAGTTTCCACCCAAAAAACCGATAGCAAACCGGACCGGAGTTCCCGCGAGGGAGAACGGTTGTTCGGCAAGCTGGATGGCGCCCGGACTTGCGCGACCGCAATTTGACGATTTGGCCCGGAATATGAACATGGTGAAACCAGCCGGAATGCACGGGAATGCCGCCACCCCGGTCAGACGGCGTTTCCAACATCAAATGATAATCAATGGCCCCAGACAACCACAGCTCCCTGAAACCACCCCGGGTACGACGACCTGACGGTGTCGCTTTGATTTATGACACCAATCGGAAAATGGGTCATCCCGCCGCCCCGGAAAAATCTGGTGGTGGGTGTGGCCGACATGGTGGTCAGCAACGACCCCAGCGCGGAGCTGGTGACTTACTCGCTCGGCTCATGCCTGGGCATCACCCTTTACGACCCGGAAAAAAAGGTCGGTGGCTTGCTTCACATCATGTTGCCTGACTCCAAAATCAATGCCGCCAAGGCCATGAGCGCGCCATTCACGTTTGTGGACACCGGGGTGCCGCGCCTGTTTCAGTCGGTTTATAATCTGGGCGCCGAACGCTGCCGGCTGACCATCAAGGTCGCGGGGGGCGCCCAGTTGCTCGATGAAAAGGGCGTGTTCAATATCGGTGAACGCAATCAACAATCATTGCGCGGCTTGCTGGCGCGAAATGGATATGCGGTTCACGCCTGGGATGTTGGCGGGCTGTGCTCGCGCACGCTGCGTATGGACCTGACCACCGGCAAAATTACCGTCAAAACCCCCGGCACTAACCTCTATTTTCTATGACCGCCCAAGAACTGGTTACTAAAGTCAAGAACCTGCCGCCGGTCTCCTACGCGGCGCTCAAACTTGTCAACCTGCTCGAGCAGCCCGCGGTCAGCAATGACGAGGTCGTCCAGGTTCTCAAATGCGACAATGTGCTCACAGCCAAATTGCTGCGCGCCTGCAACTCGCCTTACTTCGGACTCGAAGAGCCGGTTTCCTCCGTGGACCAGGCTGTGTTCCTCCTGGGTCACCAGCAAATCCTGCACATCGTGCTCACCCTCGCGTTCGGCAGCGCCATGGTCGTTCCCCTGCCCGGTTACGCCGTGGAGGCCAATGAATTGTGGCGGCATTCCCTCATCACCGCCACCGCCGCCGAGACGGTCGTCGGTGAAATCCCGGACTTGAACGTGGAACCGGCCGTCGCGTTTACCGTCGGGCTGCTCCATGACATCGGCAAACTGGTTTTGGGCCAGGTCCTCACCCCGGATTTTCAGGCGGACATCCGCCAGCGGGTGGAACAACAACACATCTCCCGTTCCGAGGCGGAGCGGGCGGTGTTGGGCACCGATCATAGTGAAGTCGGCGGCTGCCTGTTGCAGGACTGGCACCTGCCGGCGAACATTGTGGAATCGGTCGCCCATCATCATCAACCTGCGCTCGAACCCAGCCCGCAACTCTCCGTGGTGACACATCTGGCCAACACCCTCGCCCACCTGGCCGGGTCCGCGCCCGGCTGGGATGCCTACGCCTCCCGCGTTGATGATCGCGTGACCACCGCCTTTGACATCACCGGAGACAAAATTGAAAACATGATCGTCGCGGTCCGTGAATCATTTGACCGCGTGGACCAGTTCATGACCATGGCATGAATGCTTTGAAAAAAATCCGCGTGTTGGTGGTGGACGACTCGGCCGTGGTCCGGCGGATGATCGCCGACACCCTGGGCCAGGATCCCGAAATTGAAGTGGTGGGCACCGCCGGCGATCCCTACGTGGCCCGTGACAAAATCCTCGAATTGAATCCCGATGTGTTGACGCTCGATATTGAGATGCCGCGCATGGACGGGCTCACGTTCCTGCGCATCCTGCAACAGCACCGGCCCATGCCGGTGGTCGTGGTCAGTTCGCTGACGCAGGCGGGCTCGCGCACTGTTCTACAGGCCATGGAATTAGGCGCGGTGGACGTGCTGGCCAAACCCAGCTCCGCCTGGAACCTGGGCAATCTGCGCGAACAACTGGCGCTGCGCGTCAAAGGCGCCGCCCGGGCCCGGCTCGATTTCAAAACCGTCCCCGCCAGCCCTGGCCATGGCCCGGTGACCGTCGCGGGTTCAACCAGTTTCTCACCCCGCCAGCTCGTGGTGATCGGCGCCTCCACCGGTGGAACGGAAGCCCTCAAGAATGTCCTCACGCGTTTGCCGGATGGATTGCCGGGCATCTGCATCGTGCAACACATCCCCCCCATCTTTTCCAAGACTTTTGCGGAGCGGCTCAATGAATGTTGCGCCTTTGAAGTCCGCGAAGCGGTTTCCGGCGATGAATTGCACGCCGGCCTCGCCCTGGTCGCCCCGGGAGATTTTCACATGACCCTGGCGTGGAAAGAAACCGGCTATCGCGTTACCCTCGATCAAAGTCCCCTGCTGCACCACGTGCGCCCGGCCGTGGACGTGTTGTTTAATTCCGCCGTCTGCGCCCGTGCCAGCGCGCTGGCCGTGTTGCTCACCGGCATGGGCAGCGATGGCGCTCAGGGGATGAAGGCTCTTAAAGCGGCGGGCGCCACGACGCTCGCGCAGAACGAAGCCACCTGCATCGTTTATGGCATGCCGCGTGCCGCGGTGGAACTGGGCGTCGTGGACCGGGTGCTGCCCCTCGACCTGATGCCCCACGGCATTTTGCACGCACTCCAAACCGGCGCGGCAACCAAATCCCATCCGGCGACGCGCGCCGTCGCCGTGGTCGGCCCCTCCGAAACCAAAAATCCGTTGAAACAATGATAATGTTATGAACCAAATCGTCCAAATCTCCGATGTCCGCGAATTCATGACGCGCCACCTGGCGGATGTTTTTGACACCATGCTTTCCATGAAGGCCATCCTGGTCCCCCAGGCCGCCGTGCCGCTCTTCGGCGAGCGCGTGAGCGGCTCCGTGGGCTTTGCCGGTGAAACCGTCACCGGCGCCGTTTATTTGCACCTGTCCGCGCCGTTTGCCACCCAGGTGACCGCCGCCATGCTCGGCCTGGCGCCCGAGGAAATCACCGGCGATACCGAGGTGAATGATGTCGTGGGCGAAGCCACCAACATGCTCACCGGCGGTTTGAAATCTTGGCTCTGCGATGCCGGCCACCAATGCGCCGTCAGCACCCCCGCCATCATCCGCGGCACCGGCTTTAACGTCGAACCCATGGAGGACGTGCAGTGCGAATGCCTGGTGTTTGACTGCGGCCAGGACCGCCTGGTCGTCGAAGTCCACATTAAATTCAACTAACCCCACGTGATTTATGGCAACCAAAATACTCAGCGTTGATGACAGCCGGACCATCCGGCTCATCGTCGGCAAGGCCTTCCGGCCTTACGACGTGCAACTGTGCGAAGCCGCCAACGGCGAGGAAGGCCTCGCCACCGCCGCCCGCGAAAAACCGGAGCTCATCATCCTCGATGTCACCATGCCCATCATGGACGGTGTGACGATGCTGACCAAATTAAAGGAAGACGCCGAGTTGAAGACCATCCCGGTCATCATGCTCACCGCGGAATCGGGCCGCGACAACGTGCTCCAAATCGCCAAACTCGGCGTGCGCGATTACCTCGTCAAACCCTTCAAGGAAGACCAGCTCATCGAAAAGGCCGGACGGATTGTGTCGTTGCAAAAGAAACCTGCGGCTTGATTTTGATTTATGGCGGACAACACCAGCTATCAGGACCTCGCCCGGCGCTACGGCTTCGCCCCCAAGCTCGAAAGCGCTTCCCGCCTGACGCAGCTCGTCGCCCGCCAGGATTCCGATGTGGACGAAATCGTCAAGGTCATCAACAAGGATCCCGCGCTCCGCGACCGGCTGCTGCGCGTGGCCAATCCCGATGCTGAAAACCCCGCGGAATACTCCGTCGAAACCGTCGAGGAAGCCCTCATGCGCAACGGGGTCGGTTGCGCCATGGTCCTCGCCATGGGCACCCCCCTGGCCCTCGCCCTCATCAAAACCTTCCTGACCATGTTGTCCGTCAAGCTGGAAAGCATTGATCGCAACCTGGCCGAACCCCTGGAAAACGAACATCTGCTCGGCACCATCGGTTTTTCCGGCAAGGTCGTCGGCGGCGTTTATCTGCGCATGAACCTCGCTTCCGCCCGCGCCATCGCCGCCGGCATTCTCGGCCTCAGCCCCGACGAGATGAAAGACGTGGATGAAATCCGCGACGTCGCCGGCGAACTCCTCAATATCATGACCGGCAATTTCAAATCCAATCTTTGCGACGCCGGTCTCGACTGCAAACTGCAGCCGCCCGAAGTCAAGCTGTCCACCGATTCCCGATCGCCAGTGGTGCCTGGCGGTGGCTTGGAACGCATGGCCTTCCGCGCCGATAAAATCCAGCTCTTTGTGGACGTCACCGCCAACCCGTGGAACGACGACTGACAATCCGTCAATAAAATGCCTTCTTTGGTGCCAGCCGGGGCTTGCCGCGCCATAACGCAGTGACGGCGGGTAACGAGGCGCAAATTTCTTCGGAAATAATCAATTATTTAGTGCCTTCTCACGTCCGCCCTCCGCAGTAAAGCTACGGAGGACCGGTCGGCTGCTACTTCTGTAACGGGCTGTTAAGGCCTCTCTGAAAATGTAGCGTCAGGCATCTTGGCTGACGTGGAGCCGGGCTTCCAGCCCGCGGAAAAAACCGTCCGCCATCATTAACGCCTTTGAATTCCCTGGCGGCGGCGTCATGGCGGCCATTCTTCCGG
>CAZKTW010000101.1:0-11876 GCA_964555775.1 uncultured Bifidobacteriaceae bacterium | reverse complement strand
CCTTTTCCTTGGGCGGCCGGATCTGGCCGGCGATGAGATTGCCGGTCTGCAGATCAAACCGGCGGATTTGCGATGGCGAAACGTAAATGTCCTCCGGGCACGGCAGATAATTGAAACTTTGGGAACGCAGGAACCCAAAACCTTCCGGCAGCACCTCGAGCACACCCTCGGAAAACAGGACGCCCGCGCGTTCGGCGTTCTTCTGAAGAATGTGAAAAATCACCTCGTGCTTGCGCATCGTGCCGAAATTTTCCACCCCCAGTTCGCGCGCCATCTGATTCAACTCGCTCATCTGCATCGCCTGCAATTTGGCGATGTTGAGCGACGCGACGATCTTGTCCCGTTGCGTACCGCGCCGTTCCTCGAACTTTGCGTCGTCGTTGGTTGGCTCCACCGGGGTGGACGGCGGCTGCAAGGAGTCGGAGCCGGACGGCTCGGGCGCAACCGTCGTTTCGATTGCCCCGTTGGTTGCTTCCGGCGGGTCCACGGCGGTTTCCGCCGCCGGTTTCGCCTTGGTTTTTTTGGTTGAAACTCGTGCCATAGATTAAAATTGATTGGATTGGCTGGATTTCGGTTCCCGGATTCCCAAGTCCTTTACCCATTGGACGGTCAACAACCGGAAAAGTTCAAAATGGATTTTTATCAACCGAGCGTTCGAGGCAATTCACATGTGACCTCAATACGGCAAGGGAAATTTCGCAGTCAACTCATTCACAGATTGGCGCATCCCGTCCGGGTTGTCAAAAAGATTTTTAGACACCGATTTCGCCAATTTTCACGGATTCATTGGGCCTGGTTTGCATTCGGGTAAATCAGTGCAATCCGTGTCTCTTTTTTTTCTTGTGCGATTTCCAAACGGGCGGGTGCTATAAGGTGAACATGACACCGGACTCAGAGTTGCTCGGCCGTTACGCCCGAACCCGTTCCGAAGAGGCCTTCGCCGAATTGGTGCGGCGGCACGTGAACCTGGTCTATTCCGCGGCGCTGCGGCAGGCCAATGGCGATGCGCACCTGGCACAGGATGTGGCGCAGAAGGTCTTCACCGACCTCGCCCGCAAGGCATCGTCGCTCTCGCGTCACGCCACGCTGACCGGCTGGCTGTACACCAGCGCACATTTTGCCGCCGCCAAGACCGCCCGAACGGAAGACCGGCGCCGCTACCGCGAGGAACAATTTATGCGCGAACCGACGAATGAATCCGCGCCCGCCGCCGATTGGGAAAAACTTCGCCCTGCGCTCGACGATGCCATGCACGAACTCCAGGAGAAGGACCGGGAGGCGATTCTGTTGCGTTATTTTGAAAACAAACCCTACACCGAAGTCGGCACCCGCCTCGGCCTCAACGAAAACGCCGCGCGAATGCGGGTGGACCGGGCGCTGGAAAAACTCCGGAAGGCTTTTTCACGCCGCGCCGTCACGACCACCGCGGCGCTGGCCTCGATCCTTTCCGCCCAAGCCATCCAGACCGCACCGCCGGCCCTCGCCGCCGCCATCACGACCCATTCCCTCGCCGCCGCCACCACCGGAACCTTCACCCTGTTGAAAATTATGACCGCAACCCAATTGAAAGTCGGCGTCACCGCCATCGTCGCCGCCGGCGCCACGACAGCGCTGGTTGCCCGGCATCAAATCCAGCAAAAACTCCGCACTGAAGGTGAAACCTTGCATCACCAACTGGCACAGCTGGAGACCGACAACGAAAACCTGTCCAACCGCCTGGCGTCAGCCAGCCAGGCCATGACGCTTCCTGACGCGCAAATGATCGAATTGCTCAAGTTGCGCGGCGAAGTCGGCCGGTTGCATCAACAGATCGGGGAAATGGAAAGGCGGTACGCCGCAAACAATCAAGCCCGACATGACACGCCCGACACCACCCAACCATTGCCGCCGGATTCCAGTCCGGAACGGGCGCAGTTCGAAGCGAAACGAACCCGATCCGTCAACGATGCCAAATTGATCGGCCTGGCCATGCGCCTCTGGGCCGGAGACAACCAGGACCGGTATCCAACCAATTTTGACCAGATGACCAATGAACTTGGCGGCGCCACCAACACGGTGCATTTCATGCAGAACTTTGAACTGGTGAATGCAGGAACAGCCAATGACCAATACCCGCAGATGTTGACGATTCGGGAAATAACGCCGCGTCAGGCTCCTGACGGAAAATGGGAACGCGCTTATGGTCTGGCCGACGGCAGCGTGCAAACCATCACCTCCGACGACGGGAATTTTTACCTTTGGGAAAAAAGTCAGGAACAATACAACCCGCCACCAAACAGGTAAAACAGGGGGTCCGGAGCGCATTGGGGAACACGCCGGAGGTCTGCAACATTTTGCTGTCCGGTTTTGCGGGGCGGCGGCTGTATGATGGGTGAAGAACGATGTTGGATGACCATCAACTCCTGCGCCGGTACGCCACCGAAAAGTCGGAAGCCGCCTTCAGCGAACTGGTTGCGCGCCATATAAACCTGGTTCATTCCACCGCGCTGCGGCGGACGAACGGGAACGCGCATTTGGCGCAGGACGTGGCCCAATTGGTTTTCAACGACCTCGCACGCAAAGCCCGTGACCTGCCGGAAAATACCGTTTTGGCCGGCTGGCTCCATCGCGCCACCCGTTACGCCGCCGCGCAATCGCTCCGAACCGAACGACGCCGTCAGATGCGCGAACAGGAGGCTGCCGCGATGAATGCACTCGAACCTGAAGCCAACCCTGATTGGAACCAAATCCGGCCCCTGCTTGATGAGGCCCTTGACCGGCTCAACCCCACCGATCGCGACGTCGTGCTTCTTCGCTTTTTCGAACAGCGCAGCCTGATGGAAGTCGGCCGGGCGATTGATGCAAATGAAGACGCCGCCCGAAAACGTGTTCACCGTGCGTTGGACAAGCTCCGCATCGCCCTGGCCAAACGCGGCATCACCGCCTCGGCCGCGCTGGCCCCGCTGATCTCCGCCCACGCGGTGCAGACCGCGCCCGCCGGTCTGGCGGCGACCCTGACCACCGCGTCGCTGGCCGGTGCGGGAACCGGAACGTTTACATTTTTAAACATGATCACGGCCACCAAACTAAAGCTTAGCCTGGCCGTGCTCATCGTGGCCGGGGGAGCAACCGTCTTTGTGCTGCAACAACAGGCGCAAAGCAATTTACGAGGCGAAAATGCGGCGTTACAGCAGCTCCTCCGGCAGCTCGAATCGGACAATGAGAGTTTGTCCAACCGGCTCACGTCGCTCAGCACCGCGCAGCAATTGTCCAAAGACCAGTTCATTGAATTGCTGAAACTGCGCGGCGAAGTTGGAAGGTTGAGAAACCAAGCCGGCGTGTTGAGCCCGGAGAATCTTGCGCTCTCAAAATCGCCGGCCGACCCGGAAACCAATTCACCGGGCCCGATGGAAATTCATATCAAATCCCGGTTTATTTCAGTGCCCAAAGGAACGCTGGCTGGTTTTCAAAGTTTTTTGGGTTCATCGCCCTCCGGCCAGAACGGTTTTACCGGCATTTTGAACAATGAAAATTTTACCAACTTAGTGGCGCAGATTGACAAGACCGACGGCACGGAGGTGTTAGCCGAACCTGAAGTTACAACGAGCAGTGGACGACAGACTCAAATGCGCGCAACCGATATCCTTCCCTTGGTAACAAAGATGGTCTTAAAGGAAAACGCGGACACCAACTCAATTGTTCCTCAAACAGAGAACATCGAGATCGGGCCGGTCCTCGACGTCATTCCACAAATTCTATCAGACGGTCGCACCATCACGCTGCTGGCCATCGCTTCCGTGACCGATTTTTTAGGCTATGCGCCAACCAATTCTGTGCCGGCATACACCAAAAGCGGCCAGCGGATTGATCTGCCGCAAGTATGCCCCCAATTTCAGATACGGACAAATTCCGCTTCGGTAAATTTGAATGATGGCCAGACTTTGGTTCTCAGGCTTTCCGATACTCAGGTTCCAACCGATGCTTTGCCTCAAACGTTGGACGATCCCAACATGAAATTAAGGCAGAGCGACACGCTTGTATTGGTAACCGCAACGATTGTCGATTCCACGGACCATCGGAAATTCGAGCATTGATCTGGAAATTAAATTCCAGGGCAGCTTCCCCCGGTTTAATTGATTGCTTCACTCGCTTCGGTTTGCCAATTCCCCTGTTCCCCAGCTTCAATACGGCAGCGGAAATCTCGCTGTCAGTCCACGCACGCGCGCACGAACCTTGTGCGCGGCGTCGGTATTCTTGATGTCGAGCAGCACTTCCGAATTCATGTCCGCGATGGCCACCATCTCCGTCTCCTTTATGCCCCGCGTGGTCACTGCCGGCGTGCCCAGCCGGATGCCGCTGGCCTGGAATGGCGAGGGGGCTCGAACGGAATCGTGTTCTTGTTGAGGGTGATGCCGGCCTCATCAAGCACGATCTGGCAGAAACGCATCGCAAAAATTCAAAAGCTCCATCGGAGCGCCATATTTCCGGATGATGCCGTTCCTCCGGAGCTTGATTTTCTTTTGCGTTTGCCGGCTACAGAGATGTTGCGCCCACGGCGCTAAAACATTTCACCCGCGTCAGTTCTGAATGCGGCTTTCAATATGGCGACGGAAACTTTGCCATCAGCCGCACCGGCGCTCGTGAATTATTTTTTGGGCGTCAGCAGATGAACTTTCGGAAAATATCTGGCGATTCTTTCGGCATCGCGCGTCGCCAGCTTCCAACGCATGATTTCGGCGTGCGCCCCAATGAAAAAATCCGGCAGCGGAATTTTCGGCGCCATGCCGCCGCCCGAAGCGCGGCGCGTGACAGCGTAGCGCCGGTAGGCTGCGCCGCAAACGGTTGACGCCACCGCAGGCAGATCGAGAATTTCGAGTCCGAGTTTCCTGATTTCCGGTTCAATGTCCGCCGGATGGGGCGACCC
Organism: uncultured Bifidobacteriaceae bacterium; assembly: GCA_964555775.1. GTDB lineage: Bacteria > Verrucomicrobiota > Verrucomicrobiia > Limisphaerales > UBA11358 > UBA11358. The sequence goes on along the minus strand of CAZKTW010000101.1, from coordinate 6,973 downwards.
GGCGCAAAGTTCCGCCAGGGTCACGGCGTTGATTCCCGCGCCTTCGCCCGCCACCCCCTCCTCGATTTGCCGGACCGCCCAGGCGTGGTTTGATTGCGCGGAATCGCGCGCATCAATCACCACATTGGTATCAATCAAAATCATGAGTCGCGGGTCATGGCCCGCAATTCTTCCCACGTCAGGTCAAATTTCATTTTGCTGCGGAGAATTGCGCGGCGGACTTCAGCTTTGGTCTTTTTTTTGGCCGGCGGCGGCGGCTGGAGCCGCGCAAAGGAAAAATGATTTTCGTCCTCCTTTTTGCAGGAAAACACATCGCCCGGCTTGACCCACGGAATGACCACGCGTTTTTTGCTGTCCGCTATAATCGTCATGGTGGGATAATCCCACACGACGCTTAATTTGTCAATACGGCAGCGGGAACTTCGCCGTCAATTCGCGGACGCGCGCCCGAACCTTGTGCGCCGCGTCCGTGTTTTTGATGTCCAGGAGCACCTCGGAAATCATGTCCGCGATGGCCGCCATCTCCGCTTCCTTCATCCCGCGCGTGGTCACGGCGGGCGTGCCGAGCCGGATGCCGCTGGCCTGGAACGGGGAACGCGTCTCAAACGGAATCGTGTTCTTGTTGACGGTGATGCCAGCTTCATCGAGCACAATCTGGCAGTCCTTGCCGGTCGCCCCTTTCGCCCCCACGTCCACCAGCATCAAATGATTATCCGTGCCGCCGCTGACCAGGCGATAGCCGTTGCGCCTCATGCCCTCGGCGAGAGCCTTCGCGTTTTTCACAATCTGCTCCTGATACGCCTTGAACGTCGTTTGCAACGCTTCCTGGAAGCAGACCGCCTTGGCCGCGATGACGTGTTCCAACGGGCCGCCCTGGATGCCAGGGAAAACCATGGAATCAATCTCCTTGGCATTTTTCTCGCGGCACAAAATCAATCCGCCGCGCGGCCCGCGCAAGGTCTTGTGCGTGGTGGTCGTCACGAAATCCGCGTGTTCCATCGGGCTCGGATGGACCCCCACCGCCACCAGGCCGGCGATGTGCGCAATATCCGCGAGCAGATACGCGCCGACTTCGCGGGCGATTTCACCCATGCGCTTGAAATCAATGGTGCGGGGATAGGCGCTGGCGCCCACGGTGATCATCTTGGGTTTGTGTTCGCGCGCCATTGCGGCCAGTTGGTCATAATCAATCCGTTCGTCGTCCTGGCGCACGCCGTAATGGATGATCTCGAAGAACTTGCCGGAGAAATTCGCCTTGTTGCCGTGCGTCAGATGTCCGCCGTGGCTCAGATCCATCGTCAACAGCTTGTCGCCGGGTTTCAACACGGCAAAATAAACCGCCATGTTCGCCTGGCTGCCGGAGTGCGGCTGGACATTGGCGTGTTCCGCCCCGAACAATTTTTTCGCGCGGTCAATCGCCAGCTGCTCGATGGTATCCACGTTCTCGCAACCGCCGTACCACCGCTTTTTTGGCAAGCCCTCGGCATATTTGTTCGTGAGCACGGATCCCTGCGCTTCCATGACCGCCGGACTGACAAAATTTTCACTGGCAATCAGTTCGATGTTTTCCTGCTGGCGCCGGCGTTCGTGTTCGATGGATTCGGCCACGGCCGGATCCACATTGCGCAGACGCAGCTGCGACGCGGCCAACCGGACATCCATTTTGTTGACCCGGCGTTCGTGGCGTCCGCCCTCGAATTTGGCACCCCAAAAGGCATCGAGAATTTTCCGCCCCAGTTCCGGTGACGTGTTCTTGCCGCTGAGGCAAAGAATGTTTGCGTCGTTGTGTTGACGCACCAGCACCGCGGCCGTTTCGTCAACCACGAGTGCGGCACGCACGCCCAGCACTTTGTTGGCGCTCATGCTCACGCCAACCCCGCTGGTGCAGATGAGCAGGCCGAGTTCCGCCTGTCCCGCGGCGACCGCCTGCGCCACCGGCCGGGCAAAATCGGGATAATCGTCGTCCGGATCCTTCGCTTTGGCGCCGAAGTCGGTGACGCTCAATCCGCGCTGCTGCAGGTGCTGTTTCAGCGCTTCCTTCAATTCAAAGCCGCCATGATCCGCGCCAAGCGCGAAGTTCGTGACCGCGGCCGGTTTGCCCGCGTGTGAAGCCGACAGGAGGATTTCGTGTTGTTCCATAAATTTCAAAAGGGAGGCGATACCCTGCTCGATCTGGTCGCGGCAGTTCTCATAAATCTCATAGGAACCGCCGATCGGGTCGCTGATGTCTTTTTCAAATTCTTCGAGCGAATCATCAAATTCACACAATAAAAAGGTCTTTTCAGCCGCCGGCGGATAGAGGAGCGCAATCGCGTCCACGTGACTGTGCGTCATGCCGAAAATATAGTCCGCCTGGCGCACCAGGTCCGTCGTGAGCATCCGGCTGCGCTGACCGGAAATATCGATTCCCAATTCGCGCATCGCCGTCACTGAATGCGCCGTCGGCGGCTGGCCGTCCATCGCGCCCAGACCCGCCGAAAGCGCACGGAATTCCCCGCGCCCGTTCGCCGCCCGCCGGAACAGCGCCTCGGCCATCGGGCTGCGGCAGACATTGCCGGTGCAGATGAACAGGATGGTTTTCATGCCGCGCAAAGTTTCAAGGTGAATTCTGAATCGCCAATCGTCAACCCGAAATCAAGGGCGGGCTTCGCGCACCACCGCCAGGCCTTTGACCAGATCCACGCCCCGCGCCAGAACCGGATCGCGCAGCACTGTCTTCTGCAGTCCGGCAACCGGCATCATCGCCGCGCCTTCATCGCCGTCGCTGTCGTCATTTTGCCCGCCGAGGGGATGCGTCCGGGGCAATTCAGCGTCCCGCGCACGCAACGTTCCCCCATCGCTCTGTTTCTGCCGCACCAGATCCGCCTCGCTGGTGTGGTCAATGAATGGCAAAAAGCTGTTGGAGACTGCCTGGGTCGGGAAGCTGTTTTGCGCCAGGGGTCCGTAGGGATTTGCATAAAACGCGCGTTCGTCATCCGCATTCACCGCCACGGCAATATCCGGCTTCAAACCGCCGGACGGCAATGCCTGCCCGTCCACTTTCACCGGGGTCGTCGCAATGAGCAGCCGTTCGCCATCTTTCAGGGCAAATTCCTTGAAGGTCATCGCCGCGCCCGCCGTCGGGCTGCCGATGCTCAAAGCCGCGCCCGCTTTGCGCAAGGCCGCTACGAGCGCCTCCGCCGCGCCGCTGGTTCCCCCGTTCACCAGGACCACGAGTGGCCCGGCAACCGGACGGGAAGCGTTTTTGGCCGCCCATAATTCCGCGGTTCGCTCCGCTGCCGCATAATCATCGCCACCCGCAAAACGCAAATCCAAAACGGTACCGGCGACTTTGTTCGTCGCCATCAATGCCCGGCCCGCGGGGCCCAGTTCCCCGGACAGGCTTCCGGTCACCCGGCTGACCCGGAAATACACCACGTTATTTTCGATGACGGCGGATTTGCCCAGGGCCGATCCGTTTTGCGGTCCACTGGATCCGGCTGTTGAACCGCCGACGAGCGCCACCTTGCCGGGGAACTGTGACACCAGGCCGGCCACTGCCGCGCGATTCAGCGCCCCGTCCGTCGCCTCCGGCAGATTGGCGCGGAGCAACTCATAGACTTCCTTGAAATCCGGCGCCGGGTTCGTCGGGCCTGCCTGCAAGGAGCTGTTTGCGGCCAGCCAGCCGGTCAAAGCCAGAAACCAGAGGCTTGAAGCACATCGTGTCATTATCCGACCAAAATGATTCACGAACGTCGGGAAGTAAAGCGGCAAGCTGAAAGCCCATCTGAAAAGTAGTGGCGGGCGTCCCGCCTGCAGTTGAGGGCGGCATCCTGCCACCCGGAAGAACCACTCGTGTCACGGTAATGCTCATATTTTGCAGGCTGGCGGTGGAAAAGTATTTTTTCCGTCGGGCTGGAAGCCGCGGTTCCATGTCAGCCAGGATGACCAAGGCTACGATTTTCAGACGGGTTTTGAAGCTAATGGCTGGGAATGGTCTGGAGAAATTTGTTGCGACAATCAGGGCAGATGCCGTGGGTGATTTTGGTGGCGGAATTGGCGGTGATGTATTTCTCGATCTGCTCCCAGTAACCGCTATCGTTGCGGACCTTCTTGCACCATGCGCAGAGGGGCAGCAGGCTTTGCAATGTTTCAATCTGACTGGTCAACTGCCGCGTCTTGCGCAACGTGGTCAGCGCATCAGCACTCGCCCCCAGCAGCACCGAAAGCAGGCTGAAGGCGACTTCCTGCGCGGGGGCGACCTCGCCCCGCAGCAATCCGCAGAACATGCCGACGACCTGGCTCGACAGCGCCATGGCATGCAACACCCCGCGTTCGGACGATTCCCCGTTGCCGACCAGGAAGAAAGCCGGCGTGCTTTGCCGCAACGCCACCGCAAACCGTCCCGCCTTGATCTGCCCGTCAATCACCTCCTGCAACGCCGCCCCGTTCTCCACCGGTTCGGCCAGCGACAATTCGAAACCCAGATCCGTCGGGTTCACCAACCAAAAACCCATGGTCCGGAACAGGTTCAGCCCCGCCACATACCGGCAGCTCATGTTCAGGACGCCCGGCGCGCTGTCCTGTGAATGCAGGTCGTGCCGGAAATGCTCGAGCGCGGAAAAAAGGGCGAGCAGCTCTTGCCGCGTGTCCAGCAGATTCAGCTTGCCCAATCCGGAACGCAGAAAATCGGGATAGACCGAATCGGAAGATTCATTCACGGTTCCACTCCCTTGCGCGGTTTAAGGAAGGCTTCCTCCACGGCTTCAATTTGCGCGTCAATCGCCGTCACCACCTGCGAAAGCATTTCCGGGCCGAGACCGAGGGTTGACCAGGCCGCTTCGTCCAGCGGCGCGATAAAACGCTCGCCGGAACTGCCCAGCGCCATGGCATTGGCCAGATGATCCGCAATATGCACCACCGCCGACTCCATTTTTGCGTCGCTGGCCGCCGGGGTGTGGTGGCTGCCGACCGCCTGGATGAAAAACGCGGGATAATTCCAGTATTGCAGCAGCTTGGCCGCGATTTGCTGGTGGTCGTAGCCCAGCACCTGCATTTCGGCCTCGCGCAATAAAATCCGCCGTTGCCGGTACAGCTCGAATACCGCCTGGGCCGCCTCTGTCGCCTGCGACAACAACACCAGCCGCCCGACATCATGCAACAACCCCACCACAAAGAATTTCTCAGGTTTGGGCAGCCGCCGTTCCATGGCCAGCACCCGCGCGCCGATGCCGACGGCGAGGCTGTGCCGCCAGAACGAATTCATGTTCACGAGCGTTTCGGGAATGCCGGTGAACCGGTCCAGCACGCTCGAAACCACGATCATATCCTGGACCTGCTGGATCCCGATGAGACTGACCGCTTCGGCCACGGTGCTCAAGCGCGTGGCAAACCCGTAGAACGAACTGTTTGCCAGCCGCAACAACCGCGCCGTCAGGTCGGGATCTTTCTGGATCACCTCACCGATGTTGGCCAGGGTGGATTGCGGTGATTTCAGGGCCAGTTCGATTTCTTCCAGCACCGGGCCGTAGGAACCCAGGCTCTGCGGCGTCGCCTGGATCATCGCTGCGATGGAAGGAGGTTTCATGGGTCAGGATCGGGGGGTACGCAGTACCTGCCGCTGCAACATGAGTTTGAAAATCTCCGCCGGCACTGGACCGAAATTATCCGGCTTCCAATACCGCGCCCGCAATTCGGCCTTCAATTGCGCGAGCTGTTCGGGCGTTAATTGGGCGAGCGGATCATGGCTGAGAGCGGTCTCCTGGCTGGCTTCCACGTCCAGTTCCGCCACACCCCACGCTTGCAGGATGCCGATCTGGCGCTCGCTCAATTCGCAGCCCGTGGGCAACAACAGCATCCCGTCAATGTTCTTCACATCGCGGGCGACCATCATGCCGGGCTGCACCTGCTCTAATTTGATTCGCAGCACGATTGCTCATCGGCGGAAAACAAGGTTTCTGTAGGTTTTTTAAGGGTAATGTCCGTGGCGGCAGGCGGGACGCCTGCCGTAGAGCCGGCGCGTCCTGAAACTGCCCCCATTTCCTCCCTCGCCTCCCCCAAGGGAGGAGAGGGCCGGGGTGAGGAGGCACAAGGTTTTCTGGTTCGTTTTGGCTCAAATCTCCTCATCCCAAACCTCTCCCACTCAGGCAGGGTGGTGAGTCGGGCAACGCGCGGATGCGCCCGATGCCTGACACGCCAAAAAAGATTGTCGGATTCCGCCACCCAGTGGCGATATACTTGAAAACGATGACAAACGATTTGGAATTGTTGGGGAAATTTGCCCACGACCACTCGCAGGACGCCTTCACCGCACTGGTCAATCGCCACGTGAACCTGGTCTATTCGGCGGCGTTGCGCCAGGTCCGGTCGCCGCAACTGGCCGAGGAGGTGGCGCAATCCGTCTTCACAGATCTCGCCCGCAAGGCGACCCGGCTGGATCACACCACCGGTGGCACGCCGGTTTTGACTGCGTGGCTTTATCAGGTCACCCGACGCACGGCGATTGACGTAATCCGGAGGGAATCGCGCCGACAATTGCGTGAACAAATCGCCGTGGAGATGACGAACATGAACTCCAACTCTTCGCAATGGACACAAATCGAACCCCTGCTCGACGAAGCGATGGACACACTGGAGGAAACGGATCGTGCCGCCATTCTCCTCCGCTATTTTGAAAACAAAAACCTGCGCGAAGTCGGCGAAAGCCTGGGCACATCCGATGATGCCGCGCAAAAACGCGTCAGCCGGGCCGTCGACCGCCTGCGCGAATTCTTCTCGAAACGAAACGTGACGATTGGCGCAAGCGGACTGGTCATCGTCATTTCCGCCAACGCCGTCCAAGCCGCACCCGGTGGTCTGGCCCTCGCCATTTCAACCGCCGCCGCTCTCGCCGGAACAACCGTTACCACCGCAGCATCTGTCACCGCCATCAAAACCATCGCCATGACCACGATCCAGAAAATCCTCGTCACCGCCACCGTCGCCGTGCTGGCCG
>CAZKTW010000100.1:0-11942 GCA_964555775.1 uncultured Bifidobacteriaceae bacterium | reverse complement strand
TTCGGCATGGGCGCGGAAATTGGCATCAGCACCGACAAAATCGGCGCGCGCGGCCCGATGGGCCTGGAGGAATTGACGAGTTACAAGTGGCTGGGCATCGGGAATGGGCAGGTGCGGACCTGATTTCGCAAAGGCAAATTGCTTCGCGGGTGTCTTGATTTCAATCCAGCCGCCGCCTGCCTGGAATGATTCCAAATCAACTTCCGACCAGCAGGTCCCGATCGACACTGGAAAGTTGACCGGCCTGTCCGAAGCCGGCCAATTTTGTTTTCAACTGCCGTGCAGGATTTCCACCTGCTGGCGCTGGATCCAGCCGATTCGCCCGGATCCATCGGTGACCTGCAGCCAGTCGTCGCGGCGGTCCAGCACCGCCAGTTCCGCGCCGTTGTGGGCGGTAAATGCGCTCTGAGCTTCGTCGAACGGTCCACTGCGCAAGGTTGGATCCTGGGCGACCACCACGACGGTCGGTTTGGAAAAATGAATTGCGGTATCCACGCCGGCACAGGCACCCGCGGCAATGACCAGAACGACCGCGGCCCGCGTAAAACCGCGCAGCGCCGGTTTGAACGTCGGGCGTATCAGCATGGCTGCCAGCAATGCCAACACCAGCCAAAGCGCTGCCGCGGTCAACCCCGTCCATTCATTCAAAGTCAGCGTTCCCAGCCAGTCTTCCCAGCGCTTTTCGCGGAGCGTCGGCCCCGGCACCTGATTGCGCACAAACTCGAGATTGGCCCGCACCTCCGCGTCGCGGGGCGCCAATTGTTCCGCCCGGCGGTACGCGGCAACCGCCCGGCCCAGATTGCCGGCCTTGAATTCCGCGTTGCCGCAGTTGAAATAAAGCGGCGGAGAAACCGCGCCCGATTGGATGATCTTTTGATAGGCGTCGGCGGCGCTGGCAAATTTGCCCTCGGCGTAAAGTTTGTTTGCGGCATTGAATTCAGCCGGCATGTTCGCGGCGCTTGCCCGGCCGGCCCAAACCCAGAGGGTCAACGCCGCGAGTAAGAGATGCAGTTGCGTTTTCATGCCTTCACATTTTGCAGTCCCAGGACGGCATTTTCAAATTGGGGAATCACCGCGGCGAGTTCTCCGCTGGTCCGCAGCGGCGCGTAACGTGCCTGGTTGCAGAGATGAAACAATTCGCGCAGGCCGGCCAGCGTCGTTTCCGGTGTGCCCAGCCGGGCCAGCCGCTCGTCAATCACGGCTTCGGTGATGGATGACGCAGGACAATCCAGGCGTTCGCCCAACTGCTCCTGCAACAGGCGGAACAACGTGGCGAAAAATTCGTCCGATTTGTTTTCCCTGGCCAGCCGACGCAGATCGTCCAGTCCGTCGCGGACGAGCTGGGCGACGTGACGTTGCCGCCGCAGGCGCGGATTATTGGCCAGGTTGTCCGTGCGCTTTCGCCACACGAAGGCAGCGAGCCAGGCAAGCATGGGCACACTTTGCGCGGCGAGAAATGCCGGCCGGGTCAACAGCGGTGGGGCGGGGCGGGTGAGTGTTCCCAGCTGTTCTTTGATGGGCAGAAGGTCCGGTGGCGCCGCTTGTGGAGTGGTGGTTTTCTCGGCGGCAATCATTGGCGCGGGAGTCGCGCCGGCGGAATGAACGGCCAGTTGTACCGGCGATTCCGTCAATGTGCGGTAGGCGCCCGCATCCGGGTCGAAATAGCTGAACGAAAATGCCGGCAACTCGTGAACGTCCGTGTTTTGCGGGGTGACAATTTGCTCGAAGGTTTTTGCGCCCTGCAAGCCAAGCGCATCGCTGGTTTCGACCTTGGATGTGGGCGGATAGGATTTGAAATCGTGCCAGGCGGGCTGGTCGGGCAGGTTGAGCTCATCCAGCGCGCCCCGTCCGGAAATCTGGACGTGCACGGTGATGGGGTCGCCGACGGAAACGTTGGTGGGGCCGGCGCTGACGGTCAGGGTGAAGTTGCCAACGGCGCCATTGAAGTTGGCCGGTTTGTTTTCCGTTGGCAGCGGCAAGGATTGCGCGGCCATGGCTTCCGAGGTGAGGGTGATTTGTTTTTGTTCGCCGCCGCCAAACATGCCAAAGAAATCCCTTCGTTGATCGGGCGAGGCGACTACAACCACCGCGCTGGCGGTAAAGGGACCGAGATTGATTGGGCCTTGTTTGGTGACGGTCAAAGCCAGGGAAAGCGGAATATCCGTATAAACCCGACTGCCGATTTGCACCTGTTGCCGGCCGCCCTGGGACATTTTGCCGATAGCAAAACCATTGGCTGGCGTGGAGGTAAATTGAAAATTGCCGAAATTTTGGATGTCGTCCCGCAAATACACGTCCAGCCGGGCAGGAAAAATTTCGCCGGTGTAAACCCTTTCTTTCTTGGGCAGGGTCAGCTTCAGGAAGGCCATTTGCGAACCGGAGCTCACTTCGGCGGCCGTGGGCGCGGTCGGCTGGGTCACCGTGAGTTTTAACGGCTGGCTGGTCAGGGACTGCCCGTCAACCTGGGCGGTCAACGCCGGGATGGTGTAATCGCCGGGCCGGCTGGATGCGACGGTAAAATGGTAGGTGACGGTCGAACTGGTCTGACCGTTGACGAAGCTGAACTGGCTGGACGGCCCGACATAGGCAATCTGCAGCCCGGGAATGTCCCTGATTTGAGGTGTGCCCCCCGGCTGGCTGCCTTCAAACGTCAACGACAAGGTCGCGGTTTCGCCCACGGCGATGGTGTCTCGGTCAAGTGAAGCGGTAAACGTGACCGCCTGCAATGGCGCCGCGCTGAGGCATAGCGCTATCCCGGCCAGAATCAAACCGGACAAAAAACCGCTTTTTAACCAATGTTCCATTTTTACAACCACTTTAAAATTCAAAAAATAGACATTTCTGGGCGCAAAATGTTCAGGCTTCAAACCGTCTTTAGCAACGCGGCAATCAAGCCGTCCGTCGTATGCTCCCTGGCCTCAATCGCGGGTTCCGACGCCAGGGCGCGAATGGCCTTGCTGGTTTCCGGGCCAATGGAGGCCAGTTTCAACTGGGGGAATTTTTTCTGCAACTTCGGCAGCTCAAACCGGGCGTGGAAATGTTCCACCGTTGAACTGCTTGTGAAGGTGACCCAATCCGCGCCGCTTTCCAGCAACGATTGGCCAGCGCCTGCCGGATCCTCGGTTTCGGCCACGGTTTTGTAAACGGCGATGTCATCCACAATGGCGCCGAGTTCCTCCAGCGCCTTGGGCAGGTCGGGGCTCGCCACCTCGGCGCGCAGCAGGCACAGCTTCAGGTTCTCGATGGTCTGGAATTTTTCAAACGCCGCGGCGATTTTCTTGCCGACATATTCGTCCGGCGTCAAATCCACCTGCAGATGCAATTCGCGCAGTTTTGCCGCGGTCGCCGGGCCGACGGCGGCGATGCGCACGCCGCCAATGTCGCGCAAATCCTGGAACCGCCGGAAAAAGATGTCGAAAAACGCCGTTACGCCGTTCACGCTCGTAAATACCAGCCAGTCGTAGGAATTGAGTTCCAATAACGCATCCACGATGGCGTCGGTTTCCTTCGGTCGCGTGATTTTGATGGTTGGCACCTCCAGTACATCGGCGCCGAGTTCCATCAGCCGATGCGCGAAACTGCCCGCCTGTTCCGAGCGGCGCGTGACCACGACGCGCTGGCCAAACAGCGGACGGTGTTCAAACCAGTTCAGTTTTCGGCGCAATTTCACCACGTCGCCGATAATGGTGATTGCCGGGGGCGAAATCTTTTTTTCCGCCGCCAGTTTCGCAATGGTGACGAGCGCGCCGGAAACGGATTTCTGCCGGCCGAGCGTGCCCCACTGGATGATGGCCACCGGCGTTTCCGGCACCATGCCGCGCGCGATGAGCGATTTCGTCCAATCGTCCAGATTGTCCGTGCCCATCAGCACGACCTTGGTGCCGGGGATCCGGGCGATTTGTTCGTAGTGCAAGGCCGTGGCGGCGTCCGCCGAATCGCTGTGGCCGGTGAAGACCGTGAAGCTCGAGCAATGGTCGCGGTGGGTGAGGGGAATGCCGGCATAGTTCGGCACGGCCACCACGGACGAAACGCCCGGCACGACTTCAAAGGGTATTTTGGCCGCCGCGAGCGCCTCGGCCTCTTCGCCGCCGCGGCCGAAAATGTAGGGGTCACCGCCCTTGAGCCGCACCACGCATTTGCCTTCACGGGCTTTGGCGATGAGCAAGGCGGTGATTTCCTCCTGGGGCATGGACATGTTTTTGCCGCGGGCGATGAGTTCGGCGGTTTGCGGCGCCAGCCGGAGCAGATCGGGATTCACGAGCGCGTCGTAAAGCACCATGTCCGCGCGCCGGAGCAGTTCCGCGCCGCGCAACGTGAGCAACCCCGCGTCACCCGGCCCGGCGCCGACCAGATAAACAGTGCCTTTGGATTTCACCCGCATACTTTATTCGAGTGGCGGAGTTAATCAATGAAAGAGGGCGAAAGCTTTGCCGCGCCATTCCCGGATTCGCGGACGCACCGGTCCTTGAGGGCGTGGAATGGACCGCGGGTACCCCACCCGCAGCGGCCTCGATTGCCGAACCGGCGCATGAAATGCCAAAGGTTTTTGAGTGGACGAGCGCGCTGCGGCTGAGACAGCCGCGCTCCGTTTCGAGTTCGCCGCTTTGGGTAACACGTCCGCAGGTTGCGTTTGAAGGTTGTAAGACGCGGACTTTGCGCTTTGAACTGGCGTGCCGGCTGCTTATAAATGGCGCGTGCCTCAACCGGGTCAGCCTGCCATCAATGCCACCACGCGCTGTTGCGCGGTCTATGGTTTTCCCATCCGTCACTCCGCGTCGCCGGCCATGCACAACGCCGCGTTTGCCGCGCTCGGCCTGAACTGGCGCTATCTCGCGTTTGAAGTCCATCCCGACAACCTGCGCGCCGCCATTGCGGGCGCCAAAGCGATGCAATTCGCCGGCCTGAACCTCACCGTGCCGCATAAATTGCTCGCCATGGAGATGGTGGATGCGCTGGATGAATCCGCCAAAGCCTGGGGTGCGGTCAACACCATCCTTTTCAAACCCGTGGCGGCCGGCGGGGAAATTCGCGCGATCGGATTCAACACGGATGCCGAGGCAATTGTCACCGCCCTGCGCGAGGATCTGAAGATGGACCTGCGCGGCGCGAAGGTTTTGCTCCTCGGCGCGGGCGGGGCAGGGCGGACGGCGGCGCTCAAGCTCGCTTCGGAAAACGTGGCGGAACTGTTCCTCGTCAACCGCACTTTGGACAAGGCCGAAGCGATGGCGGGTGAAATCAAAAAACAATTCCCGTCCGTGCGGGTGACGACCGGCCATCCGCCGACCGCGGTTGACCTGGTGCTGAACGCAACGTCGCTCGGATTGAAACCCGGCGACCCGTCGCCGCTGGATGAAAAACAATTTTCCGTGCGGCAGACCCGCGCCGTTTATGACATGATCTACCACCCGGCGGAAACGGCGCTGCTTAAGGCGGCCAAAGCCGCCGGATGCAAAACGGCAAACGGCCTCGGCATGTTGTTGTGCCAGGGCGCGAAGGCCTTTGAAATCTGGACGGGCAAACCCGCGCCGCTGGATGTGATGCGGCGGGCGCTGGAAGCGGAAGTTTATCAGTCCACAGTCCGCAGTTCACAGTCCACCGTTGGGAGTCAACAGTCCACGGTCCGTAGTCCCAAGTCTTGAGTTTATCACGTGCAATTGCATTTGAATGATCGCCTTTTCTTGACTGTGGACTTAAGACTATGGACTGTGGACTGAAAAACATGGGTAAAATCCAGAAATTCGAAGACATCCTCGCATGGCAAAAGGCGCGGGAACTAACCAGAGGAGTTTATGCGCACTCCAAGACCGGCGCGTTTGCAAAAGATTTTGGATTGAAGGACCAAATTCAGCGCGCCTCGGTTTCGATCATGGGAAATGTCGCGGAAGGATATGACCGGGGCGGAGACAAAGAATTCATTCAGTTTCTTTCAGTTTCAAAAGGCTCCTGCGCGGAAGTAAAATCACACCTTTACGTTGCTTTGGACCAGCAATACATCAATCCCACGCAGTTCAACCAGCTTTACAACTCGGCGGACGAAGTGAGCCGGTTGCTTGCCGGGTTTATGGCTTACCTGAAACAATCTGATTTGCGCGGCAGAAAATTCAAATGATACATTTAGCCTACAGTTTGCAGTCCACAGTCCACGGTCTGACGAGTGGGCTTCTGTCGGCCTCTGGAATTTTGTTTTCGGCTGTGGACTCTGGACGCGCGACTATGGACTGGTCCCTCCTGCCCTTCCATTTCTGGTCGTCATGCTTTTTCGTGCTTGGCTGCATCACCGGCAGTTTTTTAAACGTGTGCATCCACCGGCTGCCGCTGGACATGAGCATCATCACGCCACGGTCCCATTGTCCGCATTGCAAGTATTCCATCCCCTGGTATTTGAATCTTCCGCTGATCACCTGGCTGGCCTTGCGGGGACGCTGCAAAAACTGCGGCGCGCCCATTTCGGCGCGTTATTTTGCCGTTGAACTGCTCACTGGCGTCGCGTTTCTGGGCTGCTGGCTGGCCTTCGGCAACGTCGGCCATCCGCTGGAGTCCATGCCGCGGGCTTTGGTTTACGCGGGTTTTCTTGCGGGATTGATTGTGGCCACTTTCATTGACATTGAACACCTGATCATTCCGGACGAAATCACGCTTGGCGGCATGGTCGTGGGTTTTATCGTGTCATTTTTTCTTCCCGCGTTGCACGGGGCCGTCGCCATGCGCCTGGGATTGCTGCGGGGCATTATCGGCGCGGCGGTGGGCGCCGGGGTGGTTTATGCGGTCCTGCGGCTGGGCAAATGGCTGTTTGGGCGACAGCGTGTGAAACTGCCGGTGGAAACGAAAATTGTTTTCGATGAAACGGCGGTGCATCTGCCTGACAAGGAAATCCCCTACGAAGACCTGTTTTACCGGAAGTCGGACATGATTGTGCTGCATGCGCATACGGTGGAACTGGTGGACCGCAGTTACAAGGATGTGCGGGTGCGGCTGTCACCATCAACCCTGGAAATCGGCGAGGAAAAGCTGAATCCCGATGACGTGCCCTGCATGGAGGCGGTGAGCGGGGAGATCGTGCTGCCGCGCGAGGCGATGGGGTTGGGCGACGTGAAATTCATGGGGGCCATCGGCGCGTTCATCGGCTGGCAGGGGGTGTTTTTCACACTGACGATCAGTTCCTTGATCGGGGCGGTCTTCGGGGCCGGCATGGTGGCGCTGAAGAAAAAAGAATGGTCGGGGCGGCTTTATTTCGGGCCGTTCATCGCCCTGGCGGCGGTGATATGGATTTTTGCCGGGCGGGACCTGGTGGCCTGGTATCAACATCTCACCCTGTCCCTGATGATGTTGTTGTTCCCGCAATGAAGATCCCCGGTCAAAGAATCATATTTCCACGGCGGGATCCACAAATCAACTTATTGGAATTGCAGGTAAGCCCGGCAACCGTCGGACCTTGTCCCGTTGGTGCTGCTTTCCGTCAGGAAAATGCGACCCGGCTCCACTTTGCCCGTTTCCTGAATATAGGTGCGGACGGCTTTGGCGCGGTCGGAGGCGAGCGCGGCGAAGTCGTTGTCTGTGATGGGAATGCTGGCCAGCAGCAGTATCTCCTTCGGGTCGGACGTGGCGGCTGGAGCGTAGCCGGAAGCGGTGGCGGCTTTGGACGATTTTGAAGTACCGGTGGCCGGCGAACCTTTCATCAAATAGGTCGCGCCCTTTTCCGCTTCAGCTGACAAAGGTCTGATTTGGGCAACGATGGCCGAGAGGTTGGTGTTGGCGGCCAGGAAGGCGGCGTTGATGACTCCCTTGCCCACTGCTTCGCCGTAAAGTTTTTTCACCCAGGCGGTGCGTTGTTCCGGCGTCAACGTGAGCTGGCCGGGTGTGGTGGCGGCGCGTTCAGATTTGCGCAGCGACTTCCATTGCCGGGTGCGGATTTCTTTATCCAGATTGGCGTAACGCAAATTCCCGCGATCGGCCTCGGGATCAACACTGCCAGCAATCTCCAGTTGCAGGCCGGGTCGCTCGTAAAGCGCCTGCACCAGGGCATCCAGCTTCTTTTCATTGGCGAGCGACAATACCGTGCTGCCCGGCGCGAAGTCCTGGTAGCTGAGTTCCTCGCCGCCGCCGCCAAACATCGCGCCCAGCAGTGAGAAGGGCGACGTGGCAACCTTTTCAAGAATGTTCAGGAGGGTGCGGGCGACGACCTTGCCGATCCGGAATTGAGGATCGTCCAGGCTGCCTTCGACCGGCACATCGAGCAGGATCTGGCCGTTCCGATCCTTGAGGATGGCGATGGCCAGGCGAACGGGCAGATGCGTCGCGTCCGGACTCGCCACCTTTTGCCCGAATGTGAACCGGTCCAGGGTGATGACGTTCTTCGATTCCAATTTCTGCCCGACCAGATTATAGGCCAGGTCCAGGTTCAACTTTCCCTCGGCTAGGCGATATCCGGCGTACTTTCCTGCATACGGGCTGGTGGGCGTCAAATCCACGTTTTTGAAGGTGATTTTCAACTCGTTGGTCGCGGTCCCGCTGAAGGGATTGATGTGGCCGGCGATGTCAACCGGCCCGACCCCGTCCACAAGGGCATGCAAATTTACATCCGCGTGCCGCGGTTCCGTGGATGAAAGCCCGGCGATGCTGCCGCTGAACTGCTGGATGGCCATGTTCACATTCGGAGAGAACGTCCGGTCGGTGAAGTTGGCGGAGGCATTGGAGAATACAATGCTGCCGATGGAAATCTGCGGCAGCGGCAACGTGGGCGCCGCATTGGTTGCAGGGGAAGAGGTGTTGGCAACGGTCACGGCCTTGGTTTCGTTGGTGGTTGCCGGTGTGTTGGTGTCCGCCAGCGCATTGCTTCCCGCCGGCTGCAAGGTGGTGAGCAAATTGATGGCATGATTGGTTTCGATGACGACGGACGCGGCCACGTTGTTCAGGGCGATTTCCTTGATGGCCACGGCAGGTGGGTTCAGGCTGGCATCAATGCCGGAGACGCGGACGGAATCCCACTTCAACAAATCATCGCCCGCGGTGCCATCCACGGCATGAAATCCATCGAGCCAGGTGTCGCCCTGGAATGAAATCTCCGGCAATTGACCGGCGGGAGTGTGGAGCTGGACACGGCCGCGGAGACCAAACTCGCTGCCGGGAATGAAGAGGTTCAGCTTGGGTTCGAGATATGGGTCCAACGGGCCAAAATCGAGCCGGTCCAGATCGATCTGAATGTCGGCGGTCGGGGGCGAGAACGAAGCGGCCACCTCGGTTTTAAAGGTGCCATTGGCGTTCCAACGGAGGGACAAATCGACGGTGAGATTGGTGCCGGGAAGGTTGGAAATATTTTTGACGCTTAAGGTGACATCATTGAGGTCCAACCGGGCCGGGCGGGAATTGGCCAGGTCTTCGAGGCTGAAGGCGCAATGGGTGAATTCCACGTCGTGGACGGTGCCGATCCAGAGATTGGTGCTGTTGCGGAGCAAGGCGGCGGCATTGGTGATGGAACCGAGCAATTCCGGAATGCCCGCCGATGCGTTGGTGGCGGTTTCGGCGGATGGGGGAGGCGTGGCCACGACCAAATTGGTTGAATCATTCCGCTTGCGGAGCAAAAAGAATCTGCCGCCGTCGGCGGACACGGAGCCGATTTCCGCCTGCCGGGCCACGGCATCGATGTTCACCCCCGTCACGGCGAAACGGGAAAGTTCGATCATGTTGGTCTGGCTGTCCGGTTCCGCGAGCTTGAAATCCCGCAACGTGAAGCTGGTGTTGGTCACGGTCATGACGCGGTTGCTGGCGCTGAGTTCCAGCCGGTAATTCACATCCACGCCCACGAGGCCTTCGCGGATTTCAAAGGGCACCCGGTCCTGATACAGCGGGGCGTATTTGTTCAACGGGAAATTCTCGAGGGTGAATTCACCCCACGAACGCAACGGGTCGAGGTAGAAAAATCCGTTCCAGGAAATTTTTTCGCCGGCATCGGTTGTGCCGGTGAAGCTGTGGGGATTTTTGTTGTCCGGACTGGTTTCGAAATGATCGAGCGTGAAATTCAACGGGCCGACCAGCCGTTTGAAGGGCTGGCGATGGGTCAGGTCGGTGACCGACGCCGTGGCGTTGGTGATCAACAGCCGGCCGATGTACAGGGCGACGGGCCTGGCCGGTGTTTTGGGCGGCGGCGCGGGTGCGTTCGTCGGGGCGAATTTTGTGATGAGATCGGAAAAATTGAACGTGCCATCCGGGTTCATCTGCGCGCGGGCAAAAGGCCCGGTCACGCTGATTCGCTTGAAAACCCAGGGATGGCCCAGGAACGACGAGAGCTGGACATTCACATAAACCTCGTCCCAGGAAACAAACGGCTCGCCGTCGTGGTCCTTGATGAGCAGGCCGCGAACGGCCACCGAGAACGCGAAAGGATTGAGTTTCACCTTCTGGATGGAAACTTCGCGCTCGAGTTGTTTGGACAATTGTTTGACCGCCACGGAGCGGATGATGGGCGGCAGGATGAAGAAACCGACCATGCCGTAGGTGAACAACACCCAGAAAATCCAGCGCGCCAGTTTGCGCCGGCGCGGCGAAAGAGAATCCCAGGCGCGAAATTTTATCTTGTTACCCAAGCGGCCAAGAATTAGCGCATGTTGCCTCGTGCCGTCAATCTTTTCGGTGTCGTCCAGATTTGGAATCGTTGTTCCGGACCCGGTGCAGCCGCCTCGGTGGCGAGGCGGAGGATATTTTGAACCTGGCCGTCCGCCTCCTTACGTCGGCGGCTGCGCGACACAATCAGATCGCGAAGTCGGTGTATTCGGGCTTCACGGGTTCGGTGGGTGGGAACAGCATGCCGGCGGCGACAGTGGCGTTGGTGCCCTGTTCGATCAATATGAACGAGCCGGTCAATCGGTTGGTGCTGTAGCCGTCATAGACGATCGGTTTGGCGGTTTTCAGGCGGATGATGCCGACGTCGTTTACCTCCAGGGCGGCCGGCGCGTTTTCCGGCTCAAAGGTGGCCATGTTGATGCGGCTTTCCAGTTGCGTCACCACCGCCTGCACGGTTTGCGTGGTGTGCTTGAGAAAATATTTTTTGCCCGGCATCAATTTTCGCTGGTGCATCCAGCAGACGTGCGCCTGCAATTCCGCGCCGCGCCCCGGCAAATTGTCCAGGCCCACAATCATGTCGCCCCGGCTGATGTCGATGTCGTGTTCGAGGCAGAGCGTCACCGATTGCGGGCAGAAGGCCTCGGCCAGCGGGCCATCATAGGTCCAGATGTCCTTCACCGTCGTTTTGATGCCGATGGGCAGCACGACGACCTGCTGGCCTTTGTGGACGATGCCGCTGGCGATCTGGCCGCTCAGGCCGCGAAAATCGTGCAACTTTGGATCGGTGGGATCGTTCGGGCGGTTGACCCATTGCACCGGAAACCGCAGCGCGTTGAGGTTCCAATCACTGGCGATGTGGACGACCTCAAGGTGTGCCAGCAGGGTCGGGCCTTCAAACCACGGCGTGTGTTTCGAGGCGTCCACGACGTTGTCGCCGTTGAGCGCGCTGATCGGGATGAATTTTACGTCGCGAAACACGTCGAGTTTCGGCAGAAAATCTTCGAATTCATCGCGGATTTCCCAATACCGGTCCTCGCTCCAATCCACCAGGTCCATTTTGTTGATGGCAATGATGAGGTGCGGGATGCCCAGCAACGCGGCGATGTAGGTGTGGCGGCGGCTTTGCTCGATCACGCCCTGCCGCGCGTCCACGAGCACGATGGCCAGGTTCGCGGTCGAGGCGCCGGTGACCATGTTGCGGGTGTATTGCACGTGCCCCGGCGTGTCGGCGACGATGAACTTCCGCTTGGGGGTGGCGAAGTAACGGTACGCGACGTCAATCGTGATGCCCTGCTCGCGCTCGGCGCGGAGGCCGTCGGTGAGGTTGGCCAGGTTGATCTGGCCGCCGCCGGTGATGTCGGCGGAGCGTTCGAGCGCCTCGAGCT
>CAZKTW010000099.1:0-11943 GCA_964555775.1 uncultured Bifidobacteriaceae bacterium | reverse complement strand
AATCATCCGCACCATCGGCGTGCCGGAGGAACGGTTTGCGGAGGATCATTTGCGCCTGCTGCGGGCCGTGCGGTTTGCCGCGCAACTCGGTTTTGAAATTGAGCCCAAAACCTTTGCCGCCATCCAACGGCTCGCGCCCAAAATAAGCCTCATCAGCGCGGAGCGGATTCGGGACGAACTGATAAAGTTGTTTGCACCGCCAGAACCGAAGCGGATGAATGGATTGGTGGATGAATGGATTGGCGGAGAAAGCGCGCCCGACGTTGCATTGCCCATACAACCATCCATCAATCCAACCAACCATCAATCCAGTGCCGCCGCCGCGCGCGGGCTGGTTTTGCTGCTCGAGAGCGGATTGCTGCCCGGCGTCTTGCCCGAACTCGTGGCTACCCTGGCGTGCGAGCAATCGCCCGATTTTCATCCCGAAGGCACGGTATTCGAGCATATCCGGTTGATGCTGGAAAAAATGCCGCCGGGGGCGCCGGCTTCATTGCCGTGGGCGGTCCTTTTGCATGACATCGCCAAGCCGGCCACGGCCGAGCTCGACCCGGCGACGGGCAAGATCCATTTTTACGGCCATGAAAAGGTCGGGGCGATGCTGGCGGAACGGATTTTGACGCGGTTGCGATTTCCCAAAAAAGAAATTGAAGAGATCGTCGCCTGCGTGCGGCAGCACATGCAATTCAAGGATGTGAAACAGATGCGGAAAGCAACGTTGCGGCGGCTGTTGTTGCGCGAGACGTTTCCGCTTGAGCTCGAACTGCACCGGCTCGACTGCCTGGGTTCGCATGGCGATCTGGGGCATTATGAATATTTGGTCGAGCAGGCGGCGGAACTGGAAAAGAAGCCATCAATCCGTCCGCCCTTGCTGACGGGGAATGATTTGATTGCGCTGGGCCTGAAGCCCGGTCCGGCGCTGGGCGCGCTGCTGGGGGAAATCCGGGACAAGCAGTTGCAGGAGGAATTGAAAACGCCGCGCCAGGCCAAGGCGTGGGTGAAGAGCAAGCTCAAGGGAGCCGACGACACGATCTGACCTGCCGCCGGTGCGCAAAAC
This sequence comes from uncultured Bifidobacteriaceae bacterium, assembly GCA_964555775.1. GTDB lineage: Bacteria > Verrucomicrobiota > Verrucomicrobiia > Limisphaerales > UBA11358 > UBA11358. The sequence goes on along the minus strand of CAZKTW010000099.1, from coordinate 10,889 downwards.
CATCAAGGAACAGATCGGCGACGGCACGAGACTTCGGATTGACCGGTCATTCGCAGAAGCCAAAGGCGTCATGCCTTACGAAGTGCAAGGCCGCAAGAACGGCAAGCCCTTCGATTTTAGTATCGGTCCCCGGGGCCGGTTTCTGGGGATGGATGATTGAGTGAGTGCAGCGACTCCGTTCAGGCGTAGGTGTCCAGGAGCCGTCCGTCCGGGCTGATTGCGGATTGCTCCAGCATCTTCACCATGGTCTCACCCTGCTGCTTCATTGCGTCCTGGGCCTTTTTCAGCACCGCGACACCGATGTCAACCTGGGTGCTTTGAGCATTGAGGACGCTGTCCAAAAGAGACGTGGCTGGCGTGTTTGAAACATTCATGCACCTATCGGATCGGCAGAATCACACCGGACTTGAGAAAAAAAATATAAAAACCGGCGCCGGGAGCAGATTTGCCGCCGGCACCGGAAGGGTAAAGCAACGTTTTGGTTATGGGTGACCGGGGGGCATCCCCATGCCACCACCCATCCCACCGCCACCCATGCGTTTCATGACTTGCTGCTGCATCATGGTCTGCACGTTGTCGTATTTCGTGTAGTCGGCTGGCGCTTCAAAGGCGTTGGCGCCAGGCTTGGCCAGCGAGATGTTCTTGAACACCATGATCACATCGTCGCCGCTTTCGGCAGTTTGAATCTTGACCGGGAATTGTTTCAAGTCCGTTGCGTTCCAGACCGTGGACTCATGTTTGATCCCGTCCTTGTCCGTGACGATGACCTTGTTTTTCACGCACGGATGGCCGTCCAGGGTCTCTTTGGCGATCTCGGTGGTTTCCATCTTGTAGTCGCCGTTGGTCAAGGCGCTGCCCGCATTGGGCAGGGGCATCTCGACGTAGCTTTGCAGTCCTGGATAAATCAGATAAACGTTTTTTTTGTCCGGGCGCGCGATCGTGACCATCTGGTCCAGCCCCATGGATTTCATCTGGGCGGCGGCGTTGGGCGGCATGTTCCCGCCCTTGATGTCGGACAGGTTCAGCTCAAAACGCGAGTTGCCCGTGTCATAGGAGATCTTCCCCGGCAGATTAATGGGTTTGCCGGTCTTGTCGGTGACTTGCATTTCCAACACCGCGGAAAATTTCTGGTTGTCCCCAAAGAGTTTGCTGATGGGGCCGCCCAACTGGGGGCCGCCGGGAGGGCCGCCCGGCCCGCCGGGTTGGGCATGCGCCGGAAGCAATCCCAGACCGATAAAAGTGGAAGCCAGAAGGATAAAATATTTATTCATGAAATGTAGGTTGTTTGATCATATTGAATGGACGAAGCATTCGCCGAAGGCAAGCAGAAACACACCATTCAAGTCTCTGTCACACCGTCGAGGCAATCGCGGACCCGTTTCAGGAGCCGGTAGGAATCGAACGGTTTTTCCAAAAAGTTGGGGTTGTGGCGCAAGGGCGAACCCTCCCCGAGCATGTCGTCGGTGTAACCGCTGACATAGATGACCTTGAGCGCGGGCTTTTCCGCCAGCAATTGCGCCGCCAGTTCGCGGCCGGATAGGCCCGCGGGCATGACCATGTCGGTGAACAGAAGATCAATCGTGCCGCGTTGTTGTTGCCAGATTTCCAGGGCGCTCTGGCCGGATTCGGCCTCAAGGATATGATAACCCTTGCGTTCCAGCAGGGTCCGCGTCAAAGAGCGCACGGGAGCTTCGTCCTCAACCAGCAGGATGGTTTCGCTGCCGCCGCGGACATCGGCCAGGCGCGACAATTCGGCGAGGGCGGTTCCACTTTCGGCCAGCCGGGGCAGATGGATGTGAAACGTGGCGCCTTCGTTGGGCCTGCTTTTGACTTCAATCCAGCCGTGATGTTGGGTCACGATGCCGAAGACTGTGGCCAGACCCAGACCCGTGCCTTTGCCGATTTCCTTGGTGGTGAAAAAGGGCTCAAAAATACGTTCCATTTCCTCCGGGGCGATGCCGCAGCCGGTGTCGGTGACGGTCAGACGGATGAAGGCGCCGGGCCGGGCCTTGGGATTGTCCGCAGCGTCAGCTTCATCGACGTTGATGGCGCTGGTCTGGATGATCAGCCGGCCGCCTTTGGGCATGGCGTCGCGGGAGTTGACCGCCAGGTTGATGAGAATCTGTTCCATCATGTTGCAGTCGGCGATGACCGGTGCGCCGCCCGGAGCAAAATGGGTTTCCAGCCCGATGTGTTCGCCGATGAGCCGCTGCAACATCTTGGTGGTATTGGTAACAACTTCATTGAGGTCAATCGGTTTGGGTTGGAACAGTTGACGGCGGCTGAACGTGAGCAGTTGGCGGGTGAGATTGGCGGCGCGTTCGGCGGCTTTGGCGATTTCTGCCAGACCGCTGGCCCGTTCCGCCGGGGTGGAATCCCGGAGTTGCAGGAGTGCGACATGACCCTCAATGATGGTGAGGAGATTGTTAAAATCGTGGGCCACGCCGCCGGCCAGCTGGCCGAATGCCTCCATTTTTTGGGATTGACGGAGTTGCTCCTCCAACAGCTTGTTTTTGGTGATGTCCCGGGCGAAAACGAGCGCGCCCTGTTCACCCTGGAATACCACGGGCACGGCCGTGACCTCCACCACCACCTGACTCTGATCCAAGCAAAGATATTCCTCTTCCATGGCCGGCAAAGGCCCTCCGCCAGTTGTATTCACCTGCCGCATCCGTTGCCTGACCGGTTCCCGCCATTCCGGGGCCACAAAGTCCACCACGGGATGGCCCAGCAATTGTTCCGGGCGCGCGGCCCGCAAAAGCCGCAAGGTTGCCTGGTTTGCATAGACAATGCGCTGGTTGGTCTGTACGAAAACCGCGTCTGGTGCATTGTCCAGCAACGAGCGGAACCGCTGCCCGCTTTCCCGCAACGCCTCCTCCGCCCGTTTGAGAAGGGTGATGTCTTCGTAGGTGCCCAGCACACCGATCACGCGACCGTCCTTGTCCAACAACGGCACCTTGTTGGTCCTCAACCATGCAGTGCTCCCGTCCTTTCGATTTTGTTGTTCCTCATAGCCGAGTTTGGGTCGGTTGGTATCCATCACCTCGCGGTCATCGGCCCGGTAACGGTTCGCGTGGGCTGACGCGATGGTTTCGAAGTCGGTTTTGCCGACAATTTCACCGGGACTGGGAAAACCGCAATCATCGGCGAGCGGCTGGTTGCAACCGAGGTAAACCGAATTATGGTCTTTCCAAAAAACGCGCTGGGGAATCGTGTCCAGCACGGTCTGGAGCATCTGCCGGGATTGGAATAGTTCGGTTTCGGCCAGCCGTTTGCGGCGTCGTTGCAGCAACAGGGCGGCGATCAAAAGGCTCTGCACGAACAGGATCGCCGCCGTGATGATCACCATGCGATGATAGCTTTCCCACACTGTGGATTGCCGGGATCTTATCTCGCTGCCCGCCGGAAGATTTTTTTCGTTCAGACCATGCCGGCGCATTTGACGCCAATCGAAGACGAGCCGGCGGCTGACGTTTTGCAGGTCCGGCACGGAACTCGCATTGCCGGCCCGGATGACGGCGGCAATGTGGTTGGCCGCCTCCGTGGCCAATGTCCGGTTGGCAATGCAGGAACCGCCCGTCATGCCGAACCCGATGTAGCTGTCCGAATAGCTGAAAATGGGCGCGCGGGAGACCGAGCTCAACTCCTCCAGCGCATCACGAGGGACAAAAATCTGACCGGACGCATCCATCCAGATATCATCATAAAATACGATGGTGTTCGGTGGCAGCGTGGCCAGGCGTTGCTTGGTTTCATCCATGGTCAAGCCCACCATCGGGATGAATTCAAACCGGTTGGCGGAAAAGTCCTTCACCTTTTTGAAGTCGGATGCCTGAAGTTCCGGAATATTGATCTCTGTGGATGAAACAAACGCAATTCGCCGGGTGTCCGGGCAGAGTTGCAGCGCCGCTGTCAAAGTGCCGAGGACATCAGTATCAATCGCGATTCCGGATACATTGGTCTGGCCCGCCAACAACGTGGTTTCCAGTTCTTTGGTTTCAATGGCAATTACCGGAACCTGCGGCCACAGTTTTGGGCGGGCCTTTAATATGAAATCAATGGAAGTTCCGCCGGAAGCCACGATGGCGTCCAGCTTGCGCCCGTGATACTTATTGCTCAGCCAGTTTTCGAGGCCGGTGCGATAGCCGTCCTCTCCAAAATGCGCCAGATCCAGATTCTCCCGGTAAATCACCACATGGCTGGACAGCTTCGCCGTCAAAGCCTGACGCAACCGGGGCATGAAATCCAAAAAGGTCGGCCGGTTGTCTCCTTGTTCCACCACCAGGATCGAAAGGGCTGAGTTGGTTGGGTCGGTGGTCTGTGCTCGCAGGGTGAACGCAATAACTGCGAAAGTGAACAGTCCCACTCCCACGGCCCGTCTGAAATTCAAACTGACCCCATGATTGGGCAAGCGGTGCGCAACTCGGCCGGATTTGAGGAAGGCTGGATTCACGGTACGGCTGTGGGCGCGACAACAAATTCAAAAGCTTGCTGCAGGCATTTTTGAAGGCGAAAACACCTGGGGTGTGCTGTCTGCGCGAATTCCCCTGCCGAACCATTGTCCCTGACAAGATTCATAATTTCCAAAGCTTATGTGGACTTTAGCACCTAAGGAAGGGATTCAAACCCGAAAAGGCAGCCGGATTTTGTCCATTTATACCCCAAAATTGAAAAGCCCCACACCTTCAGGCGCGGGGACTTTCATTCCTCGCATGGAAATGGTTGGCAGATCAGCCGAACCGTTTTCGCAGCCCATCCAATTGGTCGCTCAACGCTTTTGGCAGATGACTGCCAAACTTCGCGTAATTCGCCGCCACGTCCTCGACTTCCGTCTTCCAGCCGGCCACGTCCACCGCCAGCAGTTGTTCGAGGTCGGCGGCAGGCAGGTCGAGTCCCGAAACATCGAGCGCCCCCGCGGCGGGCAGGTTGCCGATGGGCGTTTTCTGCGCCTGGCCCCTGCCTTCGGCGCGTTCGCAAATCCATTTGAGCACCCGGCTGTTGTCGCCATAACCGGGCCAGAGCCATTTGCCGCCCTCGTCCTTGCGGAACCAGTTCACGAAATAAATCTTCGGCAGTTTGGCGCGATCCGTGCGCTGGGTAAACGAAAGCCAGTGCGCGAAGTAGTCGCCCATGTTGTAACCGCAAAACGGCAGCATGGCGAACGGGTCGCGGCGCAGGACGCCGGCCCTTCCAAGCGCGGCGGCAGTGGTTTCCGATCCGCAGGCCGACCCCATGAACACACCGTGTTCCCAATCAAATGCCTCGTTCACCAGCGGAATCGTGCCGGGACGACGTCCGCCGAAAAGGATGGCCGTCAACGGCACGCCATCGGGGTTCTGCCAGTCGGGATCAATCACCGGGCATTGCGCCGCCGGCGCGGTGAAACGCGAATTCGGGTGGGCGCCCTTCCGGCCGCTGCCGGGGGTCCATGCCTTTCCTTCCCAGTCAATGCCCCTGGCCGGCGCAGGCACGCCCATGTCCTCCCACCACACGTCGTTGTCCGGGGTGAGCACCACGTTGGTGAAAATCGTGTTTTTGGCGCAGGCGGTGAGGGCGTGCGGATTGGATTTCGCTGAAGTCCCCGGGGCCACGCCAAAGAAACCGGTTTCCGGGTTCATCGCGTACAATCGTCCATCCTTGCCGACGCGAATCCAGGCAATGTCGTCGCCCAGCGTTGTGACTTTCCAGCCGGGCAGGGACGGTTGCATCATCGCCAGGTTGGTTTTGCCGCAGGCGCTGGGGAAGGCGGCGGCCACGTAATGCTTTTTGCCCTGGGGCGACCTGAGGCCAAGGATGAGCATGTGTTCGGCCATCCAGCCTTCCTGCTTCGCCACGGTGGAGGCGATGCGCAAGGCGAGACATTTTTTGCCGAGCAACGCGTTCCCTCCATAACCCGAACCGTAGGACCAGATCGACGGCTCGTCGGGAAAATGCACGACGTATTTGTTTTTCGGGTCCGGCTCGCATGGCCAGGAAACATCGGCCTGACCGGCCTGAAGCGGTGCGCCTACGGAGTGCAGGCACGGAATGAACGATCCGTCCACGCCCAGTTTGTCGAGCACGGCCCGGCCCATGCGCGTCATGATCCGCATGTTGACGACCACGTAGGGCGAATCGGAAATCTCGATGCCGATTTTGCAAAGCGGTGAGCCAAGCGGGCCCATGGCAAACGGAATCACATACATCGTTCGCCCCTTCATGCAGCCCTTGAACAGGCCGAGCAGCTTTTGCTTCATCGCGGCGGGGTCGGTCCAATTGTTCGTCGGCCCGGCTTCCTCGCTGGTTTTCGAGCAGATATAGGTCCGGTCCTCCACGCGGGCGACATCGCTGCGATGCGAACGGGCCAGGTAGGATCCCGGGCGCTTCTTCGGGTCGAGTTTGACCAGGGTGCCGCTCTTCACCATCAGGTCGCAAAGCGCCTGATTTTCCGTGTCCGAACCGTCACACCAATGAATATGTTGCGGCTGGCAGAGTTCGGCCGATTCTTTTACCCAGGCAAGCAATTTTTGGTTTTGCGCAGGTGCTTTTTCCATGGTGCTGGTTCTATGGTGCGTGATCAATGCCAAGTGATGTCGGGATAAATTGCCGGAAACCCGGCGGCTTGAACAGTCCAAATTCCATTTTTGCGCTCCTTTTCCTTCGCCCCGTGCCTCGGGATGTGCTAAAAATGATCTGGCATGAATGCGTCGCTGGAAAAGCTTTCCGGACACGGCGGCGAGGCCGGCCTGTGCCTCGCGCGTTCCGTCGTGGACACGCTCGCCGAGGAACCGGCGCTCGAAGCGGTGACCATTGACCGCGCGCACCACAAAATCTCCGTCGCCACCCTCGGCCGCACGGACGTGAACCGGCTGACCAAACGCATCACCACCAAATTTCAGGCGGCCGAAGCCGTGGACCCCGATCACGCCTGTTCGTTGTTGAATGGCAAGGGCGATTGCTTTTCCTGCGGCACGCCGTTGTCGGAAACCGAGCGCCAAAAAATCACCATCCAAAACGACGGCCCGACGACGACCATCGCCCGGGTGACCTGTCCGACCGCCCCCAAATTCTGGCGCTGGCGCGACATGCCGTTTCCGAAGGTCGTCCAGCGCGACGTCGAGTTTCTGGAAAGCGCCGAGCATCCCGACGAGCATATCAATGAATGGAAACCGCAACTGGTTCTGGCAATTCTTTGCGGCGTGCTTGGCTTGACCGGGCATTTTTTGTTGAGCGGTCATGGGTCGGTGGCGGCTTATGTTTTGGCCTGTCTCGCGGGTGGTTTTTATCCGGCCGAGGAGGTTTGGGAGCGTCTCCAGAAGCGCACGATTGACGTGCATTTTCTCATGCTCTTCGTCGCCGCCGGAGCGGCCAGCATCGGGGCCTGGGGTGAAGGCGCCACGTTGCTGTTTTTGTTTTCCTTCTCCGGCGCGCTCGAACATTACGCGCTGGGCCGGACGCAAAAGGAAATCCGCTCGCTCTTTCGCAATGCCCCCAAGGTTGCCACCGTGCTCGACGCCCAGGGACATGAACGCGAGGTCAAAGTCGAACAACTCCGCCCGGGCCTGCGTCTGCTCATCAAGCCCGGCGCCCAGTTCCCCGTGGACGGCGAAATTGCCAAGGGCAGCACCGCGGCGGACGAATCAAACCTGACCGGCGAGGCCACGCCCGTCGAAAAGAAGATCGGTGATGCCACGTTGGCCGGCACCATCAATCTTTGGGGTGCGGTCGAAGTGGTCGTCGTGCGGCCGGCGGCCGAAAGCGCGCTGCAAAAAATCGTGACCTTGATCAAGGACGCCCAGCAACGCAAGGCGCCGGCGCAACAGTTCACCGATAAATTCAGCACCTATTACACCTACGGGGTGATGGGTCTTTCGTTCGCCATGTTTTTTGTCTGGTGGCTCGGATTCGGGCTGGCGCCGTTCGCGTCCGCCGTCGAGTCGCACAGCGCCTTTTATCGCACCATGACCCTGCTCGTGGTCTCATCACCCTGTGCGCTGGTGCTTTCCATCCCATCCGCCGTGCTCGCGGCCATCGCCTGGGGCGCGCGCCACGGCATCCTGTTCCGGGGCGGCGCGGCGGTGGAAAAACTCGCCGAGATCAACGTGGTCGCGCTCGACAAGACTGGCACGCTCACCACCGGCGAATTGCGCGTCGAGCAAGTGGAAAGTTTTCCTCCCGGACGTGAAAACGAAGTTGCCCGGCTGGCTTATTCGCTGGAGAAACTCTCCTCGCATCCGCTGGCCCGCGCCATTACGCGCCATGGCAAACAACAGGGATTCGAGTCGCTGGCCTTCGAACAATTTGAATCGGTCACCGGCCAGGGGCTGCAGGCCCGGCGCCATGGTGATGAATGCCGTTTGGGCCGGCGCGGTTGGTTTGCGCAGGGTCGGCATGCCGATGTCCTGGCGCTCGTGTCCCCGACCGCCGCCGGGCTTTCCGAGGTGTGGATCGAAGCGGGCAATTTGCTGGGCCGGCTGATATTGCGGGATGACATCCGTCCGCAGGCCGCCTCCGTTGTGGAGGAATTGCGCCGCGAAGGCCTGCGCACGGTGGTTTTAACCGGTGACCGCCAGGCCACCGCCGACCATCTGCGGGCGGAGTTGAAACTGGACGACGTGCGTGCCGAGCTGAAACCGGAGGAAAAAGTGGCGGCCATCATCGAATTGAGCGGGCAGGGGAAGAAGGTGGCCATGGTTGGCGACGGCGTGAATGATGCGCCGAGCCTGGCGGTGGCGCACATCGGCGTGGCCATGGGTGCGCGCGGGGCGGATGCCGCGCTCGAACAGGCGGATGTGGTTCTGATGCACGACCGGCTGGAAAATTTTCTTGCCGCGTTCCGCCTCAGCCAGCGCGCGCGCCGCATTATCCGGTGGAACCTTTTCATCTCCCTCGGCACGGTGGCCGTCCTGGTTTGCTTCGCCCTGCTCGGGAAAATTCCGCTGACCATCGGTGTGGTCGGCCATGAAGGCAGCACGGTGGTCGTGGTGATGAACAGTTTGCGGTTGCTTTTTGGCCGGAATACCGGGAATGCTTGAATCAAGGATGAAACGCGGAACCGCCTTTCAAAAATTTATTTCGAGACCTGCCTGCCCGTTCCCCGCCGGGAAAAAGCTGCCTTCGGGCCGTTCCCGGCGCATCCCGCCGGAATTATCCAATGAAAACAAAATTCATGCGTGAGGCCATCCGTCTCTCGTTCCTGAAAATGCGCGGCAATCAGGGCGGACCCTTCGGCGCGGTGGTCGTCCGGCGCGGAAAAATCGTCGGACGCGGCTGGAACCAGGTCACTTCCGCGAACGATCCGACGGCGCATGCCGAGGTCGTTGCCATCCGCGCCGCGTGCCGCCGGCTCAAGACGTTTCAACTGGACGAGTGCGAGCTTTACACCAGTTGCGAACCGTGTCCGATGTGTCTCTCGGCCATTTACTGGGCGCGATTCAAAAAAATTTATTATGCGAACACGCGCCGGGACGCCGCCCGCATCGAGTTTGACGACGAGTTTCTCTACCGCGAAGTGGCCCGGCCGGTGTCGCGTCGCCAGATTCCCATGATCCAGGTCCTCCACCACGAGGCGCAGAAGGTTTTTGCGGAATGGGAAAAAAAGCCGGACAAAATCCGGTATTGAATCGGCCCTGCTTCGGCCAGTCCCGGCTTCAGCCGGTTTCTGATTTGGCTGAAAGTTCAAAGTTGAATGCCGGGTGTTCGACGGTTTCTCCATCAGATGGCATCATTTGCAAAACGAGGCATGACACCGCCTTGCACTGCAATCGATCGGAATCATCGCGCGCCGCGAAGATTTATCAAGGCAACGGCAGCTATACTGGCAACGGGTTTGGAAACCCGCGACCCGGCCGACTTGGAAGTCCGCGCCACTTCGGTTGCGGCTTCGCCGCGCTGTGCTCCGGCGCGACAGCCCCGAAAGCTTTCGGGACTGGCTTGCCGGGACGTAGCCCGGTGACAATGGATTGTGCCAGCCCGCCTCTGAACTTTGTGCTCCGGCGCGACAGCCTTCGTCCTCACTACGCTTCGGGCGAAGGCTGGTGGAGCCGAGGGGGTTCGAACCCCTGACCTCCTGAATGCCATTCAGGCGCTCTACCAACTGAGCTACGACCCCATCCGAGGGAGCGGGAAATTTAGAGCCCCGTCCGCACTTGTCAAACTTTTTGCCGCCATTTCAACGTGAATTGTGATTGAACGGCCGGCTTGAAATTTTATAGCGTCGGGGCGTGAGCCAACCGCAATCTCCGTTCCGCATCGCCTTCCTGACTCACGAACCGTTTTATCCGCCCTCGGGCGGCGGTTCGGCCGAGGCGGTCTATCTGGTCGAGGAAATGGTCCGGCGCGGCCACGCGGTCCACGTTTTTTGCCCGCGGATCGCCGACTCTGATGCCGTCGCAAAAAAATTCGGCATCCAATTGCATCCCTTCACCACCTGGCCGATGGACCGTTATGCAAAGTTCCGCAATTTCAAATACCTCGCCTATCCGTTTTTTCTGGAACGACTGGTGGCTGCCGCCGCCCGGACAACCAAATTTGACCTGCTTTTTTCGCAACACGCCATTTCCGCCGTCGCCGCCGGGAAATTGAAGCGCAAACTCGAGGTGCCCGTGATGATGAATTTTCCCGACCTGCTCACCGGTTTCATGGAAACGTGGCCGGCTTATGTTGCGCCCGGACCGGTCGTGCGCGCGCTCATGCGCTACGAAATCTCCCTGCCGGTGCGTTACGCCGTGGACGGCGTGTGCGCCATCTCCGACGAGTTTGCCGAGCGCCTCGCGGGGCGCGGTTATCCGCGCGAAAAAATCCGCCCGATATATTTCGGCTACGACGCACAGGTGTTTCCGTTGCGGCCACAACCTCCGCCGCCGGGCCGGCCGCCGGTGGTGGTCATGCACGGCTCGTTTGACGCGCAT
>CAZKTW010000098.1:0-11978 GCA_964555775.1 uncultured Bifidobacteriaceae bacterium | reverse complement strand
GCGGACTACAATTTGTGTTCGCCACCAGCGTGCCCCCGAAATCCGGCCCCGGAACCCAGTAAGGCCCTGGTTTAGTTTTTCACGGTTGCGACGAGCGATTTGGATTTAGCCATCACAGCGACAGGCAGGTAGGAGTTTATTTTGTTGCACGTTGTGAGTTTGATGTCACAAAGCTGGTAGCCTAACAAATTGCTCTGGCACCGGTTGCGGCAAGCAAGCGCGTATGAAAAAATGTACCTATTGCGGAAGAAAATATCCTGACGCGACAACAGCTTGCATGATTGACCAGAGTCCCCTTGAGACTTGTAAAGCAATAACCATCTTTGGGACCTTATCCGTAGCCGCCCCATTTATTGGTGGATTGATTATTGGGATCATGATTCAGACTGACTGGATAGCACCATTCCTGTATATTCCGCCTGCATTTGCTTTGCTGGTTGCATTACCTTCCTTGACCGGGGTGGCTTTTGCATTTGTATCGTGGACACGCGATGAGCCGAACCGGAAAATGAGACGAGCTGGTTTGTTTTTTAATCTGGCAATTTTGTTTGTCTGGCTCGTTCTCGTGCTATTGTCCCTGGTTTTTCCGAATCACCATTCGTCATGTTGATAAAGATGTTGCCGCCCAACCAGTCGCCGTTGGCGCGGTCAGTTCCGCTCGCGGTTCATGTCGCGAGTCGGCGGTGGCTCAGCTTTCCACGTGTGGCAGATGGCGACAAGAACACATGACCTGGCGTGAAAATGCTCTTGGGTAAGAACCATGGTTAAATGCTTAAAATACGTTTCACTCGGCCTCATTCTTATGGCTCCGCAGGAACTCATCGTTAATATATTCAGGAAGACGAACTTTTTGCTTTTCCTGATGTCGTTGGTGGGCTGGGCGGTGATGTTGTCCATTATGTATGGGATATTCAGGATTACGAAGCGCTTTATTAAGCGTGAAGGTTTGGAAGTAACGCTATCTGCCATTTTCTATGCGATGGTCGGGATTTGTATAGAATGGGGTATAATTGGCAACTCGCCATGGCACAATCCCGGCGCGAACCAACTGGGTCTTTTGGCAGGGTGGGTCAGTGTATTTATGCTGCCCCGTGTCTTTCTTGAGGATAAGTTTGATGGCATCCGAAAATTGACGAAGATATGGTATTTTCTGTTTGCGCTTTCATTGCTCTTTCCCTTATTGCTCATCCCAGGAAAAGGTCCAGTTGTTGGCATCATAATTTACGGCTATAGCGTGATTCCATTCCTATTTCTGTCGGTGTGGTATTGCTATGCAAAGTGGCGACCAATTCAAAGCGACCTGCCAAATAAGAATCCATGAGAACGCCACCTGACCATCCACCGGAGCCCACCGCCATTGGCGCTTGGGTTTCGCGACAAGTCGGGGTTCACTTCGCGAGTCGGCGGTGGCTCAGCTGCTTTTTTCGTTAGGCGGCAAGCAAGCGCGTATGAAAGAAAGTTCGGGTTGCCGATTTTCCATTTCCTGATGCTCGCTCTCCGTGCGGATCAGGATTTCCATTGCGGGCAATTGGGGAATTACAACGGCAAAGAAAACCGTCCGATCAGGCTCCGACAATGGCAGCCGGCTTCGCCTCGGCGAGGGCCGCGGCGAGGATTTTGGCCGCGCCTGGCAGCGCGCGTGACAGCTTGTCCGACTGCTCGTTCAATCGCCCAATCGTTTTATATGCCTTCACCGAAATCAGCTTTTGATACCACGCAATGAATGCGTAGCTGGCAGCGGTCTCCCCCTGCCCTTCCTGCGGCGCATGCGTCGTCGGCGATTCCACGGCCTCGCACAGAATCAGGGCAGCCAGGACGGCTGGTTGTGACATGCTGTTCCAGACCCGTTCCCACAATTCGAGCGCTCCGGCGGTGTCTTCACTCAGCATCAATGCTTCGGCGCGAAGCGCAATGATCACGGCATCTGCCGCCACCTGCCGCATTGCCTCAGCCGTCCAGTCGCGCGCAAACTCCAGAAATTCCGGCCGGCTCAGGGCGATTTGTCCACCCAGTTGCCAGGCGCCCAGGTGCAGGGCATTCGCGGCAACCACTTCATTCAGCCGTTGCAGGGCATCCACGGGACGGTTTTGTCCCGCCAGAAAACTGGCGTAATCGAGTCGCAAGGCGTCGCCATGTCCGGTTTCCTGCAGGCCGTCTTGAAACGCTTTTTCGGCGGCGGCGGCATCACCGGATTTCGCGAGGCACAGGGCCAGGCAATGATGTGGCGCGGCGGTGTTGATCTCCTTGTTGATGGGCGCGAGGCTGCGCAGATTGCGTTTCGCGAGGCACTGACGCATCTGATCGGCGGCTTCACGGAACCGTCTCAGTTCAAGATGCGACAGGCCAAGCGAGAAATGCAATGAGGCTGTCAATCCGGAGTTCATTCCGGCCAGCGGCGAGTTGAGTACGCGCACGACTTCGTCAAACTTTTTCGCCGCCATAAGCCGCGCGGACAGTTGCATCAGCAATGTTTCGCGCAGTTCGGGGACAATTTCCGTGGCGGGTCTCGACGATAAAATATCAAAAGCTTCCAGATAACGCACCAGCGCCTCGGGTTCACGTCCGGATCGAGCCAGTTCCAGGCCGAGATTCATCAGCAGATGCGGTTCGTCCGGCATTTCGCCGATGGCGAGTTCCAGCAATTGCAGGTTGCGCTCCGCCTTGTTCCGGTCGCGCGTCAATTCCGCCGTGTAGCCATGGTGGATGAGCGTTGCGTCACCGATACGGTTCTGCAAGCCCCATTCGGTGCGACGCACTTCGAGGCTGCTGAAAACCTGCTCGTGAACGCGCCCGACGTAAAACAGTCCCGGCGCATTGCGGTAAAGCCGGGGCACGTAGGAACAACCTTCCGCCTCGCGGCCCACATCCACCATCGGCAGACGCCACGCCATGACGGCCGGATCATTCATCGCCCGCCTCAACTTTTCACGGCCAGCGGCGGACAATTCCTCATCCGCATCCAGCATGAGCACCCAATCACCGGTGGCGTGTTCCAGGGCGGCGTTGCGCGCGGCGCTAAAATCGTCGCACCACACAAAGGCATGAACCTCCGCTCCATGTTCCCTGGCGATTGCCACCGTGCGGTCCGTCGAGCCGGTGTCCACGACCACGATTTGCGTTGCCAGATCGCGGATGGATTTCAGGCACTGGGCCAGGAATTTCTCCTCATTTTTCACGATCAAGCAGACTGACAGGCGGGGTGGAAGTTCGGAGTTCGGAGTTCGGAGTTGGTCCGGCAGTTTCAACCAATCCGGGTGCGTGCCACCCTTCATGCGCTGGTTCAGGAATTTTTTGGCCGGTTTCCAATCAGGCGCCATTTGGCGCGAGCGTTCGGCGCACCGTTTGGCGGTCTGGCCGTCACCGGTGATCTGCGCAATTTCCGCCAGCAGCAAAACGGCCTCGGGATGGAATGGGCGTTGGACGAGGGCCGCCAGCACAGCCTCCCACGCAGCCCGGAATTTTTTCTGGCGAACCAGCTCGCCTGCCCCAGCGAGATGGCCGGCCAGGGCACAGGGCGGCAGGGTGATTTTTGTTTTGGCGGGTTTCTTCGGTTCGTTTACGGAAGCGGTCTGAAGCCCGCGTTCCGGAGCGCAGCCTGAAGGCTGCGGCATGACGAGTTCGCGGATGCGGCGCGCGACGATGGCGGCGGAATGTTGCCAGGAACAGAATTGTCCGGCGTGCCGGGCGGCGAGCTGTCCACGTTGGCGCGTTGCCACCGGGTTCGCAAAGGCTTCACGCATGAACCGGCCCAGCGCAGCGCCATCCGGCTTCAGCAACCAACCGGCAACGGCAAGCTTCAAGCCGCTGACTTCGTGCCCAAAAATCCATCGTTCGGAAGGTATGCGCCAGGCGAATTCATCACGAACAAAATCGTCGGTGGCACCGCCGGCGGTGACGATGACCGGCAGACCACACGCCATGGCTTCGAGGACGGGCAGGCCAAATCCCTCACCGCGATACGGCAGCACCAGGCAATCACAAGCGGTGTACAAGCCCGGCAGGGAGTCCGGGGGCAGTTCGCCGTTGAGATAAAGAATTTCCGGGGCATTTGGCTGCGATTGCGCGGCGCGGATTTGTGATTCAAACGTTTGTCCCGCATAGACGGTCTCACCACCAAAATCCTTGATGACGAGACAGACGTCGTCCGTTGCGGTGAAATTATCCAGGAATGCCTTGAGCAACAGATCCGGCCCCTTGCGGAAGATCGTTCCGCCGACAAAGAGCAGCTTGAATTTCTTTTGCGTGGCCAGCTTCATTGCCGTGGCCTGGGGATGGAATGCCTGCAAGTTCACGCCATTGGGCACGACCACCACCTTGTCCGCGGGTACGCCGGACTCGACATAAACGCGGTGGACGTATTCGGATGGCACCCAGAATTCATCAACCTGGGCTGAGTCCTTCACCCATTGCTCCGGCAACGCGCCAAATTCCCACGGCTGGATGACGACGAGCCTGCCACTGGCCGGCCGCTGCCAGTCCGGCGGCCATGCATGGCGGATGGTGATTTGCGTATCAGCCGAGGATTTTTTGGCGAGCGTGCCCGCCAGCGTCTTCAACGCCTTGGGTGAGGCACCATTTTTTGAAGCCGGGGAATTCACACATTGCAGCCGCACATTTTCGGAAGCGGCCAGCGCGCGGGTCAACTCGCGGTTGACGTGGGACAAGCTTCCAAAATCCAGGAAAGAACCTTCCCACGCAACGGAGATTTTTCCTTGGGAGACGGCGCCGGCCGAAACAGAACCCTGCGTTGCCGGCTTCGGCCTGCTCCCGAGTTCCGGCAATGGTGCCGATAACGCCCGTTCACGTTGGTAAACATAGCCGGCCACTTTTGGTTCGAGGAGAAAGCCGATCAAAGTTGGATTTGCTTTCGCCCGGGCATTGATGTGGGCAATGTCTTTGCGAGTGTTCCGAAAAGTTTTCAAGAAGTGTTCCGTGAGCCCCAGATGGTTGGAAATCACCGCCAGATTGTGCCAGACCGCCTCGGAGGACTCATCACATTTCATCGCTTGATGGTAGCACTGGATGGCATAGGTGTAATACTGGTGCGGATGGTCGTCCCAGGGAATGGGAACGGCGGCCGCAAAATTTCCCAGGTTGACCCAGGCCCTGGCCAGTTCACGGGAATTAGCCGGGTCCACGTCATAAATCTCGGCCGCAGTGACCAGGCCATGATAGCGGTCTTTGATGGCCGCATCCTCCTTGGCCGCCGTGGTGGAACCGAAGGAGAGCCCCTGCATGTTGATGTAAAAGCAACTGAGGGGTTCGGGAACCAAAATGGGTTTCATCCCCTGCCGCATGAAACGGATCAGGATTTCGTAATCCGCGACACACTTCAAACTCTCGTCGAATCCTTTAATTCTCTCCAATGAAGTTTTTCTCCAGAACTGGAGGCAGCCCGTGATGCAGTAGAAAAGGAGCTGGGCCGGGTGATAAGGATCATGCCGGACATTGCGATAGACCGACGTCGGTGGGAATTGGTCATTTGGTTTGTTGGTCATTCCATAATAGGAATAGGCGAGGTCCGCATCCGGGTATTTTTCCATCGCCGCCAGCAGAACCTCGAAGGCGTCCGGCCGGCGGGAGTCGTCGGTATTGGCGTTGACCACGTATTTGCCGCGCGCCAGCTTCACCGCCCGGTTCCAGGCGACATAAAGCGGCTCCCGTTCCGTTCGGACATAGCGGATATTGGCGTGCTTCTCTTGATACTTCGCGACGATGGCCCCCTCGTTCTCCTGGGAGCCACTATCGATCACCAGGATCTCCAGTTTGTCCTGAATGGTCTGCGCCAGCACGTCTTCCATGCAGGCCGCCATGAACCGTTCGCTGTTGTAAGTCGAGACAATGGCGGTAACGAGCGGCCTGGCGGTGTCTTCACTGAGTATCGCCACCGGCAAGCCAGCGGCTGCAGGCATATCGGCGGAAGCCGACGGGTTTGATCCCGGCGCGATCGCATCGAGAAAAGCGAGCGTTTCACGGACGGCGTAATTGGCACGGGCCAACCGCAGCGCCGCGTACTGATCGGCGGCTTCGGCAGCGCTGAAAGTTTTCAAGCACCGGTCCAGGGCCAGTTGCAGGCTGGTGTCGGAAACCGATGGGGACAGCATCAGGCGGTAATGTTCGGCCGCCCCGGCGAGCTGCCCGTTTTCCAGCATCAGATCGCCCAACAACCGGTGCGCCGGAGCAAAGCCGGGGTCGATTTTCATTGCGTGGCCGAGGGCGGTTTCAAATTCCTGGACGCGGTCCAGCCGCACAAAAGCGCGAGCGAGAAGCACCTGCACAAAAGGTTCGGCGGGCGCCAGCGAGGCGGCTTGCTGAAGCGCTGCAACGGACGCGAGAAAATCGCCTGCCTGAAAATGTAGATTCCCCAGCGCCATCAAAATACCGATGCGAGGCGGGCTGATTTCATGCGCGCTTTGCAACGCGCTGATGGCCGGGCGGCAATCACCACGCTCCAACGCGGCTTTCGCCGTCCTGACCAAAGTATCTACCTCGGGCGATGAATCCGGCCGCCCGGTCCCGTGATTTTCCTTATTCAAAGCAAGCGCCTTTTGGATTTTATCCAGTGCGGGTGACTGGCGTTGCGGATCCAGCGCGACAATCGCCTCGTATCCATTCCGGGCGGTTGCGAGGTTTCCGAGGCGACAGTCCAGTTCGGTCACGGCCTCCATTAATTCCAACTGCCGGGGCACCATATCCAGGGCGCGCACCAGCCACTCGCGCGCGATTGAGAGCTCGCCGGCCTGCCAATACCGTTCGGCATGGGCGACACAATTCCGGGCGGCTTCAACCGGCAACATCGAGGTTTTTGACGCTGGCTCCAGATGGAATGCGCCTAGCCGGCCTTGCATTTCGCGCGCCGGCGCAAAATCGGGGGCGACTTGAAACAAAATGTTCAGCGCGCCAACCGCTTCGGCCGGTTGGCCCGCGCGTTCCGCCGCGAGGGCGCGATACCATTGGACACGCCAGTGGGTAAAACCGTTCTGCCACGCCTTCGTGAACGCATCAAACGCCTCTTTATCTTTGCCGGAGCGAAAAAAACCGAGGCCGGCCCATAATTGGAGGAACGGATCCTTGGGCTGAGCTTCGCGGTAAGGGAAGATGCCGTTGTCATGCATTATCCGGGACAAACCGGCGATGCGATCTTCGGCCTCGACCGCGACTTTGAGTTCCGAAGAAGTCAGGCTTTCGAGAAACGGCTGCGCACCCTCCCCCAGGGATTCGATGAACATGCGTGCGCCGGGATGAATCGCCAGTTGGGAAACCTGATCCGCCATTGAAGGCGGAAGGCTGGAAATGTCGGCATCCGGTGGAACGCCCCATTGCCGGGTGCGCTTGGCCTGGGTCAGCAGCCGTGCGAAATGGCGGTTGAATTCGCGGGCGGCATTTTCCGCGCCCCAGTTCCGGCGGGCAAAAGCGGCGCCGTTGGCCCCGAGCCGGGAACGTTCCGCAGGATTTTTGTGCAGGCGCTCGATGGCACGGGCGTATTCCTCTGTCGTATTCACGAGGATGCCGGTCTCGCCATTTTGAATGAGCCTGCCGATGCCGCCATGCGGAAAAGTAACGACGGGCACCCCGGCAAACATGGCTTCCTGCAGATTCAATTCCGCCGCCGCATAAGTCTCCGGGCAGAGCGGATAACCATAGACATCCAACGTCTCCAACACGCTGCGGATATCTTCGACGTGTCCACGAAAATCAAAGCTGTCACTCCGGCCCAGTTTTCCGGCCTGCTCGGTAAGCCAGTCGAGATCGCCATTGCCGCAGACGATGAACTTCACCTCCGGCACATTGACGGCACAGCTCATGTTCACGAACTCGGAATGCATCTTCACGGGATCCACAGTGCCGATGTAACCGACCCGAAATCCCTCGTGCGCGCGCGGCGTCAGGCCTTGCAGCCGGTCGAATTCCGCACCCGCCAATACCATGGCCGTGCGTTGCTGGCGCATCTCTTCCGGCAAATTGGCAAAAACCGGGTGGGCATAGGTGTGAGGACTGCAGGCAACGCTGAGATCGGTGAAATCGATCAACGATGGGGTCAACACCTGTGGAGCATGGTAACCGCCCACATGGATCCACGTCGCCAGTCTCATTGCCGGCAGTTCGCGGCGGAACAAGGTTGCAAGATCCGGGTTATTCCACCAATGAACCAGCACGATATCCGCAGCGGCCATGGCCTTCTGCAATTCTGCGTGGCCAGGCTGAATCAGTACCGGCAGGCCGGCCTGACGGGCCAGATCGAGTCCCACCGCATCCGCGGCGGCCAGGGAAGCCAATTGATGTTCGTACCCGCCCAGGCGGGCCGAGTATCTCGCGAGCGAAATCATGGCCCGCGCGCCGCCGCCGCCGATCAAATGTTGAATCAGGTGGAGGATGCGCGGAGGATTATTTCCAGGTGCTACTGACGCAGTGATTTCTGAAGGCACAACCGCCGCTGCCGGGAGTCGCAGTTTGGCTTCAAATTGATCTTGATCAAGTACCGGCAGGTCGGCCAGCCGGCAGACGCGGTTTTCCTGACGGATGTCGTCGAAGAAAGCCTTGATCTTGCCGCCGTCCGTGTAGTCAATCGCCATGAACGGCACTCCAACTTCCGAGGCGAAGACGCAGGAGTGGAAACGCATGCAGACGCAAAAATCGGCCGCCGCCATTGCGGTGATGATTTCTTTTGGAGTGCGCGGCTCCCAGTCAAAGGTGATCCGTGAATTCCCAATCTCTTTCACCAGTTGCCGGGCGAAGAGGCGGTCATCCATCCCAATCGGAAAATGGTGCATGGCCCAAAGTTCAATGCAGTGCTCGGGATACCAAACCAGCAGATGCCGCAGCAGCATTTCAATGTTCGACATCGCCTGTGCGGACGTGGTGGCTTGCGGATATTCGCAGGTGAGTTCACGCAGGAAACAGCGGATCACTTTTTGTTCAGAGCCGTGATGATGAATGCCCTGGCTCCGAATGAAGGTGACAGCTGGATCCAGCCGTACTGCTATCGGCTTTCGCAGGCCATAGAAGCGGAGCGTTTCCCGGGAAGCACTGTCGCGGACTGAAATCCTGGTGGCCAGACGGGCAATGCGAATGACATTCCAACGGAATTCCGCGTTGTTGAGCGGCCCGACGCCGCAGCCTTCAATGACGCGGGGTTTGTCCAAGTCGGCAAACCGTTTGAAGAGACAGAGAATTTTACGGGTGTCGGCGATGTCCATCAGCGGTCCGCCCGCCATGACGACGGCGTCGCAATCCAGGGTGGCCTGCCAGGCGGCTTCGCCCGCGTAATCAACCACGCGCACCCGCGAACGCAGCGCTTCCGGCCAGAGTGCGATGGTGGTGCGGGTGTAATAGGGAAACAGGCTCAAAACTTGAAACCGAAGCTGCGGGTTCACCGCGAGATATTCGTTGATGATCCCCTCCAGGATGGCGATATCTCCGGCGGTTTCCGTTCCATACCAGCCAGCGAGGAGAATTTGTTTCATCCCGGCAAGGTTGAACGGCCCGGCGGGAATTTCCGGAGTCGTCAGCTGCTCCTCGGCCACCTCGTACAGTTCGCGGCAGCGAGCCTTGGCGCCGGCGATTTCCTTGACGGTGATTTCATTCCAATCCTCGTGATAATCATGGATGCAGCTGGCGCAATGCACGCGGGCGACTTCCTTGCGCTGGGCGGTCAGGACAGAATGAATTTCGCCAATATCGGAGGCGGGTTTGAAAGGATCCGCCTTGGGGGCACAACAAGCCAGCCAGCCACGACTGTCCGCGTTGACGGCCAGGCCCTTTTGAAACGGGCAACCGATCAGCCGTTCTCCGCCCGTAAGCAGTGACAGGATGGAATGGTAAGTCTTCCGGATGGTCTCCTCGGTTTCATATTCACCCAACAGCACATGGAAGAATGAAACCAGGTGACGGAGTTCATGCGGGCTGAACCCGCGGATTTCGTTCGCACAGGAATCGTTGTAGAGGCGGCGGATAAACTCCGCAACGCGGAAGCGGACATAAACGTCATTCGACCTGCCCCAGTCCAGCAGGTCGTGAAGTCCATAAACGTTGCTGCGGACAACGGTACAGGCGGCAATGGTTTTGACATCACGCGCCTGGAGTTGCAATAAAGTCCTGGAGGCGGCAGCAAAGGCCCCTGGACGGCCTCGCACCCGGTCATGCACGGAACCGACGCCGTCCAGCGACACCATGCCGCTGAAAGTGAGATTGTGACCGAGGTAGAACGCGTGAACTTTTGCATAAGTTTCAACCGTGCGTTCTGTCTGCAGACCGTGCGTGATGAAGGAAGCCCCTGCGAGTTTGGGCAGGCACTGCGGCAAAAGTTTGTAGAGTGCCGCCAGATCTTTGCGCAAGGTCGGCTCACCGCCGGTGACACCGACATGTTGGACTTCACTGTAAAAAGGATGGCCCAACTCCCGCCGAAATTCATCGAGCGACATTCGCTCCTGCCGGCCATCCTTCCAAATGTTGCACATGATGCAGCGGCTGTTGCAAAGGTCAATCGCCTGAAGGTTCAACGTCCGTGGACGGACAACGGCCAACTCTGTGGGGGTGTTCTGCATGGGGCCGCCCGAATCCTTATTGGCAACATTCATCGTGATCAATATGGATTAGCGGATAAAATCCCCGGCCCGTAACATCAATAATGTTGGTGAAAATGTGGTTCTTCATTTCCAGGTTGCCTACAGATCGGACTTTTTAAATTGCCGGGCGGACCGGAAAACCGGTCCGCCCGGGGAAGGAGCCAGCGGTCATTCGCCGTTTAGCGACCGACGATAATCGCTGACATCGTTGCGGCTCTCGCCGCTAAATCATTTTGACACTATATCGCAGGCCTTCAGGTTTTTTGCCGGGCCGCCTGCCGGGGCCTTGGCCTTGGCGGCCGCGGCCAGTTTGGGCAATGGCGTACTCTGCCGGGTGAGTGCCTGCTGGTTGCTCAGTTGAATTTCTTCGTAAACTTCCTTGCGGTGGACCGGCACGTCCGCGGGCGCCTCGATGCCCACTTTGACGACGTCGCCCTCGACGCGCACGATTTTGACGTGGATGCGACCATCGATCACAATGCTTTCGCCTGATTTTCTCGAAAGGATGAGCATGGTGCGAAATGGTTAGGCGGCGGTTTCTGTGACGGGCAGCGGATGCTGCACCGAATATTCGGCAGCGTTGGCGACAATGACCTGCTTGCCCACATGCGTATGGCGATTGATGACGATCGGGCCTTTCAAATTTACCGTGGCGCGATTGGGGCCATGAACCGTCACGATGTTGAGCAACAACGCATCGGATGGTTTTTTCAACCCGACAAACTCCACATCCTGCTGCGGGATGTCCGGCTGGTAATCCGGCATGACCAGAAAGGGATCCACCACAACAAAGGCGAGTGACACGTTGGCCTCGACCTGCAACCACGCAAAGGGTTCCTCGGCGGGGTTCACGAGCAGGACGTAATCCTTGATCTGCTCAAAACCCAGGAGCCCCATGGGCAGACGCACCCGGTTGCCTGGGGGCGCGGCGGGCGTTTCTACTTCAATTGTTTCGGCGCATTTCATGTCAATGAGTGTTTAGCAGTGGTTGTGCCACGGTCGGTGAAATCTGCCGGGGCACAAAAAACCGGCAAAAAAAGGCGGAAATTGACGGCACGAGCGCTTCGGGCCGGGGGCACCCGGCAAAATTGGCCCGGGACCGGGTGAAAATTTCCTCGTGGATGGCGTTCATGGGCAAAAAAAACGGAACCCGAAGCTACGGCAGGTAATTCAGGATCGAAAGCTGCATGATCTTGGCGCTGCTTTGAAGCGCTGCCTGATAGGCGGTTTGCGCCTGGCTCAATTGCACCATCGTCTGGACGAGGTCGGCGCTGGAAGCATTTGAAATCATCTGGTCGAGCCCGGACGACTGGCTGGCAGCAAAGGTGGCGGCGGTATTGAGGTGCGTCTGCACCGCGCCGTTGTTGCTGATCTGGTAAAGCAGGTTGTTTTCGTCCTTTTGCAGGTTGGCGC
>CAZKTW010000097.1:0-12030 GCA_964555775.1 uncultured Bifidobacteriaceae bacterium | reverse complement strand
TGCCGTTTGAAGCGCCGACGGTCGAGGAGGTCATTGTGGCCCAGGTGCAAACGCCATTGACGCCGCCGAACCTGGTGGTGCCTGAAATCACGCAGCCGACCAGCGACGCGCTGGTTAAAACCATGGCAAAAAACCCCGCCGAACGATTTCTCAGTTACGAGGAATTCATCATGGCGCTGGAAGCCTCGCGCAGCCAATTGGTCGTGCAGCAGTACCAAAGTCCGCAGGCCCCGAAGTCCAAGAGCCTTACCAGTTGGTGGAAGCGGGCATAAGAAAGGCGGGCGTTGCCGCCCGCCTTGCCGGTTCAAAATAACTCCGCACCCTTCCACCCTTACTTGTTGCCGCCGGCATCCGAAGCTTCCGGTTTTGGCTTTTCACCTTTGGCGCCAAAGTGGATGACCGTGGCGTTGAGTTTGCCGTCATCGGCTTTAATGTAAGCACCGCCAACCGGTTCTCCCACCACCCCGTCCGCCAACGTGGCCGGCTGGCCGTCCTTGGTGATCCTGGTGTTGGCACTGACCTGGATTACCATTTTGCCGACGTTAAGCGTCATTGCTTTTGTGTCCACGGCAGCCACTTTGCCACGAAAGGGCACGCCGAGTCTTTTGAGCTTGGGTTGCACGGTCTGGCCGGGTGAAGCCGGAACGTTGGTATCTTCCGCGCGCGACAAGGCGGGCAGGGCGATGAGGGCCGCAGTCAACAAGCCAAGAACAGTGATTTGAGAGATATTTCTGGTCATAATAGTTGATGGTTGATGGTTGATGGTTAGGTGATGCAATTCGTGAGACGACACACAATAAGAATATCTTCGATTTTGCGCAAGCGTGTTGAGTGATCTTGTCGAAGTAGTTGCGCCTCAAGGCTGAATGAGTTTCAGCCAATGCCGTGTTTGCTTACCAAGTCCCTTCGGTGAGCAATTCTGTGATGTTTCGCGCCAGGTCTTCCGCAAGCAGCGGCAGTGATTGGCGTTCCGAGTCCGCCAAATCCGTGCCCACATGAATCAACGTGTAACCGTTCACGTTTTTATCGAGCAACACCTTGCCCGTGTTCCGATCCCGGGCGATGACCTGGGCAACGACGCCGACCCGGTAATTTTCCGTGGTGGTGACGTCGTTGTTCAAGTAGCTCAACCCTTCACGGTTGTAGCGTGTGATCACGCCGCTGACGACGACATCCCCGGGCTCATGCGTGGCCAGGTGGTACGTGCCGTCGGTCTGGAGCCGTTCGCGCAACGACTGCGTGACGGCGTCGCCAAGGCGCGGCTGCAACGTCTGGTTGTTGAATGGCAGGACTTCAATCGATTTTTCGCCGGCGACGGCGCCATTGACCGGACCGAGATGATAGCCGGCACAACCGGCGAGCAACGCTGATGCCGCCAGGAGGGCAGGGATTGTTGGCAGACGCATTTCAGTTGTCCGCTGACGTTTGCAGGCGCGGCTTGAGCGCTTCAATGCGCTGGCGCGCGTTCGCGGCGTAAGGTGAGTTGGGGTCCATCTGCAAGACTTCGTTGTAATAGATCACCGCGCCCATTGCCCGTTGCGAGGCGCTCAAGGTTTTGTTGTATTCGTAAAATCGCGCGATTTCAAAATTGCCGCGCACCTGCTCGGTTTTGAGCAGGGTGATGGCCCTTTGCGCCCGCGACACTCGCCGGTCCTCGGGATAGAGCGTGATGAAATCAGTGAACGTCGCGATGGCCTGCACGGCGGCGTTCTGATCGTATTCAGCCTTGGCCGCCTGTCGCGCATAGGAAATACCCTCCCGAAACAATGCGTCGGCGGCAATGATCGGCTGGTTGTAATAGCGGTCGGCAGCGGTGGCGTAAGCCTTCACGGCATCGGGATAATTCCTTTGCTTTTCGCGCGCGGCCCCCATGCGCAGTTGTGCGTGCGGTGCCACGTCACTATAAGGCCCATTGTTGACTATTTTTTCGAACAGCTGCGCCGTTTGTTCCATGGAGGGATAAAGCGGAATGTAACGCAGGACTTTGAACCACTGGCCGCCCAGAAACCGGTTGGCGATGGCATACTGCCGCCAGAGCACATCTTCATAGTGGCTGCTGTGCGGATATTTTTCGACGATGTTTTGATAGGCTTTGAACGCCGCTTCGTCCATCCCCGAGACTTCGAGGCAGCGGCCGATGAGGTATTGCGCGTCCGGCGCATAGTCTGACAGCGGCCACACGCGCAGGATCCGGTGTGCCGCATGCAGTGTGGTTTCGTAGTCGCCGAGGTTAAAGGCCTGCTGTGCCACGTCCAATTGTTCCTTGGCCCGGGACCGCTGCCACTTGGTGCTCTGGCCATATGGCTCATAATACCAGCCTTCCCCCGGCACATAATACAACGGTGCGGGCGCGCGCGAGGGAAACAACACCACGCACGCGGTGACGATGAGCAGGCAGCCAAACCGGCGATTCATGTGGCGACAGTAACGGCCCGAAATCGGCAAGTCAAGGCGGGTACAAGGGATTATCCCCGGTAAAGAACCAGCACGCCGTAATCGGTCAATATCTTTTGCGTGCCGACGTCAAAATGCGTGTAGCTGATCGTGTGAACGCCAATGAGATTGGGCTCGCCAACTTCATTCAAAAATTCCGAAACCCGTTCATCAAACTTGTCATGACCTGCCTCGACGCAGGCGGCATGGCGAATCGTCCGTACCCGGGTTTTTTTATCGGCACCCCGGGCCACCGCCTCCAGCGGCGGCTTGGGCTTGGCGATGAGAAGTTCACCCGGCTTGTCCCGCACCGGCACCTTGAGATGCATTTCCACCTTGGCGGCGGCGGACGAGGCGATGCTGTGGGTGCCCTGATGCCCGCCATCGGCGGATCCCGCTGGAGCCGGGGCGGGAGCCAGCGGCGTGGGCGATGCCGGAATCAGGATTTTTTGTCCGCAGGAGGGACACTGAATTTCCGAGCCGGCGCCGGAACTGTCCACCGCCATTTCCTGTTCACAATGAGGGCAATTGAAAATGATGTCCATAAGCGGCAACGGGTTTTCTGTGGGTCGAGATTATGCCCGTCCCGCATTGCGAACCAGCAAAAAATCGCGTTAAATTATTCCCACTCGATCGTTCCCGGCGGCTTGCTGGTGAGGTCCAGGACGACGCGATTGAGGCCGCGGACTTCGTTGGTGATGCGCAGGGATATTTTCTCCAGCAGGCCGTAGGGCAACCTTACCCAGTCCGCCGTCATGCCATCCTGCGATTCCACCGCGCGGATGGCGAGCGTCCAGTCGTAGGTCCGCTCGTCGCCCTGCACCCCCACGCTGCGCACGGGCAGCAGCACCGCAAACGTCTGCCAGGTCTTGTAATAAAGGCCGGCCGCCTTCATCTCTTCCACGACAATCGCGTCCGCGCGCCGCAGCACCTGCAGTTTTTCCGGGGTCACCTCGCCCAGGCAACGCACAGCCAGGCCAGGTCCGGGGAACGGCTGGCGCATGACAATCTCCTTCGGCAATCCGAGTTCGAGCCCCAGCCGGCGGACCTCGTCCTTGAACAAGCACTTCAACGGCTCAACCAGCGCAAACTTCATTTTCTTCGGCAACCCGCCGACATTGTGGTGGCTCTTGATCATCGCGGCCGGATTGCCGGCGATGGGCACGGACTCGATCACGTCGGGATAAAGCGTGCCTTGCGCCAGAAACTTTGCCTGGCCGGCGCGTTTGGTGGCCGCTTGAAAAACCTCGATGAAGGTCCGGCCGATGATCTTGCGTTTCCGCTCCGGGTCGGTGACGCCCTTAAGGCGCTGCAAAAACAATTTGGACGCGTCCTCATACTGGAGTTTGATGCGAAAATGTTTTCCGAAAACCTCCTGCACCACCTCGGCTTCCCGCGCGCGCAACACGCCGTTGTTGACAAAAATACAGGTGAGCTGGTCGCCAATGGCCTTGCGCAACAGCGCCGCGGCCACGCTTGAATCCACCCCGCCGCTCAAACCGAGGATCACCTTTTCCCGGCCAACCTGTTTGCGGATTTCCTCGACCGCCTGGTCCACGTAATGACGCATGGTCCAGTTTTTGCCGCAACCGCAGATCGCGCGGACAAAATTGGCGATGATGTCCTTGCCGCGCGGGGTGTGGACCACCTCGGGGTGAAATTGCAGGCCGAAAAATTTCCGCGGGCGGTGTTCGATCGCCGCGAATTCGGAATTGTCTGTGACGGCGACCGGTTTGAACCCTTGCGGCAGTTTCGTGAGTTTGTCCCCGTGCGAATTCCAGACCTGCAACTTTCTCGGCAACTGATGGAACAGGGCGCAGGCGGCGTCTTTCACTGTGAGCGTGGCCTTGCCGTATTCGCGTTTCTGGCCCTTCTCAACCCGGCCGCCCAGGAATTGCGCAAACAACTGCACGCCGTAACAGATGCCGAGCATGGGCACGCCGAGCACGAAGATGTTTTTGTCCGGCAGCGGTGCGTCCGGGGAGTACACGCTGGACGGGCCGCCGGATAAAATGATTCCCCGTGGTTTCAACGCGGCGATTTCCGTCGCGGGGGTGTCATAGCGCAGGATGACGGAATACACGCTGCACTCGCGGATGCGCCGCGCGATGACCTGGGTGTATTGCGACCCGAAATCCAAAATGACGATCTGTTCATTCATGAAATTAAAAACCGAGGTGCACTCTTTGCCTGTCGCACGGCTCTTTGGCGAGACAAAAAAACGCCAGGCCGGTCCGGCTGGCAGCGCGTTTTCCAATGCCGCCGCTTCCATCTTATTGAGGATGCCACCACCAATCTGCAGCGCGGGTCCAATGCTGGCGAGGAAACCGATCCCAAAGGAATACCCATCTGTCACCAGGCAAGCAATCAAGGCCGGAAATTTTCCGGTGGCATTTTGTGAACTTCATGTGAATTGATTGTGAGTAACTTTCCGGAATGGTCTCGTTCTGAGGCACGAAGGTTGCGGCTTTTTTTGCTATGAACGAAAGCCTGTTCGAATCCTCGAAAAGCCGCGATGAGATTAAAGTAATCCTTGATGGCTTGCCGGTGGGACTACCCTCCGGGCGCCGCTCCATTGGCGCAATTCGCTTTCATCTTGAGGCGCTCGCCTTGGAACGACAGCGGATTTTATATTCGTTAAGCATCGACGGCCAGCCGGTAAATCTGGCCCTGCCGGTATCGGGCCAGGGAATTTTTTGCCGTGTCGAGGCCGGAACCATTGCTTTGGAAGAAACGTCTCTCCGGCTGCTCAAGAAGGCGTTCCAACAAACCGACTATGCCCGGGAGTGCGTTGAAACCGCCCTCACCCTGGTCCTGATCAATGATGGGCAGGTGGCGCATGAGGTCTGGTGGAGCCTGGCCTTGGTGCTCAAGGAGCCGGTGCTGACCTTGAGCCTGTTGCCGGACAATGTTTGCGGCGCGCCCAACGGCTGCACCTCGCCCACCCAGCTCCGCAAGTGGCAACTGGAACAAATCGCCTCCATCATCCAGGACGTGGATGAAGCCTGTCATTCGAAAGACACCATTCCGCTTTCCAACGCGCTGGAGAATCGCGTATTGCCATGGCTGCAAAATCTGAGCGAACTCATCAGCCTGTGGCATGAAACGGTCCTCGCCGGCTCGCGGCTCGGAATCAACTGTGTGGTTTCCTGATCCAGAACCATCCAGCGGTCAGGGCGGAATGCCAACTGGCTCCACCTCTCCGGATCATCTTCCATGGGTCGTTTCAAATTCTTGTAGAGAAAAAACCAGAAAATTGGTGCGAATACGACATAGGCGCTCAGGGAGAAAAGCAAATAACCGGCGATGATCAACGGCTGGGAACGCAACCTGTCCGTTGCGCCGTTTCTAAAAACTTCACCTTCCGAGAACACATTGAGGTAGGGCATCCAATTGTTGTAAGGTCCAACCGCGCTGCCGCAATGTTCACAAAACCACGCGTTGGGCGGCTGCGGGCTGAAACAACGATGGCAGATTTCCACCGCGTCCGACTCCTCCAATCTGCGTTCAACCTCGGAATCCCACGGATCGGGTTTTTGCGGCGCCTCACGGACCCAGACAATCAACCGCCACAACCCGGCCAGGACAAAGAAGCCCACGCCCAGCCAGGCCACGGATTGATTTGGATCGCTGGTTCCTGACATGAAATGCTGTGGCAATCTCCCACTCCGTTCGACGCAGGTCAAGCGACCCGTGGACAACGTCCTAATTTGTCGGAGCGCGGAGCATTGCTCCGTGAGTTTTGGAAGGTTTCAGGAGCTTGCGGAGCAATGCTCCGCGCTCCATCTGCTTCAATTAAGATGCTACCGACCCATGGAGTTTACGCCGATGATAACACCTTACAGTTGTGCGCCCGCCATCGGCCTTGAGGCCAGCTTGGGGGATCAGGCCGGAGATGGAGGCTGGTGTTCGGTGCGAACGGGTGGAAGACCACCGGCTTCCGCCAGCGTTCGACTGCGCGGGCGAACCTCAGATTGCTGGCGGCGTCTTGCCGCCGGCCTTGAACGGTGATGATGTGAATGCTTTCGGTACCACGGTCGGCGAAGAAAAACGGCCCAAATGAAAACCCCCACGGCCACCAACAAAAGAGCCCCGGCATAAATGACGACCTGGGAAAAAACCGATCCCACGGGAATCAACGCCCGAAGTGAATTCTCCGCATTGATGCGGTTTATCCCGGCCAGTAAACCTGGAGTTATCATAATTTAAAATTAGCCCGCCCCAACGGCCTTATTTTTGTTGGCGGTGGTTATAGATCCCCAGATACAGCAAACCGCAAGCCAGAATTCGGGTCTGATTTTCAACCGTTTGCACGTTTTAACCGGGCTGCAAGGCCTGCATTCAAACCGGATTTCGTCGTGTTTTCTTACGATAATTTGCCGGTTGGACCTTCCCGCCACCGGTCGGCTGGCTGCCATCCATCATCCGCTTAAGCTCTTTGAGCTGGTCGCGAAGCAGGGCCGCCTTTTCAAATTGCAATTCCTCGGCGGCGGCCAGCATCTCCCCTTCGAGTTCCTTGATGGTTTCCGTGATATCCACGTCCATTTTGGCATCGCGCAACACTCCACCCGCTTCCTTGCGCGTCGATTCGTAGGTGGCGAGGCTTTCCTCAACCGCACGGATTACGCTGCGCGGCGTGATATTGTGTTCGCGGTTGTAATCGATCTGTTTTTGCCGGCGGTAGGCGGTGACGGCTAGAAATTTCTTAATGCTGTCAGTCATCACATCGGCGTAAAGAATCACTTCGCCGTTCAGATGCCGCGCCGCGCGACCGGCGGTCTGGATCAGGCTCGTCTCACTGCGCAGAAAACCTTCCTTGTCCGCGTCGAGAATCGCCACGAGGGAAACCTCCGGCAGGTCCAGCCCCTCGCGCAGCAGGTTGATGCCGACCAGCACGTCGAATTCGCCTTTGCGCAACGCACGCAAAATTTCAACGCGTTCGATGGCGTCAATCTCGCTGTGCAGATAGCGGACATTCACGCCGATGTCGCGTAGATAATCGGTGAGTTCCTCAGCCGTGCGCTTGGTGAGCGTCGTCACCAGCACGCGTTCGTTCGCATCGGCGCGCCGGCGCGCCTCCTCGATCAGGTCGTCGATCTGGCCCTTGAGCGGTTTTACCGTGACCTTCGGATCAATCAGCCCCGTCGGACGCACGACGAGTTCGATGATCTTGCCGTTCGACCATTGTTTTTCCCGCACAGCGGGCGTGGCGCTGGCGTAAATCGTCTGGCCCTGCATGGACTGGAACTCCAGAAAATTCATCGGCCGGTTGTCCAGCGCACTTGGCAGCCGGAAACCGTGCTCTACCAGGACCGTTTTGCGCGAGCGGTCCCCTTCATACATGCCGCCGATTTGCGGCACGGTAACGTGCGATTCGTCAATCACGAGCAGGAAGTCCTGCGGAAAGAAATCAAACAAGGTGCACGGCTGGGAGCCGGGCGCGCGTCCGCCGATGTGGCGCGAATAATTCTCAATGCCGGAGCAAACGCCCATTTCCTCCATCATTTCCAGGTCATATTCGGTGCGCATCTTGATGCGCTGGGCTTCGAGCAGTTTGCCGTTCTTTTCAAACCAGGCGATGCGTTCGCCAAGCTCCTCGCGGATGGCAAGAATGGCGCGTTTCATTTTGTCACCGGTCGTGACGAACTGTTTGGCCGGGAAAATGGTGACGGCATCGAGCGTTTCCATTTTGTTTCCCGTCAACGGCTCGAAACGGGTCAGCCGCTCGATTTCCTCGCCGAAAAATTCGACGCGCAAGCCGTCCTCCCGCCCGGCCGGACGGAGTTCCACCGTGTCGCCGCGCACCCGAAACTGGCCGCGGGCAAATTCGATGTCGTTCCG
Organism: uncultured Bifidobacteriaceae bacterium; assembly: GCA_964555775.1. Lineage (GTDB taxonomy): Bacteria > Verrucomicrobiota > Verrucomicrobiia > Limisphaerales > UBA11358 > UBA11358. The sequence continues at coordinate 3,756 of CAZKTW010000097.1, read as the reverse complement.
GTCATATAACAAATCCACCAGGCGCGTGAGGAACTGTTCGCGCGACAATTCCTGGCCGGTGCGCAGCGGAATGACCATCGCCTCGTAATCTTCCTTGCTGCCGATGCCGTAAATGCAGGACACGCTGGCGACCACGATGACATCCCGGCGCGAGAACAGCGAACTCATCGCCGAAAGCCGCAACCGCTCAATTTCCTCGTTCCGGCTCGAATCCTTTTCGATGAACGTGTCGGTGCGCGGGATGTAGGCTTCCGGCTGGTAATAATCGAAGTAGCTGACGAAGTATTCGACGGCGTTCTTTGGAAAAAACCCCTTGAATTCGGCGTAAAGCTGCGCGGCGAGCGTTTTGTTGTGGGAGATCACCAGGGTTGGCTTGTCCACGTTCCGGATGACGTTCGCGACGGTGAACGTTTTGCCGGAACCGGTGACGCCAAGGAGCGTCTGATGTTGCGCGCCGGACAAGATGCCGGCGGTCAGCTTCGCAATTGCCTGCGGCTGGTCCCCGGCGGGTTGGTAGGGCGCGACAAGTTCAAACATACCCTGAAAGTAGGGTGACAACCGGCGAGCGTCAACGCAGGCTTCGGAGTTGAAACGGCGGCGGATAAGCGTAAGCTCCGTCGTCAACAAATCATGACGACTCTTTTGCCAGCCACGCGGGTGGTCATCCTCCCGACTGCGTGCCGACCGTACCGATTATGATCCGCTCCTTTGCGTTCACCACTCAGGGACGGCTACATACGAAGGACATCGATCTGTTCCTGATGCCGACGTTGCTGGCGGACACCAACCTGTTTCTGTGGGTGGACCTCGAATCGCCGACGGACGAAGAAGTGCGGACGATTCTGGAAGGGGTTTTCCATTTCCATCCCTTGTCCATTGAGGACTGCGTCACCGCCAGCCCTTCGCCAAAAGTGGAGGAGTATTCGCCCAAGGAAGGGGACTGGTTCACGCCTTATCTGTTCATGGTCATCCACGCGGTGGATTACAGCCGGCAGAACGGGCAGTTTGCCACAAACGAACTGGATTTCTTTCTCGGCAAAAACTTTCTCGTGACCTTTCACCGGGAACCGCTGCGCAACGTGGTCCTGGTGGAGGAACGCTGTGTCAAGAGCACGGTGCTGATTGCCCGGGCGCCCGACCGGCTGGCCCACGCATTGTTGGATTCACTGGTGGACAATTACAAACCCGCGCTGGATGAACTTTCCCTGGAAATCGCCGAACTGGAACAGCAGGCCCTGCAACATCCCGGCCAGCGGACGTTGAACAAAATCCTGCAGATCAAAAAGGAGGTTCTGCATTTGCGCCAGATCATCGGACCCCAACGCGAGGTGCTGGCGCGGTTTGCCGCGGGTGAATTCAAACTCATCCGCGCCCACATGGTGCCGTATTTTCGCGATGTCTATGACGCGCTCTTCCACATCAGCGAGCTGGCCCAGAGCTACACCGACTCGCTCACCGGCATCCTGCAGGTCTATCTGAACATGTCATCCAACCAGACCGGCGAGGTCGTCAAACTGCTGACCCTGATCACCGTCATCACCACGCCCCTGATGATGATCGGCACCTGGTATGGCATGAACTTTCAGCACATGCCGGAGTTGAGCTGGCGACACGGTTACTGGGTGGCCGGCGTCACCATGATCCTCTCCACGGCATTGACCTATTGGTATTTCAAACGGAAAAAATGGTTTTGAAGCAGCTTCCGATGCGAGGGACAAAATGAGAATTCTCCTCACACTGGCCATGGCCATGTCTCTTTCTGCTATTTCACACGCTCAAATGCAAACTCCCATTCCCCTCTGGCCGGATGGCGCGCCCGGCGCGCTCGGCACCACCACCAATGACATTCCCACCCTCACGCCGTACCTGCCTGATCCCGCCAAGGCGACGGGCGTGGCAATGGTGATTTGTCCGGGCGGCGGTTATGCCCATCTTGCGCCGCATGAAGGCAATGATTACGCGTTGTGGCTGAATCAGCATGGGGTGACCTGTTTCGTGCTCAAATACCGGCTCGGCTCAAACGGGTATCGGCATCCGGCAATGTTGCAGGACGCCGGACGCGCGTTGCGGCTGGTGCGGGCGCAGGCCGTAGACTGGAAGGTGGATCCAAAACGCGTGGGCATCATGGGATCATCGGCCGGCGGACATCTGGCATCAACCCTTATGACGCATTTTGATTCCGGCAACACGAACTCGGCCGACCCTGTCGAGCGGCAAAGCTCGCGACCGGACATTGGCATTCTGTGCTATCCGGTCATCACGATGGGTGAATACGCCCATAAAGGTTCCCGGGACAATCTGCTCGGAACCAGGCCATCACCGAAACTGGTGGAATTGCTTTCCAATGAATTGCAGGTAACGACGAACACGCCGCCGTGTTTCATCTGGACGACTTTCGAGGACAAAACCGTGCCGATGGAAAATACGCTACTGTTTGCCGGGGCGTTGCGGAAAAATCATGTGCCGTTTGATTTGCATGTTTATCAAAAAGGCGGGCATGGCCTGGGGCTCAAGGACAAACCGCCGTTCGCAAATCCGCATCCGTGGGCGACGGACTGCCTGTTCTGGCTCCGGCAGCAGGGATTTGTGAAAGATTGAAGCCTGCGACGTGGATCGTTGCAAGGTTAACTGCCTTCTGAAGCTCATCGGAAACCTGTGGGAGCGGGATTACCGTTCCTTTTGACCTGACCACCTGCCACCGGGTCATGGCTTGGGCCGGAATCAGGCGGGTAATTGCCAGTGTCCCGGTTCAAGAATTGGACAATCTGCCTTGGAGCAAGGCAGGCCGGGATCGGCAGGCTGGGATCGGCAACTCCTCACTGAACAACCCCGCCATCCTTGGCATTCATCGTGCTAGCACTGTCTCGGAGTTATTTAGAATATTAATAAATGTGGGCATATGAATGCGTCGAATCCGTTTCAAATTCCGGTTTGCTTGCAGCGGGCAGATTCTCAACAACGTCGCCGGGAGCGGTTTAAGAGGGGATTTATCGCCGCCTTGGCCGCCATCGTGGTCCTTCTGGTCGGTGCGCTGATTGAAGGTTGTATGAGCGAAAAGACCGCCAACACAACCCAGAGCGCCAGCCTCACCGTGACTGATTTACCGACACCCACTCAAAACCAGACACCGGCATTGACGCAAACACCCGAGTCAAGCTCGGAACCGACCCTGTCTTCCACCCACAAGCCCACAACCACTGTCGTCACTGAGAATACAGCTGCCCCCGGCCATTCCGAGACCGTTTACGTGATCAAACCTGGCGATACACTGACCCGCATTGCCAAAACTCATGGTACAACAGTTAAAGCCCTCAAAGCAGCAAACAGCCTGGGGAACGACCGTATTGTGGTCGGGGCCCGGTTGAAAATACCCGAAGCTTGATTTTTGGAGGGTGGGGATTGGGAAAAATTGAAACGGCGCTCTCGCAGCGCCGTTTCTATATTTGGGAGGCAGGGATGAGATTTCACCCGCAAGCAATCCTGGTAATAATTCCCGCTTGCTTTTCCCGGGGTTTTCCCTACTATCCATCCTGCCTGAACGCCGCGTGTGCGGATGTTCACTGAGGCTGAGAAAAAACAGTCAACGCACAACCTAACCTTTAACCTCCGTTGCCGTCTGCAGCGTCGGGTTTGTTAGGCAATGGAGTCTTCAGTATCCCCCGCGGGATTACCAAGCCTCCCATAACAATCATAGAGTCAAATTATGCTCACAATGGAAGAAGCCATGAAGCAAAGCGGTTCGCTGCCGTTTGCTGC
>CAZKTW010000096.1:0-12096 GCA_964555775.1 uncultured Bifidobacteriaceae bacterium | reverse complement strand
ATCGAAGTGGCGTTTACTATCTGATAAACACGGTAACCCCTATCAATCATGCATCAAAAACCGGATTTGACGTTTTTGGTTCGGTGGTTGTGGTTGTCCTATTATTGGGAATAGTGTCCTTGGTTCGGATGTTGTTGGGTTGGGCCTGAGACGAGAACCAGGGAATGGATCCTGCCATGGTAAGACGGGCGCCTGGAAAACGGGCGTGCTTTCCGGTAACTTTAAATTTTCACTTCGGGAAATTTCTCGCGAATCCGCCGGCGAACGCGTTCCTCGTGTTCCGGCTGCAACCGGCGGCGGGTGATGAGCCGTTGCACCGCGTCCAGTAATTCCAGCCAGTCCTCCAGCGGCGGTTCCGGCACGGGCTGCCATTGATCAAAACGTTTTTCGCGCTGGAAGAAAAGCCACTCACGGCTCACGCGCTGGGCATAAACCTGCAGCTTCACCCCGTCCTCGTTCACCCGTTTCCAACTGATTTCAGCTTTGGGCATTTTTTTCAGTCTCCAGTCCGCAGTTTCGAGTCCCCAGTCGGGCAGCCAGTGCTCGCACGCTGTAATGACTGTGGACTGTGGGCACGGGACTGTGGACTCACTCCGGCAAATCCACACAAGCCACCGCCATCGCGGCGATGCCTTCCTCGCGGCCAATGAAACCCATCAGCTCGTTCGTCGTTGCCTTGACGCCCACCTGCTGGAAGTTGATGCCCAGCGCCCCGGCGATGTGGATCTTCATTTCCTTGAGGTGCGGATAAATTTTGGGCGCCTGGGCGATGACCGTGGAGTCCACGTTCACGATCCTGCCCTGGCGCAACGCGATCAACCGCGCCGCCTCCTGCAAAAACACCTTGCTGGGTGCGCCCTTCCAGCGCGGGTCGGTGTTCGGGAAAAAATGGCCGATGTCCTCCTCGCCGAGGGCGCCGAGCAGCGCGTCGCAGATGGCGTGCATCAGCGCGTCCGCGTCCGAGTGGCCGTCCAGGCCTTTCGGATGCGGGATCTCGACGCCGCCAAGGACGAGTTTGCGCCCCGCGACCAGTTGATGAACGTCGTAGCCAATGCCAACATGAACCATGTTCAGACTCTAAGAATTTTACGTGCCTTGACCAAGCAATATCATGCTGAACTTTGGAGCAATGGCTAAGATTCAACCTCGGCAGGACACCATCGCCAGCTGACGCCGCAAAGCTATTTTGACGGTGCCAAGTTCAGGCGGTGACGCATCAGAAAATCTCCCGGGACATCGAATCCTTTCGGGTCACGCTCGTTGAAATACGTCTCGAACATTTCACTTATGACAACGTCAGGCTTTTCCTGTTCGATCCATTTCTCGCTCAGCGGCAATTGTGCCGTGTAGATCACTTTACCAAAGTGGTAGCCTAGAAATGGGATCAAGAAGTCTCCAAATGAATCGCCAAAGACGACCGCGCTGCCTTTTGCCTTGGGATTATTGGTGAATCTAAAATGCAAGTCGCCATATTCAGTTGGTGGTTTTGAACTTATTTCCAAACATGGCAAGTCCGGTAGAGGGTACAACAAAGTGGCGCACGTCTCATTGACATCCAAATTGGCAAAATCTGCCAGGAAGCTGCTCGGTATCGGCGTGTCCTTCAAATTAAAGGAAGCTAAAGACAGCGGTTCGAGCCTTAACTGTTGCTTCGACAGGCTTTTGGCAATTTCCTGACAGGCGACAAAGCCGCCAAAAGAGTTCCAGTGGGGGTCGGTTTTGAAATACGTTGGCGCGATCCTGCGCGCATCCCGCAACGCCGGGCGAAGGTCCAGAACTTCAACGGTGGAATGGGCGTGCATGTGGGCGAGAAGTTGGTCGAGCTTTGTATCGGGTCGCACTTTTTTCAACCAGTCCGGCAGCTGATCGGAATAGACCGACTGTTTATCCGGTGCGACGATGAAGACATATTTGATCCCGTGCTGCGCGAGCCGATCACGGCGGTATTCGAGCAGCGCCTGCCAGTCGAGCAAAGTCTGCGGCGTAAACTGTCGCACACCTTGGTAATGCTCAACCATCCGGTCTGTTTTCAAAAACAACCAACCGTTACGGCCGACAATAACGCCGGGTGAACCTCCATTTTTCTCCGGGAAAAACCCGAGTTCCCAGCTTTTTTGCAGGTGAATGAGACGGTTTCGCCAGCCGAAATGATCGTTGAAGTAAGCTTCCAACCCGGCAACGTACTCTTTCAGGCTGCCAAAGCCGGGTTTAAATTCCGGGAATAGTGCCAGCGTCCGGTTTTCCCTGGGGAGGGTGGCGGAGTCAATATGGAAAAATGTGTCGAGTGTCGGCAACCAAAGCATCATCATGAACAACGCGATCAAGACGCCGTTCGTCCATCCTGACGCAGTCAAATTGGTTGAGGTGGCCTTCATCAGTCAAAACTGGAAATAGATGAACGGATTGTATGTGTTGCCCGCCAGTAAGACCGCTATGACCAGCATCATCGTAACAATCAGGATGATTTCCGAGACCGAACCAAAAAGCTGGACAGCCGGTCGGCGCGCGGCCGGGAATGCCTTGCTCCAGTTCGCACAGATTGTTCGAATCCAACTCCATGCTGGACCGCTGAACAGGATGCCGAAACCGAGGGCCCAAAAGACCGGTTTTGTCATGTAATCACCGTTTGTCTCCGTGAAGGCTGGGACGTCAGTCAGCCCAAACAAGGCGAGAAAGAAATGCCCGGCTGCCGCGAAAGTTTTTGCGCGGAAGATCACCCAGCCCATCATCACCACAAAGATCGTGTAAAGATGCCGGAGTGACTGTGGAAGTTTGGCCTGCAATTCGCCAAATCGTGTCCGCTCCACCACAAGGAAGAAACCGTGATAAAGGCCCCAAATTATAAAGGTTAAACTTGCACCGTGCCACAAACCACAGAGAAAGAACACCACGATGAGATTCAGGCAGGTTCGCCCCTCAGAAATGCGGTTGCCGCCAAGCGGAAAATAGAGGTAATCACGAAACCATGTTGACAGCGAAATGTGCCAGCGCCGCCAGAAATCCCTGATGGATCGTGCCAGATAGGGAAACTAGAAGTTTTCGAGGAACTCGAACCCAAACATTTTGCCCATCCCGACCGCCATGTCCGAGTAGCCGGAGAAATCGAAGTAGATTTGCAGCGTATAGCAAAGGATTCCAAACCAGGCGTCCGGCGTGGAAAGTTCGTTGGGACGCAGGGAGAAAATCTGATCCGCTGGCATCGCAACGGTGTTGGCGAGGATCATTTTCTTGGCCAGCCCACCCACGAAGCGACGGACACCATCCGCAAAAACATCGCGGCTGAAGGTGCGTTGCAAAAGCTGCGGGCCGATTGCGCTCCAACGCAAAATCGGTCCGGCGATCAGTTGTGGGAAAAAGAAAATGTAAAGTGCCACGTCCCTGGGATCGGCCGGCGCCCTCCATTTGCTGCGATACACATCGATTATGTAGGACAGCGCGTGAAAGGTGAAAAATGAAATGCCAATCGGCAACGGGATGTGGGGCGCATTCAACGGCGCAAGGCCGGCAAGGTTAAGCAACGAATTGAGCAGGCCGACAGTAAAATTGGCATATTTGAAAAACGCCAGCAGGCCGATATTGACGAACACCGCGACTGCGATGGCGAGCTTGCGGTTGGCCGCGCTCTCGCTGTGATCCACCCACAAGCCAAGGCCGTAGTTTGCCAGCGTGGATGCCAGCAGCAGAAGAATGAAATCAATTTGGCCCCAAGCATAAAACACGAGACTCATCAAGAGGAGCCAGAAATTCCTGGCCTTTGTGCTCGGCAGTAACAGATAAACCGTGAGCACAACTGGCAAAAACAGAAACACGAAAATTGGCGAACTAAACAGCATCGCGCAAATGCGGGCAATCTATGAACCGAAGGAGGGATGTTCAATGAAAATTCTCAAATCATCCTTTCGGCAGCGTGAAGAAGAACGTTGCCCCCTTGCCCAGTTCGCTTTTCACCCAGACCTTGCCGCCGTGGTTGTGCACGATGTGTTTGACAATCGACAACCCGAGGCCGGTGCCGCCCTGCTCGCGCGAGCGCGCCTTGTCCACGCGGTAAAACCGTTCGAACACCCGGTCGAGCGCCTCGGTCGGAATTCCCGGGCCGTCGTCCTGGACGAAAATTTCAATTTTTCCGTCCTCGGTTTTCCGGCCGCCGACGGCCACGGTGCCCTGCGCGCGGCCGTACTTGATGGCATTATCCACGAGGTTGGCGAGGACCTGTTCCAGCCGGTTTGCGTCCGCCGTGGCGGTCCAGTGGGGCAGGGCATTGACCAGGGCGACGTTTTTGTTGTCGGCCGGCGGTTTCAGATCGAAAAAAACCTTTTCCACCAGCGGATGCAATTCAACCGGCTGCAGGCTCAGTTTGATGCGTCCGGATTCAAGCGCGGAAATGGTGAGCAAATCCTGGATGAGCAGGTCCAGCCGCTGCGCATTGCGTTCGATGATTTTGAGGAAACGCTCGGCCACTTCGGGATTGGACCGCGCGCCGTCGAGCAGCGTTTCAACGTAACCCTTGATGAGCGAGAGCGGTGTGCGCAATTCATGGCTGACGTTGGCGACAAATTCCTCGCGCGTGCGTTCCAACTGTTTGAGCCGCGTCAAATCGTGGAAGACCAGGATCGTGCCTTCGCGTTCGCCGGCGGAGTTGGAAATGGCGGCGGCGTTGACCTGCAGCCAGCGTTCGCTCAGCTCCGGCAGTTTCAACTCGTAATCAAAAACCTGCCCGTCGCTTTCCACACGCTCGACGAGTGCCGCGAGTTCATGCACCCGCAGGGCTTCCATGATGGTTTTGCCGCGCAGCTCGCTTTTCAGGCCGAACAGATTCTTAAACGCCCGGTTGGCGAGATAAATCCGGCGGTTGCGGTCCAGCAACAGCAACCCCTCCAGCATGCTGTTGAACAGGACCTGCTGCTGGGCTTTCGCGTCAATCGTCGTCTGCTGCTGCCGCCGTTGAAAATCCTCCGTCTCGGCCTGCACCTCGCGCTGCCGGCGGAGAAATTTGCGGCGCCACCGGAAGTGGACCGCTATTGCAGCGGAAATCGCAAGCAGGGTCAAAGTGGGCCACATGGCTGGGGAAGTTGAGATTGAAAAAACATCCAACATTCAACATTCAACATCCAACGCTCAAGAGTCAGCCGCCGGCCGTTATTGAATGTCGGGAGTTGAATGTTGAACGTTGAATGTTTCCGCTTCACTCCACAAAGCGATAGCCGACACCGCGAACGGTGTCCAGATGCTTCGAGGCCGGGCCGAGTTTTTCGCGCAGACGGCGCATGTGCGTGTCCACCGTGCGGGTGTCGATCAGGCTGTCGTATTCCCACACGTCGCGGAGAAGATGGTCGCGCGATTGCACGCGGCCGGAACGTTGCGCGAGGGTGGTGAGCAGTTTGAACTCGGTCGCGGTCAGTTCAAACGGCTTGCCCTTCCAGCTCGCCACGTGGCGCGGCACGTCAATCATCAAATCCCCGAATCGCATCTGGTCCCGCGGTTTCTCGCCGGTTTCGCCGCGGGAAAGGATTTTTTTGATGCGGAGCAGGAGTTCACGCGGACTGAACGGCTTGGTCAGGTAATCATCCGCGCCCAGTTCGAGGCCCAGGACCCGGTCAATCTCGGCGGCCTTGGCCGTGAGCATGATGATGGGAACTTTGGCGGTGGCCGGGTCGAGCCGCAGCGTCTTGCAAATTTCAAAACCGTCCATCTCGGGCAGCATCACGTCGAGCACCACCAGGTCGGGAGTTTGCGACCGCGCCTTTTTCAATGTCTCCGCGCCATCCGCCGCGGTGGTCACCAGATAGCCGGCTTGCCGGAGGTTGAACTCCACCAGTTCGACCGCCTCCGGTTCGTCATCCACCACCAAAATTCGGGACTTCACTCTTGGTTGCATATCATGCGGGCAATCGTCACACAATTTCGATCACGTGACAACCCTGTGACAATTGGGTGACGAAGCCGGTTGCCGGACCGGTGGCTTCCCCTGTGGCGGCGGGCCTCCGGCCTGCCGTCGAGCCGGGCATCCCGCCTGGCGGAAGCGAGCGAGTATTGCGTATGGTCACGGGAGCACTCGAGTTACGCAGAAAGTATGCGTGCAGGTTCCGGACGGCGGGACGCCTGCCCTCAACACCAGGCGGGACGCCCGCCGCCAGAGCGCGGTGTGGTGCGCGCGTGTGCCTTTGAAACGACAGGTTTTTTTGTTTTGAGAGCATGAGTTGTTGGAGTTCATGCTTTAGCATGTTTTCGGCCCAAAACAGCCTGAAGGCTGAACACCAACTGGTTTCCCCGACAAAACAAAAGACCCTGCTGAAACGATGCCAATTATTGTTTTCAGCTTTCGTCCCCGCTTGAATTTTTGCTAGCTTCATGCCCATGTCGCTTCCAATTGTCAGCATCGCGCAAATGCGTGAGTGGGAACGTGCCACGTGGGAAACCGGCCGGAACGAGGCCGAGGTCATCCGTCGCGTGGGCGCCAAAGTTGCGCAACGCGCGTTGCAACTCACATTGCCGGACGACACGATTTTGATTCTCGCCGGCAAAGGCCACAACGGCGATGATGTCCGCGCCGCGAAGGAATTTTTACCCGGCCGCCGCGTTGCCATTCTCAACGTCATTACTCCTGAAACCAATCTGCCGGAACTCGAACAGGCGTTGGCTCAAAAACCGGCGCTGGTCATTGACGGCTTGTTTGGCATCGGGCTCGACCGGCCGCTGGCTGACGATTGGAAGAAAATCATCGCGGCCGTCAACGAGTCGGGAATTCCCGTTCTGGCCGTGGACGTGCCGTCTGGTTTGAACGCCGATACGGGCGATCCGACGTCACCGAGCACGGCGATTGCCGCGGCGGTCACGCTGACCATTGGCGCGCCCAAAACCGGCTTGCTCCTGCCCAACGCGTGGCCGTTTGTCGGCCGGCTTGAAGTTGCTGACGATGTCGGCCTGATTCCATGTCCGCACACGAGCGGATTGAACTGGTCTCAGCCCGGCGATTTTCAAAATTTCCCCCCGCGCCGTCCCGCGGCGGGTCACAAGGGAATCTTTGGACATTTGGGGATCATCGCGGGCAGTTTTGGCTTTCATGGCGCGGCGGTTTTGGCCGCGCGTGCCGCGCAACGCGCCCAGCCGGGTCTCGTCACCCTGTACACCCAGGAATCCGTTTATCACGTCACGGCGGCGCAGTTGCAGTCGGTGATGGTGGAGTTGTGGACGCCGGATTTGAAACTGCCGGACACGGTGACCGCATTTTTGGTGGGACCCGGGCTGGCGGCACCCGGCCTGGCTGAAGTGATGTCACCGACGACCATACGGCGGATTTGGCGCGACTCGCTTTTGCCGGTGGTCGTGGATGCCAGCACCCTGGATTGGCTGCCGCTGGGGGCGACAGCCAGAAATGCCATTCGTGCCGTCACCCCACATCCCGGCGAGGCGGCACGATTGCTGAGCGCGACCAAACAACAAATCCAGATGAACCGCCCGCAGGCCGTGCGCGAAATCTCGCGGCGCTACGGCCATTGCTGGGTCGTGTTAAAGGGCCACCAGACACTCGTGGGCCGGAGCGAGGGGGAGATTTTTGTGAATCCGTCGGGCAATCCGCACCTGGCCCAGGGCGGCAGCGGCGATGCGCTGGCGGGCTACCTGGCGGGATTGCTGGCGCAACGGCCGTTGCTGGCGGATGTGGGCCGGTTGATCCGCTTTGCCGTCTGGCAACATGGCGCCGCGGCGGACAAATTGCAGGCGACGCGAACCAACTGGATCGTGGAGGATTTGATTGGCGAGCTGGGCAACACGCGCTGAATTTGCTTTCGCCGGCCGCCGGCCTTTGTTAGAAATTTCCCATGCGCAGAATCGTTTGGACCCTTTTCGGCCTCTGGCTTTGCAGTGTGTTCATTGCCGCCGGTGCGGACACGTTTCAATTGACCGACGGCAATTCGGTGACGGGCGATGCCATATCCTACAACGACAACGGCATCGTTTTCCGGCTGGACGTGGACAAATACTCCGAGCGCATTCCGTGGACAAAACTATCCCAGGACGCGCTCAAACAACTGTCCGCCAATCCCAAAATCAAACTGCTGGCGGAACCTTTCATTGAAGCTCCACCAACGGAACGGGCGAAAAAGAGCGCGGCGACGGTTCATGAAGTGAACCACATCGAGCTGCCGCCAAGAGAGTCCTTGGTCCATGCCTTGTTCTCATCATCGGTCGGGCTGATCGCGCTGATGTTGATCTACGCTGGGAACATTTTTGCGGCGTACGAAATAGCCATCTGCCGGTCGCGTCCGCTGGCGCTGGTGATGGGTTCGGCGGTGGTGGTGCCCATAGTGGGGCCGATCATTTTTCTGGCGATGCCGGTGCCGGCTGCCGCCCCGGAACCAGTGGCGCAACATGCCGCGACCGCGTCGCAGACCTTTGCCGTGCCAGGCGCGGCACAGCCCGCCGCCGCTGCCGGCATCCACATCGTTGAGGCGTCATGGCAGGGGAAATCGGGGGCGGCGCCGGCCGCCGACACCAACCAGCCCCAGGTTTTTCAGCGCGGGCAATTCACATTCAACCGCCGTTTTTTTGAGACGAAGTTCTCCGGTTTCTTTGCCATGGTCCGCCGCGAAGCCGATAGAAACCTGGTGCTGACCGTGAAAACCGGGCGCGCCAACATGGTGGTCGAACGCATCACGCGCATCGCCACCAATGAAATGCACGTGGAGACCATCCAGGGTGGCGCAAAACACGAAGTCATGGTGCCATTTGCCGAGGTCGTGGAAGTCCAACTCAAATCGAAGGGCGCGTGAAGTACCGCAGCATACTTTTGTTCGGCGCGCCGGGTTCAGGCAAGGGCACCCAGGGAAAAATCCTCGGGGCCATTCCCCACTATTTTCATTGTGCATGCGGCGATGTCTTCCGCCGTCTGCAACCGGACAGCGAGATCGGCCGGACGTTTATCGAATACTCCAGCCGCGGCCAGCTCGTGCCCGATGAAACCACCATCGCCCTCTGGCGCGAATCCATCGGCAAGGTCATCGCCTCCGGACAATTCCATCCCGGGAAGGATACCCTGGTGCTGGACGGCATTCCGCGAAACGTGGCCCAGGCCGGAATGCTGCGCGATACCCTCGACGTGACTGGCATTTATTATTTGCGCGGCGCCGACCTGAAGAGCCTGGTGGTGCGCATCCAGCATCGCGCCATCAAGGAAAACCGTTTCGATGACGTGAATCTCAGCGTCATCCGCCAGCGGCTCAAGACCTACGAGAAGGAAACCAAACCCGTGCTCAAGTTTTATGGCAAGCGTCTCGTGCATGAAATTAATGCCGACCAGACCCCGGGCAAGGTGCTCGCCGATATTTTGCACACGGCCGTCAAACATTGATCGCTCCCAGGGTCCAGCTTGTTCCAAGTGCGACTGATGTCTCACTTGGCTTGGCGGCCGGAAGCCGCCTTGCCAGCACGCTGGCAGCATGCCGCCGCAGTTTTTCCTTTCGCCCGGACGCAATTTCCCTTTGGCTGTCCGCATGACGGCATTGCGAATCATCTTCATGGGGACGGCGGAATTGTCCTGTGCCAGTCTGGGGACGCTCGTGCGCGATGAAAAATTCCGCGTTGCCGCCGTTGTCACCCAGCCGGACAAACCCAAAGGCCGCGACCTCAAATTGCAGCCGTCACCGGTCAAGGCGCTCGCCGTGGAACTGGCCTTGCCCGTCCTTCAGCCGGAACGCGCCCGTGATGAAAAATTCATCGCTGAACTCCGCGAACTGAAACCCGATCTCATCGTCGTCGTGGCCTACGGTCAAATTTTGCCGCCGGCCATTTTGGACCTGCCGCGTTACGGTTGTTTGAATGTCCACACCTCCCTGCTGCCGAAATACCGCGGCGCCGCGCCGATTCAATGGGCGATCGCCCATGGCGACGCTGAGACGGGCGTCACCATCATGAAAATGGATGCGGGCCTGGACACCGGCCCCATTTTATCGCAAAGCCGCACGCCGATTCATGCTGCAGACGATTCGAGCCGGCTCCATGACCGGCTGGCGCCCCTGGGCGCGGACCTGCTCGTGCAGACCATCCCCGATTATATTGCCGGGAAAACCCAACCGGTGCCGCAACCGTCCGACGGTGCGAGTTACGCGGCCAAAATCAAGAAAGAGGATGGCCGGATAGATTGGAATCAGCCCGCGCAAACCATTTTGAACCGGCTGCGCGCCTTCACGCCCTGGCCGGGCGCGTTTACGTTTTTGCGGAGCGCCGAGCACCAGCTCGGCGCGAACATGCCGGCCCCGAAGCGTGCCGAGCCGGTGCTCGGCGCTCCGCGGCCGCAGTTGCTGAAAATCTGGAAGGCAGAAGTCGTCGAAAAGACCAGTGAAGCAGCTTGCCGGGTCGATTTATCGCGCCGAAGTGAAACGAAGGCGGAAGCTTCAGAGCGAAGACCGGGGGAGGTTCTGTCGGCGGACAAGACCGGCATCATTGTCGGTTGCGGTCAAAACGCTCTGCGGATTCTGGAATTACAGCGCGAAGGCGGACGGCGGCTGCTGGCGTCGGTATTTCTGGCGGGTTATTCTTTGAAACCTGGGGACAAACTCGTCTAGTGCCTTTTCAAAAATTGTGTAGCCGCCGAAGTCAGTCGGCGCAACTTGAATAAAGGAGAACGATATGGCGCGAACTGACGTTCGCGGCTACGAGATTATTTAAATTGCTCTTGGCCTATTTTTGAGGCATCCCGCAAACCGGCTGCATAGGCCTCAAATACCCGTCTCATCTCGTCACGGACACGGCGGAAACAGAGGAGAATTTCCTCCTCCGTGCCCGTCGCCTTTGCCGGATCAAAGAACGGCCAGTGATGGCGATTCACCTGGCCGGGGAAAATCGGGCACGCTTGATCCGCATTGCCGCAGACGGTAATGACGGTATGCACCGGCTGGTCCAAAAATTCCTTCAAATGTTTCGAGCGATGACTGGAAATGTCGATGCCGGCCTCGGCCATGACCTTGATGGCCAGCGGATGGACATGGCCAGCGGGATTCGAGCCGGCGCTTTGGACATTCACCAGGTCGCTTGCCGCCCGGCGCAGAAAACCTTCCGCGATATGGCTGCGGCACGAATTGCCGGTACAAAGGATGAGGACGGTGGGCTTCATCGTTTTGAAAACATTCAACATTCAACATTCAACGCCCAATATCCAAGTGATGCATGTCTGTTCCGTTGGGAGTTGGATGTTGAATGTTGAGCGTTGAATGTTTCATTTGGTTAATTTTTGCATGAGTACCAATCCCGCGATTGGTTGCAGATCTTGCACACGGAAAGCATCACCGGCACCTCAACCAATACACCGACGACCGTGGCCAGCGCCGCGCCCGAGCCCGGTCCAAAAAGTGTGATGGCCACGGCCACCGCCAGTTCGAAGAAATTGCTGGCGCCAATGAGCGCGCCGGGCGAGGCGACGTTGTGCGGCACGCGCAACTTCCGCATCAGCAGGTAGGCGAGCGTGGAATTGAAATAAACCTGGATGACAATCGGCACGGCCAGCAGCAACACCGCCAGCCAGCGCGCGGTGAGATTTTCCGCCTGAAAGGCAAAGATGAGCACCAGCGTCAACAGCAGCGCCCCGATGGTCACCGGATGAAATTTCGGCAGGAATTTCCGTTCGAACCATTCCTGGCCGCGGGATTTGAGTAGGGCCGTGCGGGTGAGCCAGCCGGCCGCCAGCGGAATGACAATAAACACCACGACCGAGGTGATGAGCACCTTCGACGGCACAACCACGTTGGCCACGCCGCACAGGAACATTACGATGGGCGCGAAGGCGACGAGCATGATGAGGTCGTTTACCGCCACCTGGACGAGCGTATAGACCGGATCGCCATCCGTCAGATAACTCCAGACGAAGACCATGGCGGTGCAGGGCGCGGCGGCGAGGATGATCAGCCCGGCGGTGTAATTTTTTGCCGTCTCCGGCTCAATCCACGCGGCAAAAACATGCTGCATGAACAGCCAGGCGAGGAAGGCCATGCTGAACGGCTTGACCAGCCAGTTGACAAACAACGTCACCGCGAGGCCTTTCGGCTTGCGGGCGATGCCGCCGAGCGCGGTGAAATCGACCTTGAGCATCATGGGATAAATCATCAG
>CAZKTW010000095.1:0-12102 GCA_964555775.1 uncultured Bifidobacteriaceae bacterium | reverse complement strand
GCCACGGCCAGATGGACGCGGACGAACTCGAGGAAGTGATGACGAAATTCGTCAATGGCGAGGCGGACGTGTTGCTCTCCACGACCATCATTGAAAGCGGCCTCGATATTCCGAATGCGAACACCATCATCATCGATCGCGCCGACCGCTTCGGTTTGAGCGACCTTTACCAACTGCGTGGACGCGTCGGGCGTTACAAGCATCAGGCCTATGCCTATCTGCTATTGCCACGCCATGCGAGCCTCCTCACCGACGTGCGCAAACGCATCAGCGCCATCAAGCAATACTCCACCCTCGGCAGCGGATTTAAAATTGCCATGCGCGACCTTGAAATTCGCGGCGCCGGCAACCTGCTGGGGGCCGAACAAAGTGGTCACATCACGGCCGTCGGTTTCGAGCTTTACTGCCAGCTGCTCAAGCAAAGCGTCTCGTCACTCAAGGGCGAAAAGGTCAAACCGCGCCTGGAAGTCGGCCTGCGACTTGATTTCCTGGAGCCAGAAGGCGGGCAACCCCACCCGGATCCCGCAAATCTCGCATCCCTTCCCCACAACTACATCACTGAACCGCAGCATCGCATCGAAATCTACCGCAAGCTCGCCCAGGCGACGGACCAGGTTGCGCTCGACAGCCTGATCCGCGAATTGTGTGACCGCTTTGGCCCGCTGCCGCCACCGGCGGAATTGCTTCTGCAGGCTGCCGAACTCAAAATTCTCGCCCGGGAGAAGGCCGTGACGGAAATTGAAGTAAAAGAGGACAAGCTGATGCTCACGCGCCGCGGCGATTTCATCACGCTTGGGGGAAAATTTCCGCGCCTGGCAAAAAAAACCGCCCCGGCGCGATTGAAGGAAATCAAAAGACTCTTACTGGCGATTTGAAATTCAGCATTGCCTTTCACGCCGCCGCCGGGCAGTTATTTGCCTTGTCATTGGGGCGCAGCGCGGGCGGCACCGGTTTCAAGGGTTTCGATCGACTTGTGGTGCGTATGAAAAACAAGAATCTGTGTCTCAGGGCAGATTCGATCATGGCGACAAACCGGCGCCCGAAAATCTGGCCGGGGGAAAAGACCGTGATAGGGCCCGGAATGACAGTGGAATTTTGTTCAAGCTGTTAATCGACGCGTGACCGTTCACCAAGCCAATCTCAAAACCACGGCCCCGGCTCGACGGTCAACGCCAGGAGTTGAAACTGCTGTGGCGTTGGCCGGAACCATATTCTCGGCATTGTTGCTGGTTCTGGCAGCGATGTATGCCGGACCTTTATGGCGCGATGAGACCAACACCGTCAACCTCGCTCAAATGTCCCCGTTGCAGGAGTTTTGGAATAATCTGACGTACGAGTCTTTTCCACCCCTCTGGCCGTTGCTTCTGCGCGGGTATGGCTGGCTGGGCATGGCGGACAGCGACGCAGGCATCCGTGTCCTGGGACTGTACGTAAGTTTATTCTTCCTCGCTTTGCTGTGGTTATGTTCGCGCTGGACCAGAGGACGGGCACCGATCCTAAGTATTGCCCTGCTGGGCAGTTTGCCGGCATTTGTCTTCATCATGGGGTCGAACCGGGCATATGGTCTGGCAAATTGTCTGCTCGTACTGAGTTTTGGAGCAATCTGGCGGATGGTGGAATTTCCATCAAAGTTGCGGGTTCTTTTGGCGGGCCTGGCCTGTATTCTTTTCGCACAGTGCGTTTACTATGACATGGTGTTTCTGTGCGCGATGCTGGCGGCCGCTACACTGGTGGTGATCCGGCGACGGCAGTGGAAAACGCTGGGTGCCTTGATTGGGATCGGTGCGGTGTCCGGCGCTTCCCTGGTGATATACCTTCCCATCATCCGGCAGGGCTCGGTGTATGTGTCAATGAACCAGGAACCCTCCTTCCGTTTTTCAACCTTATGGCACGAACTCGGCAATGTTCTGGCGGCCCGGAACAGTGCCCACCCCGACGGAACCAACGGTCTGGAAATATGGTTTTGGGTTGCGTTTCTGCTTGGCGGATTGGTTGTGGCACTCGTGTTGCAGCGTACCCGCCGGGGCCAGTCGCCGGACCCGGAGGCTGCCGCAGCGGTCCCGGCCCGGACTCGTGCCGACCTGGCCCTATATTGTGGTGTGAGCATGCTTTTCGGCGTGGCGGGGTATATGGCTTTTCTGCTGAAATTGAAGTATGTGACGCAGGCGTGGTATTACGTGGAAATGCTTTGTCTATGCGCGGTTTCGCTCGACGGAATCCTGGGTGCAAACTGGCCCAGGTTACGTCCCTGGGGGTGGCTCCGGATCGGATTCGCGGCGGCGTTGATGACCTGGCGGGCAGGGTCGGCCTGGGAGGAAGCGCACACCCGTCGAAGCAACCTGGACCTGGTTGCCGCCATTCTCGACAAGCAGGCTTCGGCGGGAGATCTCATTGTGGTGCAAAGCCCGTGGGAAGGAATTACGTTCGACCGCTATTATCACGGCCAGGCTCATTGGATGACGCTGCCTCCGGTTGACTCGCACAAGGTGCATCGCAACGATCTGGCCGTGGAACAGATGCATCAACGAGATCCGAT
The DNA here is from genome assembly GCA_964555775.1 of uncultured Bifidobacteriaceae bacterium. Lineage (GTDB taxonomy): Bacteria > Verrucomicrobiota > Verrucomicrobiia > Limisphaerales > UBA11358 > UBA11358. The sequence continues at coordinate 9,566 of CAZKTW010000095.1, read as the reverse complement.
GGCTCCAGTATTGCGGGAGATCGCCGCCACCTTGCGCGGGAGTCATAGTGTCTGGATGGTGGGAAACATGGCCATCATGCACCCAAACCAGTCGCCACCGGCAGCCCAATCGACCCGGTGGTGGCTGGCGTATTTCAACTACTGGAGTGCGCAGGTCACGGTGTATTTGCAAGACCATGCACTGCAGGAACAGGTTCTGGAAATATCCGTGGATGAGCCGGTGAATCTGTTGGAGAACCTTCCCGTGCGAAAGTTCTCGGGCTACAGGCCCAATGCGGATTGAACCGTTTTAATGCTTGTCGGCAAGCTCAATTATCCGGCGAATCATCATGGTGCCATTCCAATCGGAGCTTTATCGCCGGTGACATGCGCCTGATAGAGATGAAGCTGACAGTCATCGAACGGGGGCAATCCATCTGTGTTCAAGACCATATCAAACCGGACATCCAACCCGTAATGCTCATGGTAAAATATCCTGAGGGGCTCGAGCCATCTCGCCTCCATCATGAAAAAAACGTCCGGCCGGTCCAAAAGCGAAAGGGAATAAGGGCGGAGATGATGTTGTTCCAGGATTTGGTTGAAGATTGGCGAATGGGTGATCCAGCCGTAGGGCACCAGAAAAAAAGGAACCTTCTCCGCTGAAGGATGGAAGAAAAGGCATTGTTCCAATACAGAATCAAAAGGCATCGCGATCAGAATTGGCGCCTTTTGGGCCGGCAAGAGCGTGCGAATCGGTCCGAAGATCTTCTGGCTGATGCGTTCCAGGTTTCGATTGAATGTGTTTGCCGACCCCATACTCCGGGCCAGTTCAGACAGACTGAACAGATACAAGGCGGCCCAAATGGAGATCAGCACAAGAACCACCAACCGCATGGTTCTGACCTGCCGGAGGAGCACAAAGAAAACGCCAGGTTGGTCCGGTGGCGTTACCCCGGTGGGCAGGTTATGAAAACCGGTTGCCCAATAAAGACAGATGGCGTTAATAAACAATGGGATGTTGTAGGAGACGCGTTCCGGCAGGCGGGCCGTCGTCAGGAGATAAAAACTAAGCACGACAAAAAGACCATAAGTAATCAGCAGGGTGGCCAGGCAGCGACGACGAGAAACCCGCGCGACGACGAGAAGCCCTATCGCGTTCAGCATGGCCAGCTTCATCAAAGTGCCCGCGTCCCCCCGGAATATCTCCGGCAGAAACAGAAAATTTGCTGAAAATCTCCATGCAGTTGAAGGCTCGGCACGTGCCAACCATTCTAACTTGTCCAAAAAAAGGCGCATTCTGGGCACCCCGGCGTACACCTCGGGCTCGGAGAAATAGAACTGGGAAAACATCCATCCATCATTTTCGCTCCAGCCAATCGTCGGAGCTGCTTTTGGAATGAGCCTTGCCAGCGGGGTAAGGTGAATTTCACCCCGCATGCGGTTATACTCCGAATACCCGGCCCATGCCGGATTGCACTGGTAACTCCGGTGATTGATCTCGTGCAGGACCAGGAATATCCCCGCGAAAGCCAGACCCGTTCCCAACACCCGGCGCCATTCGGCCAGGCCAAGCCGCTCCAACAAAAACGGACAGGCGATTATCGCCAACAACAATGCAACCGGCTCCCGAATCAAGCACATGAGACCGCCGCAGGCGATCCCGGCGAGCACTTTGGGCCAGCGCGCCGGATAGCCCGGCGGGAGTCCGTCCACCACCAACAACAAGCCTGCGGTTCCCACCAGGAAGGCGGTGGTTGTGAATTGCAGGCGCAGCAGGATATGGGTTTCGACAACCAGGAAGAATCCCAGGTAGAGCAGCGCAAACAGCCACCCGCCACGGCGAGACACCACCAAGAATGCGATGGCGGTAAGCGCGACATAATGAACCGCCAGGAGGTAGTACAGATACCAGTTACCCCCGGCCCAAACCCCATAAAGAAATCGGAGCGCCCAGCCAATTAATACATTGGTGAAAACCAGGTGTGCGTCGGGATGGCCGGTGTGGAAACCGGATGCAATCATCTGCATCAACAGGTCGTCATTGGTTTCGTAAACGGACGTGGTGCCGGCCAGAAAAAGGCCGAAGAGAATGAGGTTGACCCCGGCCGCCCAAAAAAGCGCCTGCAAGCCGGCGCGTCTGCCCGTCAGCATTTGTGAACACTTGGCCAGCCAGGCCCCGGTAAAGATTGTCCGTGTCAGGTTTCGACGTGTCCCGCCTGGGCTCAAATCAAACATGGAATTCCTGGACGGCCCGAATAACCTTGTCCTGATCGTCCGCACCAAGACTGTTGTAAAAAGGCAATCGCAGCAGGCGATTGCTCCTATCCTCGGCCATGGGACAATCCGCTTTCCGGCCGCCCATCCGTTCACCCATGGGAGAAAGGTGGAGCGGAACATAATGGAACACGCTGAGAATGCCGCGTGACTTTAGAAATGAAATGAGTGCCTGGCGTTTTTCCAGCGACGGCATGACCAGGTAATACATATGATAGGATTGCTCGCAATGGGCGGGCACCACGGGACAGCCCATCCCGCGTTCCTGCGCCCAATCGCGCAGGTGCTGGTCGTAATACTTCCAAATGCGCTCCCGTTGCGTCTGGATGGTTTGCCAAACTTCCAACTGGCCATAGAGAAAGGCGGCCAGGACGTCACTCATCACGTAACTCGATCCAATGTCCACCCAGGAATATTTGTCCACCTGTCCCCGAAAAAACCGGCTGCGGTTCGTCCCCTTTTCACGAATGATTTCAGCCCGCTCAATCAAGCGGGCTTCGTTGATGAGCAGTGCGCCGCCCTCGCCGCAGGTGATGTTCTTGGTTTCATGAAAACTCTGGGCCGCCAGGCAGCCGTAGGTGCCCAGCCAACGGCCACGAAATTTACCAAACAATCCGTGCGCATTGTCTTCCACCACCGACAAACCATGTCGGGCGGCAATTTCACCAATCACATCCATCTCGCAACCCACGCCGGCATAATGGACCGGAACCACCGCCTTGGTCCGGGAAGAAATAAGACCTTCCAACTGTTTCTCGTTCAAATTCATTGTGTCGGGCCGGATGTCGGCAAAAACAATTCTTGCCCCGCGCAACGCGAAGGCATTCGCCGTGGACACGAAGGTGAAGGAAGGAACAATCACCTCGTCGCCGGGCTGGATATCGAGCAGCAGCGCGCACATCTCGAGCGCGTGGGTGCACGAGGTGGTCACCATCACTTTTTGTGCCCCCAGCGTCTGTTCCAACAAGGCATGACATCGTTTTGAATAGGTCTGATCTCCCGCAATCTGGCCGATGGTCATCGTCCGGATGATATGTTCCAGTTCCCGGCCCTGAAGCGAGGAATGGTTAAAGGGGATTGGATAACTTTGGTCCATGGGAATTTGGTTTATCGTCCGGGCCAGTTGCTAATCCAACATCGGATACCATTTGTGATACCAAAGTTGCAGATCCCGGCTCCGGAAGCCGCACTGCTGGTAAAGCCGTTGAGCCGCGCAATTGTTTCCCTGGGTAACGACTGTCACCTTGCCTGCGCCTTGCGCCCCATACCAGTCCATCGCCGCCAGCATCAGGTTTTTGCCAATTCCCCTCCCGCGAACCTCCGGACTGACACCGACCAAACCGATTTGGCCTTCGCGCCGGATCGGATCCCAGTGGCATGAGACATAACCCAGAGGCTGATTGGTCGCCGAGGCGACAACCAGCATGAGTTGAGCACGACCTTGGGATTCCAGGGTGATCCAGGTTGAATAGAGTTCTTCCGCGCGTTCGCGCTGAAAATGTGGATCACTGAAAAAACGCGTTCCCCGGTGTCCGGTCCGGGCCAGCGCCTGCAAGACGGGCAGGTCATCGGGCTGAACCGGCCGGAGGCTGGTGCCAGCCGGGGGGACGGGTTGGACTGTGTCGGGCAAATCCGTCATCCCGCGCTCGAAGGTAAGGCGAATATCGACCAGTCCGAAACCATGCTGCTCCGCAGTTTGGACGGTTGACGGGTCATCTGCCCGCGACAGGAAATACAAACCCCGAATACGATGGTTCCGGCTCCATTCATCGATTTCCACGGCCTGCTCCTGTTTCAGCACCTCCCCGCAGACGCGGGCAATGCGACAGCGGAAGAACTCCGTGTCCCATGTCAGCAGTTCGCAAGGGACAGGATTGGATCCGCTCATGCCGCCACCTCGTCACGAGGAGCGACTTCCTCACGAACAGTATAAGTCGGGCGTTCCATCATACGGAAATGCATCCGGGCTATGTATTCTCCAATGATGCCCAGAGCCAGGAGCTGGGCGCCTGAAAAAATGGCGATGATTGACGCCAGAAAGGGGAATCCGGGCACGCTGGTACCGTACAGCAGATATCGTCCAACCACGTACACCAGAATGGTTCCGCCAAAGGCGGTGCACAAAAAGCCCACGAGATTGGCCAATTGCAGGGGCAGAATTGAAAAGCCGGTCATCATGTTCATCGCGTGCCGGAACAGCATGCCAAAAGTATAGTTCGAAACGCCGGTTTGACGGGGGTCATGCCGGACTTGAATGGCAACAAAACGCGTGGTGGCCCAGGTCAGCACGACATCGATGGAAATGAACGGGCTATGATAGCTCGCGAAGGCATCGCGCGCTTGCGTGCGAAAAGCGCGGAAGGCCGACACATGGCGTGCCGTCTCGGCCCCCATGGACCGCTGGAGGGCCAGCTTGGTCAAGCCCGAGGCAATATTTCTCAAAAAACCATGCTGCTCAAGTTCGGGAAAGCCATAAACCATCTCGAAACCTTCATCGAGTTTGGCCATTAGCTTGTGGATCTCCTCCGGCGGATGTTGCAGATCGTCGTCCATCGTCACCAGCGTCTCGTACCGGGCTGCCCGAATGCCGCAGAGGAGCGCATTGTGTTGTCCGTAATTTCGCATCAGGTTGATTCCCCGAACCCAGGGGAACGAACGGGACTTTTCCTGGATGACTTTCCAGCTTTGGTCCCGGCTGCCATCATTGACAAACACAACTTCAAACTGTTTGGCCAGGGAAGCCAGTGCAGGTTCCAATCGCCTGATCAATGCAGGCAGGATCAATTCGCTGTTGTAAACCGGCACCACCACCGAAATAGAACGCGCCTTGCTCAATCCAGGATCCATTGGGTTTCAATGCCCAAGACCGGATGCTTTGTCACGCCAAAAAGGAAACCGATACCGGCTTCAAAATCCGCAAAGACCGTCCCCGACATTTAACTTAAGTCGAAAATGTCGTTGCACATCTTGAATATTACCTGAGCAAGCTATATCCTTGCAGCGCCCATGAAACCAACCGGCTTGCTGCTTGCCTTCCTTTTCATCGCCCAATCGGCGCTGGCCGCCGACGCCGGCCCGGTCGCCGCCAAGCCGCTGTACCGCGATCCCATTTACGACGGCGCGGCGGATCCGACGGTGATTTGGAATCCGCTGGTGAAACACTGGTGGATGTTTTACACGAACCGTCGCGCCAACGTGCCCGGATTGTCCGGCGTCACCTGGGTCCATGGCACGCCCATCGGCATCGCCGAGTCCGCCGACGGCGGGGCGCACTGGCAGCACGTCGGTACGGCGCAAATCGAATTGCCGGCGGAATACGGCGGCACCCACGTCACTTGTTGGGCGCCGGATGTGACGCGTGCGCCGGACGGAACCTGGCAGATGTTTCTTACGGTGGTGCCCGGCATCTTCGAGGACTGGAACCATCCCCGTGACATCGTGCAACTCACCAGCACGAATCTTTTGCATTGGACAAATCCACGCAAGCTGGCGTTGGCTTCCGACCGGGTGATTGACCCAAGCATTTTGCGAATGCCGGATGGCACCTGGCGGCTCTGGTATAATGACGAACGCTCCGGCAAATCCATCCACTACGCCGACAGCACCAACCTGATGAACTGGACGGACAAGGGCCTGGCTTTCAAAAGCCGCGGTGAGGGGCCGAAAGGGTTCCGCTGGCACGAAAAATTCTGGGTGATCATTGATGAATGGAAAGGGCTGGGGGTGTTTCGTTCGGAAGATGCGAACACCTGGGCCCACCAGCCAACCAACCTGCTGGCCACACCCGGCAACAGGGCAGAAGACCATGACATCGGACGGCATTGCGATGTGGTGCTGAGCGGTGATCGCGCGTTTCTGTTTTACTTCACGCACCCGGGCCGGCTCAATCCGGATGAACCCAAGGACAGTCATGAACAGCGGCGCAGTTCCATCCAGGTTGTTGAAATGGCATTCAAGGACGGCTGGTTGACGTGTGACCGCGACCAACCAACGCATATTTTATTGTTACCACCGGAATAAAACCAGGGTCGCAGTTGAAAAGTTTCTATAAAACGCCGCTGCCGATTTAAGCCCTGTCAACCCGCCAACAAGTGTGGTCATGAACTGCCCTGAGGAGTTTTAAGGATGCGGGACTTAAGCTCGATGCTGAACCAGCGCGGCTATATTTGTTTTGCTGGTTTGGATGCCAGAGCAGCAAATCATTGCGTTTATACTGATTACCAATCCCCCCAACCGGCAGCAATTCTACCGCGCCGTCCCACAGTGATGCCGAGGGAGACGCCACGCTAACATCATCGAAGGCAACTTCCGGTTGGCCATGGTTTGGCACCGGAAGCTTCTGGGATTCGCAATCCTTGCTCCGACCTCTTGGGGGGGCCGGTTCAAATTTTGAACATCTTCCGCGTGGCCCGTCTCGGCGAGGAGATTCATCCGTCTCACGCCTGGGGTGAACACCCCATGGTTCCCGCCAGTTATTCTTGTGCATTATCATGATTTGAAATTGATTATTTTTTGAAATGCGAAAGTCAGCCAAACCCGGAATTTCGCCGATCATGAAACACCATCATAACCACGACAACGCCCGACGCATCGGTCCGCAACTGGTACCAGTTCGTTTTGAATTCGATGACCCAACCGCCACCACCGTCTGCGTCGCGGGAACATTTAACGATTGGCAACCTGAAGCCAATACTCTGCGCTCTTCAGGCGCCGGCAATTGGTGGAAGGAAATGGCATTGGAACCCGGCACCTACGAATACTGCCTGGTGGTGGATGGTCGTTGGATGCCCGATCCATTAGCCAGAGAAACCGTGCCTAATCCGTTCGGTGGACGAAACTCGATTTTAAATGTGGCCAGTTCCCCGCAAGCAACTCATCCGGCCGACGCGGAAAACTCGCCGGCGGAAAATGACCGATTTAGCGAATCCAATGTTGGAGATCACCTCGTCGCCGAGGAAAATTTACCGCTTGATAGTACCGATAAACAAAGAAGATGAACAAAGAGTCGGAACCAATCAGCGTCGTTTATGTCAAGAATCATAAGCCGTGAGATCCGGCTGGCCTCTCGCCCTACGGGGGTTCCAACCGCAGCCAACTTTTCGCACGAGCAGATCGAATTGGAGCCGTTGCCGGACCAGCAGGTGCTGGTTCATAATCTTTTTATGTCGGTGGACCCTTACATGCGCGGTCGCATGAACGACAGAAAATCATATGTGCCACCGTTCGTGCTGGGGAAACCGCTCGAAGGCGGCGCCGTCGGCAAGGTCATCGAATCGCGCGCCAAAGAACTCAAGCCGGGCGATGTGGTTACCTCCAACTTTGGCTGGCGGGAATACTTCGTGGCTCCGCCCAAAGAACTGCATCTGGTGAGCCGTGAAGTCGAGCCACTTTCGGTTTATCTCGGTGCGCTCGGCATGACGGGCATGACGGCCTGGGTCGGTTTAAATTTGGTGGAGGTCAAAGCCGGCGATGTCATTTATATTTCCGGTGCCGCCGGCGCGGTTGGGAACGTCGCCGGGCAACTGGCAAAATTACGCGGCTGCAAAGTCATCGGGTCCGCCGGCTCGATGGAGAAGGTTAAATTTCTGCGGGAGGAATGTGGCTTTGACATCGCCTTTGATTACAAGACCGGCCCTGTCGTTGAACAACTGAATCTGGAGGCCCCCGACGGAATTGATGTTTATTTTGACAACGTGGGGGGCGAAACGCTCGAAGCGGCGCTCTCGGCTTTGCGGGTGCATGGCCGGATCATCGCGTGCGGCGGCATCTCGGGTTACAACGATGAGAAGCCACGGGCCGGTCCCTCCAACTTGTTCAACCTGACCTCAAAACGGCTGACGATGAAAGGGATGATTGTTCGCGACTGGCTGGATCGTCAGGCCGATTTTGAAAAAGAAGTGGGTGGCTATCTGCGAGCCGGCCGACTTAAGAATAAAGAGACGGTGGTGGAAGGTCTCGACCAGGCCGAGGGCGCATTCATCGGCCTCTTCGAGGGGAAAAACTTTGGCAAAATGGTGGTCAAGTTGAGTTGAGCCTTCTCGCGTGATGTGCTGCTCGTTTCATTCGCTGAATTTCTTGGAACCGTCCATGACACGGAGGGGCACGCCATAAAACAAGAGCGGTGCATATGCTTCACTGGCTGCATTCCTTACTGCCTCATATCCCGCATTACGGATATGTGCTCGTCTTCATCGTCGCGTTCTTGAACAACCTCGGCTTTCCACTGCCCGGTGAAACGATTCTTTTGGGGGCCGGATTCGTTTTGGGGAAAACCGCAGAATCACTGTGGGAACCCGTGATGGCCGGAACGGCGGCTTGTTTTCTGGGCGGCACTTGCGCCTTTGGGCTGGGACGGCGGTTGGGCCATGGCGGCCTGGAAAAAATCCGCTGGCTCCATCTCACACCCCAACGGATGAGGTGGCCTGAACAATTTTTCAAACGTCATGGCGCCAAGACAGTGTTTATCGCGCGGTTCATCTTTTTGTTTCCACCCGTCTTGGTCAATCTGCTGGCCGGTATGGCCAAAATACCATGGCGCACTTTTCTGTTTTACAACGTCACGGGGTCGGCGGCCTATTCCATCACTTACATCCTGATCGGATATTTTTTCGGGAAGAAGTGGAAGCTGCTCGAAGCTTGGTTGGGTCCCACGGCACTCTACCTGATACTCGCGGGAATGATCCTCATCATTCTGGGCGTGATTTTCCGACATTCCATATCCGGGTTTTGGGCGCGGCGAATTTCCAAAACAAACCGGCAGACATAGATGCTATTGGGCCGTGATTTGAAACTGAGTTTCCTGGAAGTCGTCCAGGCGTGGGTTGACGCGGCGCGAAAACGGCCCCGGATGATTCATCACCAGGGCGAAGGCGAATTCATGGTAGCGGGCCGGACGCTCCGTTTGCCTTCGCCAAAAACTTCGCTTGGCGGAAAATAAACGTCCGCCCGGCAAATCCGGTCGTGCCAATTTTCAAGGGGCGGCGGATGATTCGACTTCTTCGTAGCGGCGCGTCGGCAGACCGCCGCACATCTTTCCGCTTATTTTCAGATGGCGGCGCTCTGCTGAGACGCCGCTGCGCCATCCTCCTGACCACGACCATCCTGGTCTTGATCGGTGCCAGGCTATATCCCCGCCTGGCATCATAAAATCGAATTTTGAAATGGTTATTCGGTGATGGGTTCCCAGCTGATTGGAAGATAAGACGGGCAATTCCAGCGGAGAAGTTGCCGGCAAAAAGGCGGTTTATGCACAGTGAAGAGCGTGATGATGGGGTGAACACCCCATAGTGGGCTCACCGTTGTGGGGCATATTC
>CAZKTW010000094.1:0-12106 GCA_964555775.1 uncultured Bifidobacteriaceae bacterium | reverse complement strand
CGATGGCCGGACCTCCAGCGTAAAACCCGCCACCGCCGAACAAGAGAAGCATAACAAGCATGATTACTAATAAATTCATGCGCTAAGATAACACTCTGCTGTACGGTCGCCATGGGGTCTTCACCCTACACAATCTCCATGTGGCTATTGCAATGGTTGAGAGTTGAGGGCCGCGTAAAGCGCGTTGCGCCACGCGATGGAAAACATCGAACATCCAATCCCGCAATGCGGAACTCAATATCCGATATGAGGGCTGTCAGCTCTTTGAATCAGCGTTGTTCAGCGGTTGAAATAATTCTGCGCCCTTAGCGCTTTTTTGCGGCCCAAAAGCAACGGCGCGCACGGCTTGTCCCGACATAGGCCGGCGACGGCGGGAATGACGCGCCCTGCCGAAAATCAGGACCGGGCCTCAATCCGCTTGCAGGTGCGTTTGAGGACGATGGCCAGAACCAGCAGGCCGACTCCCATCAGACTGAAAACCGCCGGTTCCGGAACCAGGGTGAAAAAGGCAGACTCGCCGATGTTCAGTACCGGTGCGCCGTTGTTCCAAACCCCGTTCGCAAACGTGGTGGTGGTGGTGATTTGTGATAGGGCATCCAGCAGGGTCACCGATTCGCCGTTCAGCGGGTCACGACCCACCACATCGTGAAACGTGGCGGGGGCGATGGGAATGTAGCAGGAAAGCAGGAGCGTCCCGCTGCCCGTGATCAATGGCGGCACAAACGGGTCGATGCCATTATACCCGCCCCATACGGAGCCAACGAACGTATTGGTGAAAGTGACCGGGGAATGAAACAATCCGCCCTGGCCATAATCCAATTCGTAGTTGATGCTCCAGCCGGTGTTGATGTCGTAAACGGAAACCGGCAGATACTGTTGCGTCAACGGATTCCACTCGGTAAACGTTGCGCCTCCGGGAACACCAGACTGTAGAATGGCATTCAACGTGTTATTGGAATTGGACAGTTGGTTCGCGATCAGATTGTCACCGGCAAACAAGGGCTGGTTGATGTAACCCACGATGTTCGATGAAAAAATCTGGGAGTTGGCGGATACCGCCACGCCGACAAAGAAGGCCAAGGTCAAATATTTCACAAGTTTCATAGCAGATTCCCTTCTAGATTGAGGCGTTTATACGCAATTCACCTTACTTTTGTCACTGGAAATCAGGCCGCGTAAAAAGGTTTGGGCGCATCTCCATTTTGGGACAAACGCCAATGCCAAGTCCCAAAGGGACATTTTGAAAATAGCCCGGCGTTTCAACGCCGGGAGGTGATCAAGATTGCCATAAGTCCCGCCGGGACGGCCGAAAGAAGCGTTGTATTTCAGCCGTCCCTTCGCGACGCGATGTTCTTCCATCGTTCCCGGCGTTGAAACGCCGGGCTATTTTCCATGGTTCCTTCGGAACCGAACGGCTGCTCAAAAAATGAGGCCGCGTAAAAAGGGATTTTAGCCTCACGCGGCAGGCCTAACCGCAGAAAAACGCAGGTGGGTTTCGTTCCATCTGCGTCCATCTTCGGTTAATATTCCTTCTCTTAAATACACGGATTCCCGGCTAAGCGGCCTGCTTGAGCGCGTCGCTTTTCGAGGCGATCACCGTCATGAGTTCGTTCCAGGATTTTACGAATGATTTGGCGCCTTCGTCCTGCAGTTGCGCGGCCAGGGCGTCCACATTGACGCCGGCTTTGGCAAATCTGGCCAGTATCGCTTCACAATCGCCGCCATCCGCCGCCATGACCGGACCGAGGTCGCCGTGATCGGCGAAGGCCTTCAACGTTCCCTCGGGCATGGTGTTCACCGAGAAGGGCGAGGCAAGGGCCTTGATGTAGAGCACGTCGGAGGCTTTTGAGTCCTTGGTGCCGGTGCTGGCCCAGAGCAGACGTTGCGGCCGGGCGCCCGCATTGTAATTTCGCTGCCAGGCCGGTGAAGCCAGCAATTCGCCGTACGCCTTGTACGTGCGACCGGCAATCGCGATGCCAAGCTGGTTGTTCAATTCCGCCGGGACCTTGCCGGCGACGGCGCCATCCCAGCGGCTGATGAACACCGAGGCCACGGAGCCCACCTGGGGATTGAGCCTGGCGGCAATGCGCCGTTCGATGCCGCGCAGGTAGGCTCCGGCCGCCGCAACGTATTGCTCACGGGAAAACAGGAGCGTGACGTTGACGGGCACTCCCGCAAAGATTGCCTCCTCGATGGCCGGCAAACCTTCCGGAGTGCCGGGAATTTTAATGAACAGGTTGGGTCGTCCCGCCCGGGCATGCAATTCCTTGGCCGCGGCGATGGTGCTCTTGGTGTCATACGCGAGCAGCGGCGACACTTCCAGCGACACCCAGCCATCCACGCCGTTGGTCTGGTCGTAGGTGGAGCGGAACAGGTCGGCGGCCCGGGTAAGATCATCCAATGCCAGATCGAAGAAGAGGGCTTCACCGGATTTGCCTTTCGCGAGGCCATCACGGATCGCGCTGTCGTAGGCGGGACTGTTCTTGATGGCCTGGTTGAAGATGGTCGGATTCGAGGTGAGTCCGGTTACGGACAGCTCGGCGATGTAACGTTTGAGCGTGCCGTTGTTCAGCAGGTCGCGGGTGATGTTATCGAGCCAGAGGCTTTGGCCCAGGTCATGCAGTTGCTGTGTGGCTTTCATATTTTCAGGTTGAGGTTGCGTTGGATGGTTCTTTCATGAGGCGCCGGCAAATCAGGTTTTGGCCGCCCGGCCCAGGGCCTGGTCCACGATCTGTTGGGCCTCGGACACGATGGTTTGCAGATGTTTCTCGTCGCGGAAACTTTCCGCGTAAATCTTGTAAATGTTTTCCGTGCCGGATGGCCGGGCGGCGAACCAGCCGCTGGCGGTGGTCACTTTCAACCCGCCGATGGGGGCGTTGTTGCCCGGAGCGCAAGTCAGCTTGGCGATGATCGCGTCGCCGGCCAGTTTTGATTCCTTGACCGCTTGCGGGGAAAGTTTTCCGAGGCGGGCCTTTTGTTCGGGCGTGGCCGCTGCGTCAATGCGGGTGTAATAAGGCGTGCCGAATTCCACCGTGAGTTCCTGGAAATGTTCGCCCGGGTCCTTGCCGGTTTGCGCGGTCATCTCGGCGGCCAGCAGGTCCATGATCGGGCCGTCCTTGTCGGTCGTCCAGACGGTGCCGTCGAAGCGCAGGAAACTGGCCCCGGCACTTTCCTCGCCGCCGAAACAAAATGAACCGTCAAACAATCCGGGCGCAAACCACTTGAACCCCACCGGCACTTCGCAGAGCGGACGGGCCAGCTTCTGCACCACCCGGTCAATCATGCCGCTGCTGACGAGGGTCTTGCCCACCGCCGATTCCGCCGACCAGCGCGGGCGATGCGTCAGCAGGTAACGAATGGCCACGGCAAGAAAATGATTGGGATTCATCAAACCCGCACCCGGCGTGACAATGCCATGCCGGTCGGAATCCGGATCGTTGGCGAAGGCGACGCGGTATTGGTCCTTGAGACCGACGAGTCCAGCCATCGCATACGGGCTGGAGCAATCCATGCGGATTTTGCCGTCGTGATCCACCGTCATGAACGAGAAGGTCGGGTCGAGCTTTGGATTGACGACTTTGATTTCCAGGCCGTAAACGGAGTTGATGGGTTCCCAGTAGGGCAGGGCGGCGCCGCCGAGCGGGTCCACGCCCAGCTTGAGGCCGGCGGCACGGATGGCCCCCATGTTGATGACGTTCCGCAGGTCATTGACGTAAGGCAGGACATAATCCTCCGGATGCGTGGTCGACGCCTGGATGGCCTTGGCGAAAGGCACACGTTTTACATCGGCGTTGCTTTCCCGCAACAGCGTGTTGGCCCGGTCCTGGACCCAGCGGGTAACGTCCGTGTCGGCCGGCCCGCCGTTGGTCGGATTGTATTTGAAACCACCGTCCTCTGGCGGGTTGTGCGAAGGGGTGATGACGATGCCGTCGGCCAGCCGGTCCTTGCGACCCTGATTGTGAACAATGATGGCGCGTGAAATCACCGGCGTGGGGGTCACGCCGTCGTCGGACTGAATGACGGTTTCAATATTGTTGGCCGCGAGCACTTCGAGCGCGGTGCGCTGGGCCGGACTGGACAGCGCGTGCGTGTCCTTGCCCAGGTAAAGCGGTCCGTCGGTACCGTGGCTGCTGCGGTAATCGCAGATGGCCTGGGTGATGGCCAGTATATGGGACTCGGTGAACGTGCCGCGCAACGAAGTGCCCCGGTGCCCGCTGGTGCCGAAGCTGACCAACTGGTTGGCGTCGGCCACATCGGGCCGGCGCTGGTAATAATCCCGTTCGAGCCGGGCCAGATCCACCAGCATCCCTTTCGGGGCCGGTTTGCCTGCAAGAGGTGAAATTGCCATGCGTTAATTCTTATTTCCTTTGGGTCAAAAATTGATCATGGTTTCAAGACACCGGGCACGGTCCCGCCTTCCAGATATCTCCGGCATATTCGGCAATGGTGCGGTCGCTGGAAAATTTTCCGGAACCAGCCACGTTCAGGATGGCCTTTTTCGCCCAGGCGTCCGGGTCGGCGTACAAATCCAGCAACCGCTGGTCCGCTTCCAGGTACGACTTGAGGTCGGCCAGGTGCATGTAATGGTCGCCGTCGGTCAGGAGCACATCGATGATCGGGACGAAAACGCCCGGTTCGTTGCGGTTGAAATGGCCGGAGAGGATCAGGTCCAGCGCCGCGCGGGTCTCGGGGTCGTTTTCATAATGCCAGTGTGGGTTGTACCAGCCGCGGCTGTCAGCCACCTCTTGTGCGGTCAGGCCGAACAGGAAGAAGTTTTCCTCGCCCGCCTCCTCGGCCATCTCGATGGTCGCGCCGTCGCGCGTGCCGAGGGTGAGAGCACCGTTCATCATGAACTTCATGTTGCTCGTGCCGCTGGCCTCGTAACCGGCGGTTGAAATCTGGTTGGAAACATCGCTGGCGGGGATCAGCCGTTCGGCGAGCGTGACGCAATATTCAGGCAGGAACAGCACCTTTATCCGGCCCTTCACCGCGGGGTCGCCGTCGATGGTGCCGGCGAGATTGTTGATGAACTTGATGATGACCTTGGCCAGGTGATACGCGGGCGCCGCCTTGCCGGCAAAGAAGAACGTGTGCGGGGGAAGGTTGAGCTTCGGGTTTTGGCGCAACCGGTTGTAGAGCACCACCACGCGGAGCGCGTTGAGCAACTGCCGCTTGTATTCGTGGATGCGCTTGATCTGGCAGTCGAAGATGCTGTCCGGGTCCACGACCTGGCCGGTGGCGGACTTGAGCCAGCTGGCAAACTGCATCTTGGCTTCGCGCTTGGCCTGGCGGAAGGCGTCGCGGAAATTTTTATCGTCGGCCAGCGGCTTGAGTTTCCGCAACTGGCTGAGGTCGGCAATCCAGCCGTTGCCGATGGCCCCGGTGAGGGTGCGGGCGAGCGCCGGGTTGGCGAGCCGCAACCAGCGTCGCGGCGTGACGCCGTTTGTTTTGTTGCTGAAGCGTTCGGGAAAAATCTCGGCCAGGTCCTTGACCGTCATCGTGCGCAACAATCCGGAGTGGATGGCCGCCACGCCATTCGTGCTGTGCGAGCCGACGATGGCGAGGTTGGCCATGCGGACCATTCGTTGCGGGCCTTCCTCGATCAGACTGACGCGTTCCAGGCGGCCTTCGTCACCGGGGAACCGGGCGCGCACGTCGTCCAGGAAACGGCGGTTGATCTCATAAATGATTTCGAGTTTCCGCGGCAGCAACATTTCGAACCAGGCGACCGGCCATTTCTCCAAGGCCTCGGGCAGCAGCGTATGGTTGGTGTAGGCCAAGGTCTTGCGGGTGATGTCCCAGGCTTCGTCCCAGCCGAGTCTGGCGTCATCGAGCAGGATGTGCATCAACTCGGGCACGGCCAGCGTCGGGTGCGTATCGTTGAGCTGGATGGCCACCTTTTCGGGGAGCTGGCGCCAGTCGGAGTTGGTGCGCCGGAAACGCCGCACCAGATCGGCCAGCGAACAGGCCACCAGAAAATATTCTTGCACAAAGCGCAGGCTCTTTCCCATGCAGGTGGAATCGTCGGGATAAAGCACCCGGGTGAGGGACTCGGCAGTGAGCGTCTCGGCCACCGCGCCTACGAAATCACCGCTGCTGAATTCCTTGAAGTCAAAATAATCGGACGCCGTGGCGGCCCACAGGCGGAGCGTGTTGACGGTTTTGCCGCCGTAACCGACCACCGGTCGATCATACGGAACGCCAATCAGGCTGGACGCGCGTCCGAGAATGGCGCGCAAGGCGCCGCCGCGTAGTTCAAATGCGCAGTTGAGTTTCACGCCCACCTTCTCGTGCGGGCGGATGACCTCCCACGGATCGGCCCGGCGCAGCCAGTTGTCCGGCTGTTCGATCTGCCAGCCGTCCTTGATCGTTTGTTTGAAAATGCCGTATTCGTAGCGCAGGCCGTAACCCACGGCCGGCAGCTCCATCGTAGCCATCGAATCCAGGAAACAGGCGGCGAGCCGGCCCAACCCGCCGTTGCCCAGACCCGCGTCCGGTTCCTGTTCGAGCACTTCCAACCAATCAAGGCTCTTCTGGACCGTGGTTTGTTTCACCAGCGGATCGAGAAGCAGGTTGGTGATGTTGTTGGCGAGCGACCGGCCGATGAGGAATTCCATCGAGAGATAATAAACTCGTTTGGGGTTCGCGCGTTCATAGGTTTTCTCCGTGGCCACCCAGCGCTGCGAGAGCACATCGCGGATCGAGCGGGCGGCAGCCTCAAAATGCTCGCGCGGACCGGTGGCGGCCGGATCCTTGATGTTGTCGAAGATGAGGTGCCGCTCGTACAGCCCATCCGACCCGGTGAACTGGATCGGGCCGCAGCCGTAATGTCTGGCGAGTTTGGCCTTCGCGTCGGATTCCGCTGCCGGCGCCGGGGCGCTGGTTTTTGGCGGGCTGGTTGCGGTCGCACTCATGGTGATGTTTCCCTCACGGGTTCCTTTTTATTTGTTTCGATTTTTCCGTCCCATTCTTTTATGACATTTCCGCCGCCAATTCATTCAACCACGTGGTGATCGTCGTTCCACAGCCGGATCACCGGCCGGGACAGGTTGTGTTCATAACCCACCGCGCTCAAGCTCGCCGTGCTCAGCAGGAAATAACCGCCGGCCCACCCGGCTGTGAGTCCCAGCCAGCGGGCGGCCAGCACCCGCAGAAAATGTCCGCTGGAAAAAACCAGCGCGTTGCCCGGGACCGCCCGCAGCCGGCTCACCACCCGGTCGGCCCGGCCGCAAACCTGTTCCGGCGTTTCGCCGTCCGGACAACCGTCGCGGAACAGTTGCCAGTCCGGACGGTCGGCGAGGATTTCGTCGGTGGTGCGGCCTTCGTATTGGCCGTAATTCCATTCCGCCAGATCGCGATCCACTTCGGCGGCCTTGGCGAAACCGGCCAGGGCACACGTCCGCGTTGCGCGGTGCAAAGGGCTGGTGAACACCTTCGCAAACGTCAATCCCTTCAGCCGGACGCCCAGCCGCCGGGCGTTCTGTTCCCCACGTTCGGTCAGCGGCAAATCGGTCAACCCGGTATGCTGGCCGGTGAGGCTCCAGGCGGTTTCGCCGTGCCGCGCGAGGTAAACAACCGGAAGCGGTTCGCTCATGGTTTCATCCCGCGTTTAATTTGCGTTTTTCTCCCGGCATCAAATGATTTTCCCGGGACTTCCCTTCCAGCCAATCAGCCAGCTTCAGGCATCAGGACACGAACGGACCCGAGGCCGCAAAATGTGGAAACGCCGTTTCCTTTTATGGAGGGGAACCTACCCCCATCTTCACGAGCGTCAAGAACGGGTTATTCACAGTCGGGACTCCCGCCCTTGCGCTGTGCAGGCGTGTTGTCCTAATCGAACCGGAGCGCGGACAGCCATGTCCGCGGGTTGCGAACACGTTTGAAAACTCCAAATGATTGGCAAAAGGGAACGTGCGGACTCAGCGGTCCGCGCTCCGGGTCTTGGGCCAACACGCTCAGTTCCTGTGGGAGGCAGGCGGAAAGTGAGGTTGAAAGCCTTTTACGCGGCAATTTTAGTGAACGGTGTAACTCAACCAGTTCACCATCCAGAAGAACGCAAAGCCAAACAGGGAGCAGATGATCACAGACAGTCCGGTTAAGAACCGGATTTGTTTCTGATGCAGGGACAAAACCGGTTTTCTGCGATAAATCGGGTAATGTGACATAAACAATTAGGTACGTATCGGCCGGTTCTGAATCCGCTTAAGGATTATTTTCCTCTGTTTTGGCTGGAAAAGGAAGGAAGATCGCGTGTCAGGGTTTCAGGTCGGGAGCCGTTTCGGCGCGGTGGGTGGAAATCCATTCGGCCACCAGACGGTAACCCACGGCCAGCAGCGTTGGGCCGAGGAATACACCAATAAACCCGAAGGCCAGTGCGCCGCCCACCACGCCGAAAAAAATCAGGATGAACGGCATGTTGCTCCCCTGGCTGATGAGCCACGGCTTGACGAAGTTGTCGATGTTGGCGACGCCCACGCCCCAGATGAGCATGAAGATGCCCCAGCCGGTCAGGCCCTGGTGGAAAAGCCAGAGGGCGGCAGGAATCCAGATCAACCCGGTCCCCACCACCGGCACCACGGAGGCGAAAAAGGTCAGCAGTGCCAGCAGCGCGGCCCCCGGCACCCTGGCGATGAGGAGACCGATGCCGGTCATGATCGCCTGCAGGAGCGCGGTGCCCAGAATGCCGTACACGACCCCCCGGACCGTTTTGCCGGCGACGGTCAGAAGATGTTTGCCCCGCTCCCCGGCAATGCGTTCAATCGCCGTGGTCAAAATCCCGCTGAGCGCAATGCCATCGCGGAACAGGAAGAACGCAACGAAAACACTCAACGCCAGTTGGATCAGGCCGCCGCCCAGCGCCAGGCCGCCCTTGAGCAGCCATGCGCTCGCCGGTTCGATGATGTGTTGGGCGTCGGTCCACAACTTCGAGCTGTCGGCCGCCAGG
The DNA here is from genome assembly GCA_964555775.1 of uncultured Bifidobacteriaceae bacterium. Classification (GTDB taxonomy): domain Bacteria; phylum Verrucomicrobiota; class Verrucomicrobiia; order Limisphaerales; family UBA11358; genus UBA11358. The sequence goes on along the minus strand of CAZKTW010000094.1, from coordinate 3,162 downwards.
CTGAGCCAGTAGTCCGTCGCCCGTTGACCGACGACCGGCACCCGGGCCAGCCATTCGGGCGGGGTGGGCGGACCATTTTCGATCCAATGTTTTGCCGCCCCGGTGAGTTCATTGACGTTGTCGGCAAGCGTGGTGCCGACGATGACGAAGGGCAACAGGACAATGAGGACCATCGCCAGGGTCATCGCGAAGGCGGCGAGGGTGTTTCGGTTGCCGAGCCACGTCAGCAGGTGGCGATAAACCGGCCAGCTCGAAAAGCAGAGCACCACCGCCCAGAGCAAGGCTGACACAAACGGGCGCAACACGATCAGGCAGCCGGCCAGCAGGACCAGCAGGACCGCCCAGCCGAGACTTTGTTCCAGCTTGGAGCGCAATGGAGTCATGTGGTTTTCAACGGGTTCTCTTTTTTCAAATCAGCCAGGGCATCGGCCAGCGAGGTCTCACGATGGATGGGGCCGACCAGTTTGTCCAGCCCTTCGGCCCGCAGGATGTCCCGTTGGGTCGCATGCGCCTCCACGACGAGTAGTTCGATGTCCATTGTTTTCAGTTCATCGTACAGCCGGGCCAGCATCCGCGTCCCGGCCAGGTCCAGGTAGGGGGAATTGGAAAGATCGCAGACCACCACGTGCAGGCCTTCGGGCTGGCGGCGCACCCGTTCCAGCACCATGTGCTGCACGTGGTCCACGTTAAAATATAACAGCGGCGCTTCGACCCGAAAAATGAGCACGCCGGGGACCGGTTCGTTTTCCGGGTGCCGGGCGAGATCGGAAAAGCGGTTCGTGCCGGGGATGCGGCCGAGGAAAGCGACGTGAGGCGTGGCCGACCGGTGCAACACCATGATCAGTGAAGCGACGACGGCAAAAATGACGCCGTCGAGGATGCCGAGCACAAGCACGCCCACCAGCGCCACCACGGCGGCGGCGAAATCCAGGCGGCTGACCCGGAACAAATGGTGGAATTCCTCAAGGTCAATCAACCCGAGCACGGCCACCAGCACCACGGCGGCGAGCACGGCATTGGGCAGGTTGCTGAACAGCCCGGTGAGGAACAGCAACACCAGCCCGAGGGTGACCGAGGCAAAAACGAGTGCGAGCGGCGTGCGGGCGCCGGCTTTTTCGTTGACGGCGGTTTGCGAAAGTCCGCCCGCCAGCGGGTAACCTTGAAACAATCCGGCGAGCAGGTTGGCGGCGCCCAGCCCGAGCAATTCCTGCCGCGCATCCACCTCGTAGCGATATTTGAGGGCGAACGCGCGAGCCGCGGAGATGCTTTCGATGTAGGAAAGCAGGAAGCAGGCGAAAGCCAGGCTGACCAACTGGCGCCGCGTGTCCACGTCCAGCCCGCGCCACCCGAGATGGGTCAGGTCGAAGGCCGGCAGGCCGGCAGGCAGCAGGCCGACGACACTGACGCCATGTTCGGATAGGGCCAGCAACGGGACCGCCGCCAGGGAAACGATGACCACGCCGAGGGCGACCGGCCGGCCCGGAAACCATTTATCGCCCAGCGCCAGCAATATGACGGCGCCCACCCCCACGGCGAGCACCACCAGATTGGTGTCACCCAATTGCCGGACAATCAGCGCCACACGCTGGTAGAAACCTTCGCCGCCGCCCGGCACACCAAAGAACTTGGGCAGTTGGGTGACGATGATGGACAGCGCGGCGCCCGCCTTGAATCCGGTGAGGATGCTTTCGGAGATGAAATTGACGATGACACTGAGTCGCAGGAGCCAGGCCAGCACAAACAGACCCGCCGTCAGCATCGTGGTCAGCGCGGCCAGCGACAACAACCGGTCCGCATCGCCTCCCGCCAGGTGTGCCAGCGTGACCCCGAAGACCAGCGAGATAGCCGAGGTTGGGCCGATGGCGAGATGGCGCGACGATCCAAAAAGCACGTAGCCCAGCCCGCCAACGAGGTAACAATACAACCCCATCTGGGGCGGCAGTCCCGCCAACGCGGAATACGCGAGCGAAACCGGGATGGCGTAAGCCGCCAGCGTGAACCCCGCGAGTAAATCGGGCGCCAGCCATTTGGACTGGTAACCGACCAGCCACTGGGCCGACGGAAAAAACGTTTGCCATCGTGCATTCATTTTCAAAACCGCTGAAGACCCGATCGGGAAAAGGCTAAGGGTGAAAGGCTGACGGCTAAAGTTTTAATTTTCGTCGGCGCCGGCGCGGTCAGAACATCGGAAACGCTGTTTTCCTTCAACCCTCAACTGTTAACCAGGCAGAAGACACGGTGAGGATGCTCCCGCCTCGCCGCCTTGCCCACGGTCAAGACCCCTCGCCGCCGCACCGCTTGGAATTTTCAGACAGGCTCTCAGGTGACAACCGTGGAAAGTCTTTTGTAACGCACGAAATTGGTGGCTGATTTGGCCGCGGTGCAATCACCGGCCGCATCCACGTAGATGCCCTCGATCCTGGAAGAGCCATCCTCCTCTTGAAACAGGGCCCAGCAGTTCAGCGGCATGGACAATTCCGCGTCGTCATCCATCTTAAACACGGCAAACCAATCATCGGCGGGAATGATTTGTACAATTTTTTCGTTCATTGATATGTGTGATCACAGAAACAAATGGCTGCCATGATGCGATTCCGTGTATCACAAACATCATAATGCGGCAACTGTGACTGTCAAATGCGATGTGCCAATGCGATGCCTCGGACCGCGCCTGTCCCAAGCGCAGCCGCCCGGTTGCGAAGAGTCGATGAAAGTACAGTCCCGCAATCTTGAAATGACACCGACCACGCACGTGGCAGGGCGGAACTGCCGCTCCGCCAGCTTAGTCCTTCAATTGAACCACGAATGAATACGGAATTAACCAGAAAGAACACCAAGGTGTGGCTGGCCAATTAAACTCGGTTTTCATTAATTCAAGGTTGGATTTCAACCGCCTGCCCCAGAACCGCCGTCGTATTTTTTCCGGCAAAGTGATAGGCCGGCTCGAAGATCATTTTTCGGTCTCCCGCCATGAACCACAACTTGAGATTGCCGTGGTTGATGTCCGCCGGCGAAGCGATGGCCTCAATGGGCCGGCTCGGGCCGCCTTTGCCGCTGGTGGTGGCGGTGCCGGTGATCGCCACAACCTTTCCCTGGTTGATTTTGGCCAGTGACTCATCCGGAACGACGATGGCCAGCGTGCCTTTTTCGTTTTTTAAGAAG
>CAZKTW010000093.1:0-12258 GCA_964555775.1 uncultured Bifidobacteriaceae bacterium | reverse complement strand
GACCAGGAAGGCGAAGTCATCGCCGGCAAGGCCGATTACATGAGTCCCGAGCAGGCCGATTTTCAAATCACCGACAAGCGCTCCGACCTTTTTTCCGTCGGCGTGGTGCTGGCGCACCTGTTGTTGGGACGGAATTTGTTCAAAGGCGAATCGGCTGAGGAATCGCGCAACCGCATCCTGAACCAGCCGATTCCAGATTTTCGCGCGCTGGATCCGCGGATTGATGACAAACTCAACGACATCCTGCATCACTGCCTGGCGCGGGACCTGGACCGCCGTTACGCGACCGCCGACCAGTTGATGTACGATCTGGAATATTACATCTACCACGACGGTTACGGTCCCACGAACGAGACGCTGGGCAAATTCATCCGCGATCTGTTTGGCCAGGTCGCTTCCCACCAGGCCGAGGAGACCCACGTCAAATCCATCATTCTCGAAGAGACCGCGCGGCTGAACGAACGCGCCAAGTGAATGAAACGCGCCGCCGCCCAGACCGTCAACCTCGGGCTGATTCAAACCGCGTGTTCCTCCGACCCGGCGGCGAATCTCAAAAAAACACTCGCCCTGGCCGGACGTGCGGCCCGGCAGGGCGCGCAAATCATCTGCACGCAGGAACTCTTCCGCTCCCAATATTTTTGCCAGAGCGAAGACCACAAGAATTTCAAACTCGCCGAGGAAATCCCCGGCCCCAGCACCGCCGCTTTTCAGCAACTGGCGAAAAAGCACAAGGTCGTCATCATCGCTTCGCTGTTCGAGAAACGCGCCGCGGGCGTTTATCACAACACCGCGGCGGTCATCGACGCGGACGGTTCACTGCTGGGCAGCTACCGGAAAATGCATATTCCCGACGACCCGCTGTTCTATGAGAAATTCTATTTCACGCCCGGCGACCTGGGTTTCAAGGCGTGGACGACGCGTTACGGCAGGATCGGCGTGTTGATTTGCTGGGACCAATGGTATCCGGAGGCGGCGCGGCTGACGGCATTGCAGGGCGCGCAAATCCTGTTTTATCCGACGGCCATCGGCTGGCATCCGCGCGAAAAAAAGAAATACGGCGAACGCCAGCACAACTCGTGGGAGACCATTCAGCGCAGCCACGCCATCGCCAACGGCTGTTATGTCGCCGTGGCCAATCGCATTGGTCGTGAAAAAATTTCCGGGGTGCGCGGCGACGGTCTGGAGTTTTGGGGGCAAAGTTTCGTGGCCGGCACGTCCGGCGAAATCCTCGCCAAAGCCGGGTCGGCCCAGGAGGAGATTCTCATCGTGCCGGTTGACCTTGCCAAGGTGGACACCGCCCGCACGCACTGGCCTTTCCTGCGCGACCGCCGGATTGATGCCTACGGCGGTCTTACTCAACGCTTGATTGACTGACGCGGCTTTCAAACCCCTGGTATGGATCACTGGTGCCAACGGGTTGATTGGCAATTATCTGGCCCAGACGGCGCCGAAATTCGCTCCGCGATATCGGGTGCGCGGCTTGACGCGTGATCAACTGGACCTGCTCGACTCTGTCGCCGTCCGCCGTGAGTTTAAAAAAGACCGACCGCAACTGGTCATTCATTGCGCCGCCATCAGTTCTGTCGCCGGGGTCCAGGCGGATCCGAGACTTGCCCGGCGCGTGAATGTCGAGGTCACCCGACTGCTCGCGGAACTGGCGGCCGAAATCCCCCTCGTTTTCTTTTCGACGGATCTGGTTTTTGACGGGCGCAAAGGAAATTATGTCGAGACCGATGCGCCCAATCCGGTGCATGTTTATGGCGAGACGAAAGCCGTGGCCGAGGAGATCGTTTTGAGAAATCCGCAACACATCGTCGTGCGCACGTCGCTCAATGGCGGTGTGTCGCGCCCGGGAAATCGCGGTTTCAACGAACTGTTCCGCCAGTCGCTGCAAACCGGGTCGGGGATGAAACTGTTCACGGACGAATTTCGTTGCCCGATTCCAGCCGTTGAGACGGCGCGCGCAGTCTGGGATCTGGCGAACCAGGCACAGGCAGGTTTGTTCCATGTGGCGGGGGCGGAAAAGCTGTCGCGCTGGCAAATCGGCCAATTGCTTGTCCAACGCTGGCCTGAAGTGAAAGCAAAAATCGAATCCGGTTCGGCAAAAGATTTTCCCGGGCCACCGCGCGCGCTGGATACGTCGCTGGACATCACCAGGGTGCAAAAGGTGTTGTCTGTTCCGTTGCCCGGTTTAACTGGATGGCTCACAGCCCATCCGGACGAAACGTTTTAACCCGAACTCTGGCCTTGTGTTCGCAGGGCGCGCGTTCTCTGCCCGCTGCGGCAGGTGGTGAGATGTCGCATGGCTGACAGCTCCCGAACGGTGTGCCGGGGAACTGGAAGACCGGTATCCATCGCAAATGCATGGAGAGAGAATGCTTCATCTTCTTTTCCTGATGGGCATTGCCTCAATTTGCCTCGCAATATGGATTTTCAGGATTTGTCGCCAAAGGTTTTAAAAGTAACTTTTAAATCAGGGCACCACTCTTTAATCGTGGACATTTCCCGGTTCATTGATCAAGAATGACACATCAGAGACTGAATCTATTAAACCCGAGCATTCATATGACTACTCTGGAACGTCTCAAGCAATTGTTGTTTAAACAATACGCCATCGATGGCGCAGGGATTAAGACTGAAGCTCCCATCGATAGTCTGGGTTTGGACTCCTTGGACATGTTGGATTTCTTCTACGCCATCGAAAAGGAATTCAATATCAAGATACCCACCGAGAACTTCAACTTCCATTCCATCCAGGATCTGGTGGACCTGGTTGAGCGCACGGTGCAGGAACAGAATCCGCAACCGCCGCCCAACATTACACTGCAATGAATCGGGTTGTGATCTCCGGCCTGGGCGTCGTCTCCCCCTTGGGAAACTCAAGTGACGAGTTCTTCAACAATCTCGCAGCCGGGAAATCGGGCATCGGGCGATTTCCGGAGGATTTCTTGCCGCGCCTCGGCATACGGATTGCCGCGCGTTGCGCGTTTGACGCGCTGGAACATTTTCCCGGGACCATTGCCCGCAAGCTGGACCGGGTAAGCCAGTTCGCCCTCGTGGCTGCGACCCAAGCGGCCAATGATGCTGGCCTCGAGCTGACCGAGGCCGAGAAGCGGCGTTCAGGGGTGTATTGCGGGACGAGCATGGGAGGGATCACTACCCTCGATTTGGCCTATTTCCAGTTGTTGCAGGAGAATGCGTCTCGTGTGTCTCCGCTGGGAATTCCGATGGCGATGAATAACGCAGCCGCCTCGCATATTTCCATTCAGTTTGGCCTCAAGGGCTCCTGTATTACTTACTCCACCGCGTGCTCCTCTTCCGCCATCGCCATCGGAGAGGCTTTCCGGCTGATTCAACAGGGCCGGGCTGAGGTTATGTTTGCCGGCGGAAGCGAAGCCTCGCTTGCCTTCGGGGTCCTCATGGGCTGGGAATCGCTTGGCACTTTGGCAAGGGAAGCCAGTGACCCGGCTGCTTCGTGCAAACCCTTTTCAAAGGATCGCTCCGGTTTTGTCCTGGGTGAAGGGGCGGCCATGGTGATTCTCGAATCCCGAGACCGAGCCCTGCGGCGAGGCGCTCGAATCCACGGCGAGGTGATTGGCTATTGCTCAACCGCTGACGCCGGACATATTACCAAGCCATCCGAGGAAGGACTCGCCATCGCCATGCAGACCGCTCTTGATGATGCCCAAATCTCTCCAGACCGCATTGGCTATATCAATGCGCACGGAACCGCCACGCCAGCCAACGACGTGGCCGAGACACGTGCGATCAAAAATGTGTTCGGGGAGATGGCTTATAAGATACCCCTCAGCTCAACGAAGTCGATGCACGGCCACTTGTTGGGCGCCGCCGGAGCCCTTGAATTCATTGCCACGGCCCTCAGTGTTCAGCATCAGACCATTCCTCCAACCATCAACCTTGCAGTGCCCGACCCGGAGTGCGATCTGGATTACGTTCCGGGTCAGGCGAGAAAAGTGCCCGGGCTCATGACCGCCATGTCGAATTCGTTTGCTTTCGGAGGCACAAATGCCGTCCTGGTTCTTAACCGTGGCACTTAGCTAGCAGTGCCGATGAATCCAACCTTCGCCGGATGATCATGAATCCGGCGCGCTGGAGGCAATGTCCATCGTTCCTCGGGGCAGCTGCACCATATGCGACGGCGCAGCCGATTTTATTGGCGCGTCAGCGTCTTGGACTGCGCCAGCCCTTCCGCCTACGCGGCGCGACGGCGGCTGGCGCCTTGCGGTGCGTTCCAGCCAGACGATTACAGGTCACTTGGCCTTCAATTCCAGGATGGTGATGGAGTAGGCCGGGAAGGTGCGCGTGAAGTCGGTTCCAAGTCCGTCCACTGCCTCCGTGACGGGGACAATCTTCACCGGCTCTTGAATGGAATTCGTGTCGTCCAGCTTGTCCGCTTTCAGCACGGTGGCCGTGCCTTGGGCTTCGACGGCGGAGATTCCGCTGATTTGAACATAGACCGGCTGGGCCGTGCCCTGGCGGTTGACCACTTTAAGATAAATGGTTCCGCTCTGGCTGTCGCGCGTGGCATCGTAGAAAAGCGACGGCACTTCCTGCGGCCCCGGGCGCTCGCCCTGCGGAACCCCATTGCGAGTGCGCGCCGGCGGCTGCCAGGCATGGGTCGGGAGATTTTGCGAATCAGTGGCGAGCAGGGTGTCGCCATGATGCGTACTGAACATTTTTTGAGCGTAATAGGACGGTGAACCGTAGCTGGTGAGCGCGTCGTAGCCGATGAGATCGCTGGGCCATTGCATCGAGCCGCCCCGGCTCAGGTCACTGACGTTGACGAAGAGCGGCGCATACGATTCCAGGAGGACGAGGTCGGAATTGCGTTCCATGCAACACATCCACGCGGCATCGCCGAGCGCGCCCGCCATGTTGGGCGTGGGGCGGCCCACGCGGGTGGCCCATTCGCCGACGAAAATTTTCGGGCCTTCGCGTTTGCGCGTGTCATACATGTGCGATTGCGCCTCCATCTGTTCCTGCGAACGGTAATAATGTTCATCAACAAAATCAGGCGTAACGCCCTTTACCGGAGTCGTGGCGATGACCTGCAGGTCAGGATATTTTGCCTTGATGGCGTTGAAAAATTGCGCGAAACGGCCGTCGTAACTGCCGGAACGGTCGAACCAGTCTTCATTGCCGACCTCGACATAGTGCAACGGGAATGGCTCGGGATGGCCGTCCTTCGCGCGTTGGGCTCCCCATTTTGTCGCTCGGGCGTCGCCGGTGACATATTCAATCTCCTCGAGCGCGTCCTGGACATAGGGCTCCAGATCGGGGCCGGGTTTGATGTAATCATGTTTCAGCGCGTAGCCGGCAAACACCGCCAGCAACGGTTCCATCCGCAAATCCTCGCACCAGTTGAGATATTCCATCAGGCCGAACCCGTCCGTGGACCAGTAATTCCACGGGCTGCGGTGGCCGGGCCGTTGGGAAATGTCGCCGATGGTTTTCTTCCAGTCAAAACGCTCGTTGATATAATCGCCTTCCAGATAATTGCCGCCAGGCAGCCGCAAAAACTTCGGGTTCATGTCCGCGAGCAATTGCATGAGATCGGGCCGGTTGCCGTTGGCGCGGTTGTTGAACGTTGGCGGAAACAGGGAGACTTGCTGGAACCAGATCGAGCTGTGCCGGTGCCAGAAGGAACTGCCGCCCTTGTAGGCAGATATGAACAACTGGTTGTTTTTCGTTGGCTTGATGTTTCCCGTCGTCAAAGTGACTTCATATTTCTGCCAGTCTTTGGATATTTTTGGAATTTCCGCGCCGGCGAGTTGCCATCTGTCAGCCATGTACGCTGCACCAGCCCCCCATTCTTTGGGAGGAGCCGTGTTGCCCAAAACTTGCATGGTATTCGTGTCCAGGCTGATGGTTGAACCGTCCGTAATTTTTATCACGTTGGTGCTCCCGATGTGTTCGAGACCCACTTCCAACGGGCCGCTGAAATTTTCTCCTTTCGCATAAAACGACAAATGATACGTGGTGTTTGGCAGGACGGGAATTCCCCAATACCCATTGTTAACAATGCCAACGGTATGATTTTTAGTGGCTTCGCTCGTATCCATTTTCAAGCTCACGTTCAGCGCGGCATTGAGCGGCATATTGGTATCGAGCGAAATTTTGGTGTCGTTTATTGTATCCCAGAACACCGCATTCGTCGGGTTCGCCTTGAACGTGCGGTTGCGGACCAGCTCGCCGTAAAGACCGCCTTCGTACGAATAATTGATTTCCTCCGTCATCAATCCGTAAAGCATCGGGCTGACCTTCGCCGTGACCTGGTCGGCCTTGACTTGCAGCATCGGGATGGCCGGGACGGTATTGGTTGGTTCCGTTGGAGCGATATTGGTTGATGCAACCGGGACAGCATTGGTTGGTTCCGTTTGCGCCAGGAGGGAAGTGGCGCCGAGGGCGGCCAGGAGCAGGCCAAGCCGGGCGAACAGATCAGTTCGGGGAAAGAGGCTGATGTGCATGGTGCAAAATTGATTTTTTCGGCGGCATATGTCCACCCAAATTTTTGAGGAAGCTTCGAAAAAGAAAGCTTTGTGCCCTGGCGGCTTAGTTGGTTAATTGCCCGCGTGAAATTTTCCGCAATGCCGGATTATCGTGGCCGGCTCGCGCCGTCGCCGACGGGGCTGCTGCATCTCGGCCATGCTCGGACGTTCTGGGTGGCCCAGGAACGGGCGCGGGCAAACGGCGGCACGCTGGTTTTGCGCAACGAAGACATCGACTCCACTCGTTTCAAGCTGGAGTTCGTTCCCCAAATGATCGAGGACCTGCGCTGGTTCGGTTTTGCCTGGCAGGAAGGGCCGGATTGTGGCGGACCCTTTGGACCCTATTCGCAAAGCGAACGGCGATCTTTTTACGTTGCGGCTTTGGCACAACTTCGTGCCGGCGGATTGATTTATCCCTGCACCTGCTCGCGCAAGGATATTCGGGATGCCGCGCGCGCCCCGCATGCTGAAGAGGACGAGGTGATTTATCCGGGAACCTGCCGACCAAACGAAAGTCTCAAGTATCAAGTTTCAAGTGTCACGCAGCCCAAAGGCCCGACTCCACATGACACATCGCACATGAAACGTGACACGCGGATAAACTGGCGTTTCCGGGTTCCTGACGGCGAAACCATTTCGTTCGTGGACCGCAATTGCGGCGAACAGCGGTTCGTCGCCGGCCGGGATTTCGGCGACTTCGTGGTCTGGCGGCATGACGACATTCCGGCGTATCAACTCGTCTGTGTGGTGGATGACGCGGCCATGCAGATCACCGAGGTGGTGCGCGGGGCGGATTTGCTCGTCAGCACGGCGCGACAAATCCTGCTTTATCGCGCGCTCGGATTGAGACCGCCGGAATTTTTCCACTGTGCGCTGATGCTGGACGAACAAGGCCGGCGGCTGGCCAAGCGCCATGATGTCTTGAGCCTGCGGGCCTTGCGGGGGCAGGGGAACACGCCGGCACAATTACGGCGCGACTGGAACCGCCATTAGGGTTGCGAATAACGAGTTAAATTTTGGCTACGTTTTAGCAAGAAAAAGCTTGTGAATTATTTCACGATGAGGCAGCTTTTCGCATCATCGTTTTGTGAAGCGAATGGGTTTTTTCGCCTTACGCGGTTTTGAAGTGAAGCGATCAATCAAAATCATTTTTATCTGCGCACTTGCTGTCGCTATTTTTGCGATCGCAATGAAAGCGGAGCCGTCGGCCGTCTTGGAAAAGGGCGCCGGGGTCACGACGGCCGCGCCGGCGAAAGCCACGGCCGAGGCCAGCAAACCGCTGGTGTCGGAAGCGCCCCCGATCTTGTTCCACCTCGGCCCGTTGCCGGTCACCAATTCGATGATTTATACCTGGGTGGTGGGAGCGGTGATTTTTGTGATCGTGCGTCTCGGCACGCGCCGGATGAAGGAGGTGCCGGCCGGCGTGCAAAATTTTCTGGAGGCGACGGTGGAAGGTTTGGAGGACCTGGCGGCCGGCGTGCTGGAACCGAAGGTGGCCCGCTGGGTTTTCCCACTGGCGGCGACCTTTTTCATTTTCATCCTCACCTCCAACCTGATGGGGCTGCTGCCGGGCGTCGGCAGCATTGGCTACGGTGAGCCGGACAAGGCGAGTGTCATGCCCTTCGCGCTCGCGCACGCGGAATCGCCGTTGTTCCGTCCGCCAACTTCCGACGCCAACATGACCGTGGTCATGGCATCCTTGTTTCTGATCATGTGCCTGTTCTGGTCCTTCCGTTACAATGGCTTTTTCGGTTTCTTCAAACATATTTTCGGGGTGAAGGTGGAAACGAACAAATGGTCGTTTCCCCCCATGCTGGTGCTGTTTCTGTTCATCGGGGTGATGGAATTGATCTCGATCATCCTGGTTCGTCCGGTGGCGCTGGCCATGCGGCTTTACGGCAACATTCTCGGCGGTGAAAGCGTGATGGCGCTGATGCTGACACACACGCCGCTGGGCATCGGCGCGCTGCCGTTTTATTTCATGGAATTGTTTGTGGCGGTGGTGCAGGCGCTGGTGTTCGCGCTGCTGACCATCGCCTTTGTCGGCACGATGTGCGGTCATGCGGACGAGGAGCATGGTCATTGATTTTTGAATTTGCAGGCGGAACCGCATGGAACGCGGACGGCTGTAACAACCAAACGGAAAGACAAAACATATGATAATCGCAGAAGCTGTAGGTAATATTCATATCGGCCTGGCCAGCGCCGGCGCCGCCATCGGCATTGGCATCGCCGCCGCGGGCGCGGAAGTCGCCATCGGGCGCAACCCGGGCACATTCGGCAAGGTTTTCACCACCATGCTCATCGGCATGGCGCTGGCCGAAGGGCTGGCGATTCTCGCTTACTTCCTCATTCCCCACAGCGGTCTATGACCCAGACGCTTCACGATCTCGGCATTAACTGGCAGGAGTTGATCGCGCAGTTGATCAACTTCAGCATTGTCATGCTGGTGCTTTGGAAATGGGCCTACAAACCCGTCTTCAGCATCCTGGCCGCGCGGCGGGAAAAAATCGCCGACGGCATCGCCAACGCCGAGAAGATTGCAACGCAACTGGCCAAGACCGAGGTGGATCGCAAGGCGATCCTGACCCAGGCCGGCGACCAGGCGAACAAGATGATTGAGGAAGCGCGGGTGGCCGCCTTGCGGGTGCGCGAGGTGGAAACCCAGAAGGCCATTTCCGCCGCGGAACAGATCCTGATCAAGGCGCGCGAAGCCGCCGCCCAGGACCGCGACCGGATGCTGCGGGAATTGAAACGCGAGGTCGGCCGGCTGGTGGTGCAAACCACGACAACCGTCACCGGCAAGATTCTGACGGCGGAGGACCAGCGCCGGCTTGTCGAGGAAACCGAAAAACAACTGGCCTCATAAAAACCGGTGGGACCGTCCTGCCGATCAAACGGATACGCGGCGGCGCAACCCCACCAAAAACCAGGAATGAAGATTTCCAAACAGGCGCAACGCGCCGCCCGGCAACTGTTCCGCGGTTGCCAGACGGACGGTTTGCTGGACCAGGGGCGCATGCGCCAGGCCATTGCCATGGTGCTGGCGCAAAAGCCGCACCGCTACCTCCAAATCCTGTCGCGCCTCCACCGGCTGGTGAAGCTGGACGTGGAGCGCCACGCTGCGCGCGTTGAAAGTGCGGTGCCGCTCTCCGCCGATTTGCGGAATGATCTGGCAGCCCGGATCAAAAAAAATTACGGCGCGGGTGTGGACATTTCATTCAGCCAGAACCCGGCGTTGCTGGGCGGCCTCCGCGTCAAAATCGGCAGCGACCTTTATGACGGCAGCGTCCGGACCCGGTTGGAACAATTGGAACAGAGTTTTAATCAGAGCCTATGAAGAATTTGTTGCAGGAAATTGAATCCCAGATCGCGGGGGCCAAGGCCGCGACGGCCAAACAAAATGTCGGCGTCGTCCGCGAAATCGGCGACGGCGTGGCGAAGATTGAAGGCCTGACCGACGCCATGCTCAACGAGATGCTCGACTTCGGCAACGGCATCACCGGCATCGCGCTCAACCTCGAGGAGACCGAGGTCGGCGCCATCATTCTCGGCGATTACACGGAGATCAAGGAAGGCCGCGAAGTCTGCACAACCGGCAAGTTGTTGCAGGTGCCCGTTGGCAAAGGGTTGCTCGGCCGCGTGGTCAACGTGCTCGGCCAGCCGCTGGACGGCAAGGGACCGATCAAGGAAAGCGCGTTTTATCCGGTGGAAAAAATCGCGCCGGGCATCGTCAGACGCAAGCCGGTCAGCCAGCCGGTTCAAACCGGCATCATGGCGATTGACGCCATGATTCCCATCGGCCGCGGCCAGCGCGAATTGATCATTGGCGACCGTTCGACGGGCAAAACCACCATCGGCGTGGACACCATGATCAACCAGGCGCGCATCAACAAGGCCGCCGAAGCCGCCGGCGACAAGGACAGCCGTCCGATTTACAACATTTATGTCGCCATCGGTCAGAAGCAATCGAACATCGCGCGCGTCATCGGGGTTTTGGAGGAAGCCGGCGCGATGCCGTACACCATTGTCGTCGTGGCGTCGGCGTCGGATTCGGCCACGAACCAATACCTCGCCCCGTTTGCCGGAGCGGCGATCGGCGAATGGTTCATGGACAACGGCATGGACGCGCTGATCATTTTTGATGATTTATCCAAGCACGCCGTCGCTTACCGCCAGGTTTCGCTCGTGCTCAAGCGTCCGTCCGGCCGCGAAGCATATCCCGGCGACGTGTTTTATCTGCACAGCCGCCTGCTCGAACGCAGCGCGCGCGTTTCCGAAAAATACGGCAACGGTTCGCTCACGGCGCTGCCGATCATCGAGACCCAGGCCGGCGACGTTTCGGCCTATATTCCGACGAACGTGATTTCGATCACCGACGGACAGATTTACCTGGAGACGGATTTGTTTTATCAGGGTGTGCGCCCGGCGATTTCCGTCGGCTTGTCCGTGAGCCGTGTCGGATCGGCGGCCCAAATCAAGGCGATGAAGCAGGTGGCCGGCCGGATCAAGGGCGATCTGGCACAGTTCCGGGAACTGGCGGCCTTCGCGCAGTTCGGTTCCGACCTCGACGTCAAGACCCAGGGCATTCTCGAACGGGGCAAACGCATCATCGAAATTTTCAAACAGCAGCAATACGATCCGATTTCCGTCGAGGCGCAGGCGGCCGTGCTCTGGGCGGCCCAGAACAATTATTTCGATGACGTGCCGGTGGAAAAAGTGAAGGATTTTCAGCAGAAATTCTCGCAGTTCATGCACACGCGCAAAACCGAATTGCTGGCGCGGATCCTGAAGGAAAAAGCCATCAGCGACGGCATTGCGGCGGAGCTGAAGGCGGCGGCGACGGAGTTCAAGCAATCGTATCGCTAACCCATGCCCAGCACGCGCGACATACGCCGACGCATCAAGTCGGTCCGGAACACCGCCCAGATCACCAAGGCGATGCAGATGGTGGCGGCGGCCAAGATGCGCCGGGCGCAGCAGGCCGCGCTGGCGGGGCGGCCGTACGCGGCGTTGATGAATGAAGTGCTGGCGGAAGCCGCGTCGCGCATGACGGGCTTCATCCATCCGTTTTTGCAGGCGCGTCCGGTGAAGCAACGGGCCGTCATCGTGGTCAGCACGGACCGCGGGTTGTGCGGGGCGCTCAACAGCAATCTGCTGCGCGAAACGGCGAAATTTGACAAGGCGACGACCACCTACATCACCGCCGGCCGCAAGGCGTCGCAGTTCATCGCGCGGACGAAACGTCCGCTGGCCGCGGAGTTCACCTACAAGGACACGCCGCTGTTCGCCGAGGCGCGCGCCGTTTCCAAATTTGCGCAGGATCAGTTCCTCAGCCGTGAGGTGGATGCGGTGGACATCCTGTTCACCAGTTTCATTTCCACGCTGGACCAGCGGCCGCAGGTCGTGCCGTTCCTGCCGGTGGCGAAGGTCCAATCGGTCGCCGCCGGAATGCAAAGCCACGCCCAGTCGAAGGATCTGCCCGGTGGCGCGGACGTTCCGTTCTTTTTTGAGCCGGACGAGGAAACCGTGCTGGGCGAATTGCTGCCGCACAGCCTGAATTTCCGGATTTATCAGATTTTGCTGGAGGCCAAGGCCAGCGAACACAGCGCCCGCATGGTCGCGATGAAAAATGCGACGGACAATGCGCAGCAGCTGATCAAGGATCTGACGCTTGAATACAACAAATTGCGTCAGTCAAACATCACCAAGGAACTGTTGGAAATTGCCAGCGCCCAGATGGCGGTGG
>CAZKTW010000092.1:0-12336 GCA_964555775.1 uncultured Bifidobacteriaceae bacterium | reverse complement strand
TTGACGAATTTCGTCATCACTTCCTCGAGTTCGTCCGCGTCCATCTGGCCGTGGCCGACGACCACACGCGCCTGCGGCACCAGCGTCTGCAATTTCGACCGCATCGTTTCGATTGTCATCACGCGATTGTGCAGGAAGAAAACCTGCCCGCCCCGGTTCAGCTCGCGCTGGATGGCGTCGCGGATAATCCGTTCGTCGTATTGCGTGGCGATGGTTTCAACCGGCAGGCGGTCGTGCGGCGGCGTCTGGATGGTGCTCATGTCACGCGCGCCGGTGAGCGCAAGGTAAAGCGTGCGGGGGATCGGCGTGGCGCTGAGCGTGAGCACGTCCACGAGCATCCGCAACCGCTTGAATTTCTCCTTGTGCAGCACGCCAAACCGCTGTTCCTCGTCAATCACCACCAACCCGAGCTCCTTGAACGCAATGTCGCTTTGAATCAGCCGGTGTGTGCCGATGACGACATCCACCACCCCGCCGGCCAGATCCTTCACCACACTTTCCTGCTGCCGCCGGGTGCGAAAGCGCGAGAGCAGTTCAATGCGGACCGGATAGTCCGCCATCCGTTCACGGAAGGTGTTGAAATGTTGCTGCGCCAGAACGGTCGTGGGCACCAGGATGGCAACCTGTTTGCCTCCCATCACGGCCTTGAACGCGGCCCGGATGGCAATTTCCGTTTTGCCGAAACCGACATCGCCGCAAATCAAACGGTCCATCGGCTTGGGCCGCTCCATGTCGGCCTTGGTTTCATTGATGGCGCGAAGCTGGTCGGGTGTTTCCTCGAAAATAAATGCGCCCTCGAATTCGCGTTGCCACGGCACATCCGGCGCAAACGCATGGCCGGGTTGTGATTCGCGCGCCGCCTGGATTTGCAGCAGTTCGGCGGCGATGTCGCGCACGGCGCGTTCAGCCTGTTCCTTGGCCTTTTGCCAGCGCGTGCCGCCGAGGGTGTTCAGAGGCGGATGCGCCTTGCCCACCCCGACGTATTTGCTGACCAGGTGGGCCTCGGCGACGGGAACGTAAAGTTTTGGCGGTTCATCACCGGAATGGGCGGGCGCATATTCGATGACGAGGCACTCCGCGCCGGTGGAAAGTTGCAGGTTGTGAGTTGAGGGATGACGGCTGCTGTCTGCCGGCAGGTTTTTCAAACCCTGGAATTTCCCGATTCCATACTGTAAATGAACCACGAAGTCGCCTTCCTCCAGCTCGGTAAAATCAATGTCGAGGGCGGAACGGGTGGCCAGCGCATGCGGCGACTTCAACCGGCGTGGGCGCTGGATTTTGTAGCGCCCGAAAATTTCGGCGTCGGTGACAACCACCAGTCTGGCCGCTTCGCACAGAAATCCACGGGCCAGGGTGCCGAGGTGAGTCAAGGGCCGAGGACCGAGCGGCGAAGGTGGAATGGGATCCGGCGCTCGACCCCCGGTGCCCGACGCTTGATCCGGTCCCAATTCCTTCCAGATTTCTTCAAATCGTTGCCGCTCGCCATCGTTGTTGCAAAAGATGTGGACAGCATGGTCCTGGCGTAGCCAGCGATGGAGCTGGCCAAAAAATTCACGGCGTTGCACATCGGCAATTTGCGGATCGGGCAGGCGATCGGTCAAAGGTCGAAACGCCTCCAGACTTGCAAAAAGCGCCGGACCGCTTTCGTCCAGCTCAATCCGGGTCAGGCCACCCCGGTCGAGGCCGGCAAGGAATTGCTCCCAGGAAACAAAGAACGGATCGCTCGCGGGAACCTGATTGGCGTATTCACCGGCCCGTTCAGCCAGTTGTTCCGGTTCACAAAGGAGAAAAATTGTGTCGCGTGGCAGGTAATCAAGCAACGTTGCCAAGCCCGCCGGATTCTGACGGCCGGCTTCCGTTTTTTGAATTTCGTCTTTGAGGATTCCCGATTCACCGCCGGGTGGCAGGGTGGCCGAACCAATTTCCTCGCGGGAAATTTGCGTGAGTGGATCGAAATGGCGCAGGGATTCCAGTTCGTCGCCGAAGAATTCCAATCGCACGGGCCACGGGCTGGCCAGCGGCCAAACGTCGAGAATGCCGCCGCGCAAAGCGATTTCGCCCTTCTGCGTGACCTGGGCCTCCGCTTCGTGTCCCTGTTCTTCGAGCCATTCAATCAGATCGAAGGGATTGATTTTATCGCCGCGGGCCAGCGTGCGGGTGCGCTCGCGCAGCCGGGCCGGGGGAAAGGTCTTTTGCAAAAGCGCGGTGATGCTGGCGACGATGAGTTGGGAGTGCGGAGTTGGGAGTGCGGAGTTTGAAGCCAGGGCGACCAGCGTCTCGAGCCGGTCGCTGATCGTGTCGGCAGGCGGCAGTTTACCTTCATGCGGGAGCATCTCCCAGGCCGGGTAAAACAACGGCGCGGCATTTTCACTCCGCCCTCCGCCCTCCGCCCTCCGCATTTCCGCCAGCCAGGTTTCCAAATCCTGGTGAAAACCCTCCTGGGTCTTGAGATTGTCGGTCACGACAACAATCTGGCGTTTGGGAAAAATGTGCCGGAGCAAAACGGCAAGAAACGGGCGGGCGGATGCGCAAACCCCGGTATCGGACAACGCGCCGCCCTCCGCCACGCGCCGCATGAAGGACTGTACGGCGGTGGTTTTCGAAATGTCAGCGAACAAATTGCTTGTCGCCGACGCTGCCGCGTTTTGCGCCAAGCAAAAGGAAGTTTGCCGTGAAAAAGGCTTCCGTCAAGCCGTGCTTGGCTGAAATGAAGGGAAAGCGGCCAACTGGCTAAGAAACAGGACAACCCGGGATTGAAAGACGTGTTGCAGACCCGCGCCCACGTCGGTCGGCCCTGAGTTGAATGGGTGCTTGAACCAGGCGACCAGCAAGACGGCAACAGCCATGGCGGCCAAGCTGGACAGGGTCAGCGGCCATCTAGCAGAAGGCAGTCGCAGAAATGTCCGCCGCCGGACCAGAAGCCACCATGGTGCGAAGCAGGCCATTATCCAGACGGTTTGCCGGATGGAGCCACCCAGAATGCCATTCGCCGTGGCGAACAAGAGCCATCCCCAAAAAGGCCGTGGCAATGCCCCGATCCGCGCGGCATCATTGCCGGCGCCGTCCAGAACTCCGGCCACACGCACAAACCCGCAGGCCGACGCCAGCAAAAGAAACAACGCTGGAATATCCGTCATGAACGTCACTGCATTCAAAATGAATATCGGGGACAACGTGATCGCCACCGCCCCCAAAACCACCAGGGCACGAAGCAGTCCCCAGCGCCAATCACCACGGTTTATGTCCGGCTCATTCATTCGTCGGAGCGGAATCCTTCCAACCACTCGTGACGATCAGCGTCATTCTTTCCATCGGATTGATGGGAATGGAATTGGTCGCCGGGTCCACCACCAGGGTGGCGTTGGTGACGTGAAGTTTGAGGAGATAGCGGAATTCGAGACCCCAAGCCTCCGAATAAGGCTGGTCACCCCATCCGCGCAGTCCGTTTGGAGCCGGTGGCGGGCTGGCAGGTGCCGCGCCGTCAGCCGGCAGCAATGGCAGGCGACCCACCACCCAGACGCGATTTCCCGAACGGAGGGTGGTGGCCACCTGTTCCAGCACCGGGGCGATGGCGTTGGTTGTCGCCAGTTGATCCATGAGCAAGTCATACCGATGAAACCGATAATCGGTCAAGGGTGGCAACGTCGTCCATTTGGCGGCACCGTGGTAATAATAACCGTACGTCAGGCCAAAATACCATGGATGGACGATGACCAGATCGTTGGCGCCGGCGGTTCGAGCCACCTGTGCGGCCAAGAGGTCACCATTGGTCTGCCGCCAGCGCAGTGCTGCATATGCCGACGGTGAAATCGAATAAATCAGTGTTCCCACTGCCAGTACCAACACGCCAACCCCGGCGGCGGGATGCATTCGCGACACGATGGCATCACAACATATCACCGTAAAGCACAAGGCCGGAAGGTAATACCAGGTCTGCGTAAGCAGGCCGGTCAACTGGATAAACACTCCGAAACCTACCGCGCCCAGTATCAGGGCGATGCTGCCAAACAGCGGCAGATCTTCCAATTCATGGACCGGGTTCCGCCGTGGCACCAGAACCGCCCGGCCGATTCCAAAAAGCACAGCCAACACGACCACAGCCACCCAAACACCGAGAAACGGGCCGGTCAGCTTGGTGAGACGGTCCAGGGTTATTTCCAGGTTGGTGCCGGATTGGCTGACCACCCACCAGCTTTGCGCCTGACGGATGGGATTGACGTAGGGCAAGAGTGAAAGCGCGGCAACGGCTCCAATGCCCAGAACACCCACGGCCTTGGCCGGTTGGCGTTGGCGAAGGGAAACGACCACACCGCCGATGCCAATGGCCAGCAGTAAGAATGCATTTTGATACAGCGTCTGTACGCTCACTACCGCCAACACTCCCGCCAATAATCCGCGGCCCAATTTCGGGGTTTCGATAAAACGCCAGATCATGCCCATCGTCAGCATGATAAAGGCAATCCCGAGGGCATAACCGCGGATCGAATCACCATAACGGACGACCACTGGATTCACTGCAACGATGGCCAGCGACAGCAGTGGCAGGCTCTTGCCCATCATCTGGCTGGCGGCCCAGAAAGATGCGAGCACGAACAAACCTATTCCCAATCCCAGCATCCGCAGGCCGGTGTCGGTTTGTGCCAGCCCCAGCGCCGTCCAAATTCGTACCACTGCCGGAAACACAATCGGGCAATGATCATGTGGCAGGGCTCGGAAGGTCTCACCCCAGGAGGGCATCGTCGCAATATTGGCGATGGCAATTTCATCGCGCCATAAGCCACCTACCTGAGTGAAGGAAAAAAAATGCAAAAGGATCGACGCACCGGTGAGCGAAAGAGCCACGATCCAGCATGCCTTGCGCAAATTGGGGCTGGTAAAGGACGCAATCATGCCGGGTAAAAATTATTCGGTCGGGCCGGGATTGGGCCGGGAGGTGGGTGAATTGGTCGCCCGCTGATAAACTTCCAGGGCGCTGCCGCGGGCCCCGCCATAATGTTTTACCATGTCCGGCCCCCAGGCATAAACGGTGTTGTTCGACGAAAGCACGTCGGCAATGGCCACCAGGGTGTAGTTGGTCGAGTAGGCGTCCCACCAGTTGAAAATGGTCAGGTCTGAATCGGGATATCGAAACCATGACATGCGGTCGTCCACGAAAATGATGATCCCCGGCTTGCTGGTTTCGATGTCGTGAATCATCTCATCCTGCATTCGCCGGGCAAACGGCTGTGGCTCCATCATGCCGTAGGTGTAGATGTAACCGGTCACGGAATGGCGGCGGGAAAGAAAATACAGTTCCGGTTCCGATCCCAGCACGGCCATGGGCGCGGACGGCGGGGAATTGGCCCGGATAAAAGTGGCGACGGCCTCTGCTTCGGGAAAGGGATCGGCCTGATATGTAGTGCGCGCGGCCTGGAAGGGTGTCTGCCAGAACCAAATGTCGGCACAGGTCAACACGGTGATCGCCAACGTCAACGCATAAACCCAAACCGGCCAGGGTTGAAGAGCCGGGTTGGAAACTTTTTGTTCGCCTCGCCGGCACAGGCTGCTGACTGCGATCCCGGCGAGCACGGCCAGTCCCGGCAGCATCAGCAGGTAATAATGTTTCCGAAAATAAAAATCGGGGAAAACACTCAGCACCGAGGCCACGCCAAAACTGAAAACCCAGAAGCGTGACTTTACCAGCCGCTCATCAAACCAAATCAGCAGCCCACCGGCGGCGGCAAACGGCAACAATAAACATCCCTTCACCAGCGCGTGCCGGGAACCCTGCCAGAGGAACCGCGGGGATTCCGAGAGGGGTACGACCGAGGCATATTCGCGTGCGTAATTAATAGTCCAAAACCAGAATTTTTCAAAAACTCCCGCGTGCCAGAGGATCAGGCAGCACAGGGCAAACGGCAGAATCATGGCCGAGCCGAAGACCGCGATGGTGGCCAGACGCCGGCCAAACGAAATTTCCTTCCGGCCCAAGGCCATCAGGGTTAAAGCGATGGCCGCCCATAACGCCAGCACTGCGCCATGTTGCTTCATCAAAACCGCCAGTCCAAACAGGAGTCCGGAAGCCAGGGTGATTGGCCACCGATGTTTCTGCCGGATTTTCCACAGCAAACACACGCCGGCGGTGGCAAAAAAGGCAACGAAGTGCGTGGCGTGTCCGGCCAGTCCCAACATCGACGGGCTGGCCGCCATCACGGCGTAAAACGTGGCGGCGACCATTCCCGCCATCCAATCGAGAATTTGTTTGCCCAGCCAGAAGAGCATCAGCGTCGTCAACAGCGTCAGGCATAGCACGCCGAAATGAATTCCGGCCGGAGTCTGGCCGAACAACGTCATGATGCCGGCGTAAGCCGCATAGGTGCCGGGAAATTTCATGTTGTAAGCCAGTTGGTAAGGCGGGATGCCCTGCAACATGAGCTGGCCGGCATAAGCGTATTCGCCCTCGTCGCGCTCCAGCGGAAAATTCAGCAGCCGCAGCCGCACGGCCGCCACCACGACCAGCACCACGACCATGAACCACCACGTCCAAGTGCGTTGGAAAATTCGCGGGCGGGGTTCCGGCGGCGTCATGCGCGTGTATTGGACAAAATCAGGCGCGCCAGTTCAATTCAATTTGATGGATGCATGGCGGCGGTTTTGCGCCGGTAGATTTCCAGACCAATGTCCTTGAGTGGGCCGTGATGGACGGCGTCTGCGTCCGAGTAAAATTTGGTTTCAACCAGCGAAATCACTTCGGCAAGGCCGGCGAGGTCATAGTTCGTCCGGTAATCCGCCCACCACTTGAAAATATCCGGCGCGGAATCTGGCCGCCGCTGCCACGAGGAATCTATCGTCGAATAAACGATGAACTCCGGCGCGTTGGTCTCGATCTCGGCAATCATTTCGTGCTGCATCTGCAAGGCGAACGGCTGCGGCTCCATCAGCCCATAGATGTAGATGTAGCCGGTGGCCGAATGGCGGTGCGCGTAAAAATAAATCTGCGGTTCCGAGCCGAGCACGGCGACGCGCGCGGACGGCGGCGAATTGGCGCGGATGAAGGCCGCCACCACCTGCGACTCCGGCACCGGTTCCATGCCGTGCAATGCGCGGCCCCCCGCCCGCGCCAGCACGGACGAGACATCCGCGTATTTGAACAGGACCGCCGCGAGCACCGCGCTGTAGGTGATTGCGGGGACCAGCCGCAATTTCTCCGTGCGCTGGTTCTGCCGCAACCGATGAATGCCGCCGCTCACGGCGCACCCGGCCAGCAACGCGGCGGCGGGCAGCGTCAAAAGAAAATAGTGCGTGCGAAAATAAAATCCCGGCGCGGTGGTCAGCGCGGCGGCGACACCGAATCCAAACAGCCATGTGCGGTTTCCCCGCAGGCGTCCGTCAAGCCAGATCACGCCCAGCCCCGCGACGGCAAACCACCATAGCCAGCAGTCTGAAAACATTGAACGCAAGCTCCACGAAAGCGGCGTCATCAGGTCCGAAAAACGGATGATCGAAACATACGCCCGTGCGTAATCCACCGTCCAGAACCAGAATTTTGCGAATACGCCCGCGCGCCACAGCCACAGGCAGCACAAACCAAACGGCAGAAGAACCGCCGCGCCAAACGCCGCGAGTTCGGCCAAACGCCGGCGGACGGGAATATCTTTTTGTCGCGGGCCGGCCAGGGCCGGCATCAGTCCCGCCCACAGCGCAATGAGTGCCGCGTGTTGCTTCATCAACACTGCCACACCGAACAAGACGCCGCCAGCCGCCAGCGCCAGGAAATTTTCCTTCTGCCGCGCGCGCCACAGCAAACACAGTCCGGCCGTCACGAAAAACGCGCAGAAATGCGTCGCGTGGGCCGAATACCCGAACATCGCCGTGCTCGTCGCCATCACGGAGTAACTCACGGCTGCGATGATGCCCGTGGTTTCATCAAGAATTTTTTTACCGAGCCAGAACAGCATCAGCGCCGTCGCCGTCGTCACCAGCAGCAGTCCGAAATGAATTCCCGCCGGCGTCTCGCCGAAAATTGCCATGATCACGGCGTAGGCCAGATACGTTCCCGGAAACTTCATGTTGTAGGCCAGTTCGTAGGGCGGTATCCCCTGCAGGATGAGCTGGCCGGCGTAGGCGTATTCCCCTTCGTCGCGCTCCAGCGGAAAATTCAGCAGCCGCAGCCGCCCGGCCGCCACCACGACCAGCAACATGACCATGAACCACCACGTCCAGGGGTGTTTGAAAATTCGCGGGCGGGGTTCCGGCGGCGTCATGCGCGGGCATTGGACATAATCAGACGCCCCAGTTCAATTCAATTTGCCGGTTTCAGTTGACCGGGCCGCACGCGTCCGCGAAAATCTTGCGATGGCGGCCCCCAATCCCATTTTCATCCTGCCATTCGCGCTGCTGCTCGGCGCGATGGCGGTCGCGCCATTGCTGGCGGACCGCTGGTGGTTGCGACACTATGCAAAGGTGTCGCTCGGTCTTGGCGCCATCGTCCTCGGTTATTATCTATTGGGGTTGCAGGCTTCGGTGCGTGTGCTGGATACCGCCCACGAATATGTCAGTTTTATCGCGCTCGTCGGCTCGCTCTTTGTGGTTTCCGGCGGCATTCATTTTCGGGTCAAAGGCGAAGCCACTCCATTTGCCAACGTCATTTTCTTATTCATCGGCGCCGTGGTGGCGAATGTGTTGGGCACCACCGGCGCGGCGATGTTGTTGATCCGCCCCTGGATCCGGATGAACCGCTACCGGGTCACGGCGTATCATGTTGTTTTCTTCATTTTCCTCGTGGCCAATGTGGGCGGCTGCCTGACTCCCATCGGCGACCCGCCCCTGTTCCTCGGTTATCTGCAAGGCGTGCCGTTTTGGTGGGTCATTATTCATTGCTGGCCCATGTGGGCGTTGGGGGTCGGAATGCTGCTCGCAATCTTTTACGTCCTGGATCGGATCAACTTCGCCCGGGCGCCGCGCGCGGTGCGGGAGCAGGAAACCGCCCTTGAAACGTGGCGGTTCGACGGCCTGCCCAACCTGTTTTTTCTCGCCGTCATTCTGGGCGCGGTTTTTGTGGTCCGGCCCAAATTCCTGCGGGAAGCGCTGATGCTCGGCGCCGCCGCCGGTTCGTATTTCACGACAACAAAATCCGTGCATGCGGCAAATGGTTTTAATTTTCATCCCCTCCAGGAGGTCGCCGTCCTGTTCGCCGGCATTTTTGCCACCATGATGCCCGCCCTTGATTGCATTGATCAGCATGCCGGCGAATGGCTCGGGCACAATCCCACCCCGGGAATTTTTTTCTGGGGCACGGGCATGTTGTCCGCCGGGCTCGACAACGCCCCGACGTACCTCGGTTTTTTGCGCGCGCTGTTCAGCGCGATTGGCGCCCGGGACATTGATGAATTGCTGCGGCAGCACGCCGGGAACCTGCTGGCCATCAGCGTCGGTGCGGTGTTTTTCGGCGCGGCCACCTATATCGGCAACGGCCCGAACTTCATGATCAAGGCCGTCGCCGACCAGCTCAAGGTCCGCACTCCGACGTTTCCGGGCTTCATTTTCAAGTTCACCGTCCCCTGCCTGCTGCCGGTGTTGCTCCTCGTCTGGTGGTTGTTCTTTCGCTATTGAAAAAGGCGCCGGCTTAAAACATTCTCTTTGCCGCGGGCGACGGATTGCGGAAATTGAAGCCGCCGGGCTTCTGGATTTTGCGTGCGCACACTTTACAACATTCTATTCAACGTTGGTTTCTTGTTGTCGTCGCCCTATTACTTCTGGCGGTTGCGGCGGCGCGGCAACTGGCGACCTGGTTTTAACGAACGTTTCGGGCATTACCACGGGGGCTTGAAACAGGCGCTCACCAACCGCCATGTCATCTGGATTCATGCCGTCAGCGTCGGCGAAGTCAATTTGTGCACCCAGCTCATCCGCACGCTTGAACCCCGGGTGCCCAACGTCAAAATCGTCGTGTCCACCACCACGACCACCGGCATGGGCGAATTGCGCAGCCGGCTGCCCACGCATATCAGCAAAATCTACTACCCGGTGGACCGGCGAAAATGCGTCAACCGGGCGCTGGCCGTCATCAACCCGCAGGCCATCGTGCTGGTCGAGGCGGAAATCTGGCCCAATTTCCTCTGGCGTGCCCGCGACCTTGGCATCCCGCTCTTCCTGGCCAACGCGCGGTTGTCCGACCGCTCGTATCGGGGTTACAAGCGATTCCGCCGTCTGTTCCGGCCGCTGTTCGCGTCGTTCGCCGGCGTGGGCGCGCAAAATGAAACCGATGCGGCGCGCCTGCGGGAAGTCGGCTGCCGGCCGGAGGCCATCCAAATTGTTGGCAATTTGAAATTTGACGCGGCCAAACTGGATGAACGCCGCGCCCTGGATGTGCCGGCCATGCTGCGGCAACTGGGCGTCCCGCCGGACGCGCCGATCTTGATCGGCGGCAGCACCCACGCCGGTGAAGAGCTGCTCCTGGCGGAGATGGCGCAACGGCTGCGCGCGCGGTTTCCCAAGCTGTTTCTGGTGCTGGTCCCGCGCCATTTCGAGCGCGCGCGGGAGATTGGACAACAATTGCAGGAGCGGGGGGTGAAATTTGCCTGCCGCAACGAGATTTTTACGAATACGCAGTTTCGTGAAGGCGAGTTGAATTGTCTGCTGGTGAATACCACCGGCGAGTTGCGATTCTTCTATCCGTGTGCGACAGTAGTCTTTGTCGGAAAAAGTATCACCGCCATGGGGGGGCAAAATCCAATTGAACCCGGCGCGCTCGGCAAGGCGATGGTTTTGGGGCCCAACATGCAAAATTTTGCCGACATCACCCGGAGTTTTGTCGCCCAGAACGGCGCCATCCAGGTGCGCGATCCGGAAGGATTGGAGACCGCCATTGCCGGATTGCTGGCCAACGAAAACCAGCGTCTGGAATTGGGGCGCAACGCGCAGCGCGTGGTTCGTGAAAATCTGGGTGCGATTGACCGCACGGTGGATATGATCCTGAAACATCTGAAAGAAAGCGAAATTTACATCGCGCGCGATATTTAAGATTTATGCCGACACGCCGGTGGCCATCACGGTCGAAGCAATCCATTTACCCGCTTGACGAGTGAAAACAGACTTTCCATATTCCGGCACACTTTCGGTGTTGAGCCGGGAGAGTTGAATGCGTATGTCAAAATCCAAGGCTCGCAAAACCGAGGCGGACTCGCTTCCCAAACCGGCAAGGCACAACGGCACGGTTTCCGCCGACCAGCCCTCCCCCCCCGCTGCCGCCCCATCGCTCAACGGACTGCCACCAGCGGATTCTGATGCGGGGCTGACGGAAAAAATCAAGGAATTGGTCCGCCTCGCCCAGGAGCAGGGACATCTGACTTACAATGATATCAGCGAAGCCTTGCCGGAGAATGCGATTGAACCGGAAAAACTGGATCTGGTTTTCACCAAACTCCGCAGCCTGGAAATTGAAATCGTGGACCAGGCGGAGGTGGACCGCGTCAAGACTCCCGAAGCCGAGGAGGAGGACACCACCCGGCTTGACATCCTTGACGATCCGGTGCGGATGTATCTCAAGCAGATGGGACAGGTGGCCCTGTTGACGCGGGAGCAGGAGGTGGAAATTTCCAAACGCATCGAGGCCGCCGAAAACGAGGTCCGCAAAATCATTTACAGCCTCGGATTCGCCGGCAAGGAACACATCGCGCTGGCGGAAAAACTGCTCGGCGAACCTCCCCGGGAACGGTTCGACCGCGTCATTCTGGACAAGAAGGTGGACAACCGCACGGGGCATTTGCGCGTGCTGCACCGGCTGGTGGATCAGGTCCGCCAGATCGACCACGAGGTGGATGAGAAATACACCGCCTGGCGGGACACGCATGGCATACCCAAATCCTCCCGCGCGTTCGCGGCGTTCAAGCGGGTGGATCAAAAACTCCAGCGGGCGTTTTCCAAATTTTGCTGCAAACACAAGGTGATCGAGGAAATGGCGCTCGTCGCCGAAAACATCCACGACAAACTGCAATACAGCCTGCGCGCGCTGGCCGATGCCGAGGCGCAGCGCGAATCCAGCGCGCAGCGGCACCTGGTGGAGGCGGAACGGCAAAAAATCAAGGCGCTCGAGGAGTTTGTGCGGATGCCCCATGAGGACTATCTCCACACCTTCGACCGCTTGCGGGAATTTTCCACCCAGGCCCTGCAGGCCAAGACGGAAATGGTGGAGGCCAACCTCCGCCTCGTCATCTCCATCGCCAAAAAATATACCAACCGCGGGTTGTCGTTCCTCGATCTGATCCAGGAGGGCAACATGGGATTGATGAAGGCCGTGGAAAAATTTGAATACCGCCGCGGTTACAAGTTCTCCACCTACGCCACCTGGTGGATCCG
>CAZKTW010000091.1:0-12472 GCA_964555775.1 uncultured Bifidobacteriaceae bacterium | reverse complement strand
TGACAAAAATGTCGGTGGGTTTGGGATGAAAATGGTTGGCGACCGTGCGCAGGAAACCGAAACCTTTCTCGGAAATTTCCAGATAGCCGGAACCGTAATTGGCCGTTTTATCGCCGTTGTTGCTGCTGTCTGAACTGCTCATAGTATATGTGTACGCGAAGGCAGGAATTATCCCGAAACCAGTTTTGAATTTTTGAATCTTGGGAGGCAATCCCGCATAGCGGGATCCTTAAAACCTTCGACACCCCAATAATTACGGGCAAACCCTCTGGATGCAACACTTATTTGAAAGAAAATGCGGCATTGGAGTGGTCAGTATTAAGTTGTGAAAGGACCGGTTTTGCCCTATCTCCACTTGCCTATCCGCCCACTTCCGCCCGTGCTTCAGCGGCCAGTGGTGTGCTCAGATACCGTTCGCCAGTCGAGCAGGCAATGGTCACAATCAATTTACCCTTGTTTTCAGGCCGCTTGGCCACTTCGATGGCCGCCACCACGTTCGCTCCGGTGGAAATGCCGACCAAAAGACCCTCCTCCTTCGCCAACCGCCGCGCCATGGCGAAGGCGTCATCATTGGCAACCTGGACACATTCAGCAATTTGCGGCGTTCCTTTGCCATCCTTCAAATGCAGGTTCTGGGGAACAAAGCCCGCTCCCGTGCCTTGGATTTTATGCGGACCGGGTTTGAGCGGCTGGCCAGCCAACGTCTGCGAAATCACCGGCGAATCCTTCGGTTCCACGGCAATGGCCTGAAACGATGCTTTGCGCGGCTTGATGACTTCAACGCAACCCGTGATGGTGCCGCCGGTACCAACCGCTGCAATCAGGATGTCCACCTTGCCATCGGTATCCGCCCAAATTTCCTCGGCGGTTGTTTTTTTGTGAATTTCCGGATTGGCGGGGTTGTTGAACTGTTGTGGAATCCAGGCGTTTGGCGTTTCCTTGGCCAGGGCCTCCGCCCGGGCAATGGCTCCCTTCATGCCTTCGGCGCCGGGAGTTAAAACCAGCTTCGCCCCGAGCATTGCCAGCAACGTGCGGCGTTCCACCGACATTGTTTCCGGCATGGTAAGAATGATCTTGTAGCCTTTCGCCGCCGCGACAAAGGCAAGCGCAATGCCGGTGTTGCCGCTCGTGGGCTCGATGATAACGGTGTCTTTTTTGAGGATGCCGCGTTTTTCGGCGTCCTCGATCATGGCCAGGCCAATGCGGTCCTTGACACTGCCGAGCGGGTTGAAGAATTCGCACTTCAGGAGAATCGTGGCGGGCAGGCCGGCGGTGACCTTGTTCAATTTGACCAGCGGGGTGTGCCCGACTGTTTCGACGATGTTGTTGTAAATGCGTCCCATAACAATCCTTTTGAACTCAGTTTAGTTGAGCTTGTTGGTGAAGCTTGGGATGAGTTTGGAAAGAGGGCAAGTTTTTTTTGGCGTTGAGAATGACACCGCAGGGCTGCCCTAAAGTCGTATTCACTCCCCGAGCAGGAATGGTCACCATGTGCTATGCCACCATCTGGGCCTCATTGATGATCGGCCACTTTTCCCGTTCTTCCCAAAGCAGCAAATCTCTGCGTCATTGGCGTTCCATGCGGTTAAATCCATCTTCAAATTCACGCTTTCAATCGCTTCAAATCGCGACTAGCGTTTTCCGGAGGCGCCGGTGTGGCGAAATGGCAGACGCACAGGACTTAAAATCCTGGGACCGTAAAAAGTCGTGTGGGTTCGAGTCCCACCACCGGCACCAATTCTAACTTGTTGTTTTTCAACAAGATGGTGCAACCAGAGGAAGGCAGTGCCAGTGAAAGTGCCAGTGAAATGATTACCGGGTTACAACTGGTTTGCAACCGGGCCAATACTGGTCAACCACTGGGAATAACGGGATTCGCAGCCCGTCTGGTGTAGCTGATACACCAAAAGCTACGTACGGTCTCATAACTTTCGGACAAAAAATCCGAAATTATGAAAAGTCGCTTCATCCTCTACCGCCGCAAGCTCGGCGGCATGTTCTATGTCGAAGATACCGTAACCCGCAAACAGGAGAGCCTGGGCACCAAGGACCGCGCCGAGGCCATGTCCCTACTCAACGCCCGCAATGAATCTGCCCGTCAACCGCAACTGAATCTCCAGATCGCCAAGGCATATCTGGCGGGAACCGATTCCGGGGTTTCAACTCGAACCTGGCGAGACGCCTTCAACGCCATCATTGAACATAAAAGAGGAACGACCAAGGATCGCTGGCTACGTGGCTCCAGACAGGCGGCATTTGATCTGATTCATCCTTTGGTCATCGTCGAGACGCAGGCGGAACAACTTTTAGCCTGTCTCAAGGCAGGCACCGTCAGCACAAATGTTCTTCTGCGCGAACTGCACAACTTTTGCATTTCAATGAACTGGCTGGCCTGGCCGATCGTCCCCAAACGGCTTTGGCCCAAAATTGAATACCAGCCCAAGCGGGCGATCACAGCGGACGAACACCGCATGATTATCGGACGGGAAAGGAATTCGGAACTCCGGGCGTTATATGAGCTTTGCTGGCACTTGGGCGGCTCACAAACCGATGTTGCCAATCTAACGGCTGAAAATATTGATTGGTCTGACCGCGTTATTGCCTACGCCCGCAGAAAAACTGGAACTCCAGCATTTATTCATTTTGGTCCGGCGGTTGAAGCAATCCTACGCACGCTTCCGACCCAGGGACTTTTGTTCCCGAAGGTTGCCTTGTGGATGGAAAAGCACCGGGCAAAGGAATTCAAACGCCGTTGCGTGGGTTTGGGCATCACAGGTGTCTCTCTTCATTCCTACCGCTATGCTTGGGCGGAGCGCGCCAAGCAATGCGGTTACCTACAGGAAGGCGGCACCATGGGAGAGCAGCGATTGTCCTGCACCAACCCGGTGCAGACCTACGTGGATTTGTTTCATTGCGGCGGACGAGGCGAAGAGGCCGCCGAAGCGTTGCTGGAACAAAATCTCAAGCGTGCCTGGAAGGCGCGAGGTTTGCTGTGAATCCCGAGCCGCGCCAACGGGACGATTACAGCCCCCGCCAGATCGAAGCTGCCCATCGCGTTCTGGTTGACCTTGGCCAGGTATTGGCGGCGTTTGAAGACTGTCTTGTGGTCGTCGGGGGCTACGCCGGACTGCCGCCCGGAAGGGCCGATGTTCTCCGCCGCGCCCTCAACAAATACAAACGCGACACCATCGAGGAGATCCGCAGGGAGTTCGTCGCCTCTGCCAATTCACGCGGTCGTCCACCCGAAAAGACCGGGGAAGTCTGGCAGCTCGTCACCGGATTCGCCGGTTACGCCTTTTGCAAGGCGCACTCCACCGCCTACGGAGTCGAGGCGTATCAGGCCGCCTGGCTCAAGTGCTACCACCCGGCCGAGTTCATGGCCGGTGTCCTGACAAATGGCAAGGGCTTCTTTGCCTTCAAATTGTTGAAGCAGCTCGCCAAGGACCAACCGGGTGAAAACCTGTTCATCTCACCGTTCGGGGTTTCCACGGTGCTGCAAATGGCCGGCAACGGGGCTGGCGGCCAGACCAAGGTTGAGATGCAACAGGTTTTGGGCACAACTTCTCTGTCGCAAACCATCGTGAATACGGCCAGCCGGGATATTGACCAGTCCCTGAACAACTCGAACACCAACAATATCCTCACGATTGCCGACGCCATCTGGTATCAAAAAGGAATCCCCGCCAAACCGGATTTCATCTCATGCAATCAACAATTCTTCGGAGCAACCGTTGACCCGCTCGACTTCACCAACTCCCACTCGATTGACATCATAAACTCGTGGGCTAGTGAAAAGACGCGTGGGAAAATCACCCATATTGCGGACGGGATAATGTCTCCACCACCAAAACTATTTCTGGCCAATGCGGTTTATTTCAAAGGGAAATGGGAAGATCCATTTGACCGTGGAAATACGAAAGCCCGGATATTCCATCTGCGGAGTGGTGACCAAAAGCAGGTTCCGATGATGGAGAAGAGCCGCAAATTTCCCTACCGACAGGGGACGGGCTATCAGGCCGTACGACTGCCGTATGAAGGATGGAACCTGGCGATGTATGTATTTCTGCCTGATCCCGGCTCCAGCCCCGAAAAGCTCGTGGCCATCATGACCGGGGACAAATGGGAGCGGGTTACCCGCCCGGGATTTGAGGACCGGGAAGGAACCGTTGTTTTGCCAAAGTTCAAGCAGGAGTACAGTGTGAAGCTGGAGAAACCGCTGAAGGCGCTGGGGATGAACGCGGCGTTTGACCCGTTTGGAAATGCGGATTTCTCAGGAATATCCAGCCGCCCCCTCTACATCTCAGCGGTTCAGCAACGAACGTTTGTGGAAGTCGGTGAAGAAGGCACCGAAGCGGCGGCTGTCACAGGAATTGCCTTACCAGTGTCATCAGGGCCGGAACCGATGCCACCTCCGCCGTTCAAAATGATTGTGGATCGTCCGTTTCTATTCCTGATTGCGGATGAACAAACAGGAACGATTTTGTTCATGGGAATTATTTTTGAGCCATGAAAACCTTCGCCATAGTGGTGGTGATTTTTTGCCCCGGTTCTGAATTCAGATTCAAGCAGGTTGCTGACAGACCAGACCGTTACCAGTGCGGGTGAGAAATGAAGGCGCCTACGACAATTCGGAAATGGTGGGTTCTCATCCCGTTGGGAATTCTACTTTGGCTTGTCTGCGCCATTTTTCATCCATTTGAGCCGCGTTATGAAGGCCGGCTACTTTCGGCCTGGGCGATGGACATGGGTTTTCCAGACCTGCCTGGTGAATATCAGACAAATGAGCCATCAATTCTTGAAATTCGTGAGAGGCAGAAAAAGGCTGCTGCGGCCATTCAGCATATCGGCGTTAGAGCCTTGCCCATCGCATTGAACTGCCTGCAAGAAAATAGCCAACGGCGACCAGATGGCGCTGGAACTCAGGAACGGCGACCGCCTGGCATACATCCGGGCAACTGAAGCACTGGCTGGATGTCGGGCTCAAGCAAATCTCCGTTCAGAGGCGTGTTCAAAAAATCGCTGTAGCCGGGAAGCTTCCGGAGTTCTGGTGCATCTAAATCTTGGAACGCCATTGCCGACTCGGAAAAGTCCCGCCGGTTAATCGGCGCATGTATCAGGGGAATGACATGATGATGACGCCGGTCACGACTCATCTTTGCGAAAAGCGCGATCACCACCGACTCCTCACCCTCCAGCGTCTGCATGAAAGTCCCGTCATAGTAGAGCAACAACCCTGTGATGCCCGCCTGCGTATTTCGGTGGACGCTGCCCTTAAGCAATTCCTTCAAATCGGCCATGCTGAACGATTCACTAGCAACGCTCGTGTATACAATCTGGAACAAAGAACCCATAAACCAATGTATATGTATATCTAATATCACCCACCTCTTGGGAAAATCAAATGACATTTATTCCTTAAAAGCCTTGTCCATCAAAGACTTGAATAGGAGCGGTGTTTGCGGCAGGAAATTGGAAAGACCCGCGGTGGTAGCGGTCCTTGCTTGCTGCGCATTTTACAGCAAGCACTTTGGTTTTTATCTTCAACGTTGTTTTCACATTTGAAACGGCAAGGGTGCCTGAGCATGTTCACGTTATAGGCTGTGTTCACAGCATCGTGAAAACAGCTATTCCCGTGAACGCCGGAGAAGCGAATGGTGCGGCCCTGATTTGATATATGTCTCGCACTTGCCAGGTTGAGTCGCCGTTCAACGAGGAATCAGGTGAACATGCGGAGCCTTCACGAGAGCAATAACGTGGTCACCGGGTATCACCGTCAGTTCTTCGCAAGCCTGTTTGGTCAACAACTCTGTGAGTGTAAAACCACAATCTAGTTCAACATGCATGAGCGGACCTTCGCGGGTCACGGACTGGACGATGGCAGACAGATGATTGCGCGTGCTGCTTGGATTGTCACTGCCTTTGACTAAAATGACATCCTCGGCGCGGATGCAAACGTAAACTTCGCCCGTGCTCGCCGGCAGATGTCCGCTCTGGGGTTATTGGTCAATGAGTTGGCACAGCGAATTGTTCAACGACAGGAGTTCTACCCAAACCGCGAGTGCCGCCATGACGGTCGTGACGGCTTGCCATATCCGCACCTTGGGCTAATCTTCGCTTAGTCATATTTTAACTTGTTCAGAGCAAGAAGTGTAATTATGCGAATCCCATCATCTCAAAGATTGTTGCAAGGAGCGGCCCTGACGAGCGTGCTGTTGGTCGCTGCAGTAGCATCAGTAAGCGTCAGCGCCCAGGAAATGCCCCGGGGCGATGCCGATCGGGGTAAAGCCTTTTTCCAGGTCAATTGCTCCGTTTGTCATTCGCCCGTGCTGGGGCCGGATGGCTTGGTACTCATGAAACAAGGGCCAAGCCTAGTTGGCGTCGTCGGCCGGCCAGCGGGGTCGCTGCCAAATTTCAGTTACACCAAAGCGATCCGCCAGTCGGGTTTCAAATGGGATTTGGCCACGTTGTATCGTTTTCTGGCAAACCCGATGGTAGTGGTGCCAGGTACAACGATGCCAATCCCCGTTGCAGACTCGGGCAATCGCGCGGATGTAATCGCTTACCTCGCAACGCTGAAAATTCCTGACGGTGTTACACCGAAGTACGATATTCTGCCCGAAACGGCTGGTGGAACTGACCCGAACGACTGGCAGCGCGAGGCGCCGGGAGCTCAGCATCATTTCCAGACGGCCGATTTGCCGCAACCGTTTGACACGAAGTCCGCCGGCAACGGCCCGCAAGTGGTAGCGTCCCCGACGAATGCGACCTTGGCCGTGCCGCCAGGGTTCGCCGTGAAGTTATTTGTGAAAGGCCTGAACAACCCTCGGCTCCTGCGCACAGCGCCGAACGGGGACATTTTCATCGCCGAGACGGGGCGCAACCGGATTCGAGTGATCCGCTCGGCGGATGGGGCCGAAGCGCCAACGGAGAATCAGATTTTCACGGAAGGCCTTTCCGGTCCGTTTGGCATCTCGTTTTATCCGCCCGGCGACAAACCGCAGTGGATTTATGTGGCGAACAACAATTCGGTAGTACGATTTCCCTACCAGAGCGGAGATCTCAAGGCCAGCGCCGGGCCTGAGATCATCGTGCCGAAGCTGACCGACAGCACCGGCGGCCATTCCACGCGGGATGTGGTGTTTTCGCGGGACGGCAAACGAATGTTCATTTCGGTGGGGTCTGCCTCGAACGTGGCCGAGCAAATGGGCAAGAAGACTCCGGAGGAAATCAAAACCTGGGAGGCGGAGAACGGTCTGGGGGCCTCGTGGGGGCCGGAGACGCACCGTGCCGACATCCTGGTGACAGACCCGGAGGGACATCAGCCTTTGCACACTTACGCGACGGGTGTGCGCAATGGTGTGGGCCTGGCAGTGAACCCGGAAACCGGGGACTTGTGGGTGTCCACGAATGAGCGGGACGGGCTGGGGGACAATTTGGTGCCGGACTACGTGACTCGCGTAAAAGAAGGGGGTTACTACGGGTGGCCATGGTTTTACATTGGGAACCACGAGGACCCGAGGCATGCCGGCGAGCGCCCGGATCTGATCGGCAAAGCCATCGTGCCCGATGTCATCGAACAAGCGCATTCAGCCTCGCTGCAAATGACCTTCTACACGGCGACCTCTGGAACGGCGGTATTCCCGGCGGATTATCGCGGCGACGCATTTGTGGCACTGCATGGCTCGTGGAACCGCAGCGTTCGCACGGGTTACAAAGTTATCCGCGTATTACTGAATCACGGCGTGGCCACGGGACAGTATGACGATTTCCTGACCGGCTTTGTTGTCGACGGCCAAAGCGTCTGGGGAAGGCCGGTGGGAGTAACGGTGGCTCACGACGGTGCGTTGCTGGTAACCGAGGACGGCAATGGGACGATCTGGCGGGTCGCTCCCGAGCGGGAGAAGTATGCGAAAGCGGACCTCCAGAGAGCGCCCTCGCCAAAGCTTATGGTTGCGAGGTAGTTCCCGCTCCCTGAGACAATCTTTTAGTGAGTTTAATTCCCGCTGCTGATCAAGCCGCCACAAAACTCTTCGAGGAGACCGGCAAAGGCCAACCACTTCGTGACAACCGTGTGGAACTTTGTGACACGCACTTTGCTTAGAAATTCAAGCGCAAGCTCGACGGTGGCTTGAATATCACTATGTCCGAATCCCTGCTGCTCTACCCAAAGCCAATGACCGGCTACAAACTGTGCTGGCTGGCCGTCGTGGAAAGGTCGGCAATGATAAAGCGAGAAAGCTTGGTCGTTGGCCAATCGCATGGCCGCTGCCTTGGCCTGCTCTGCGGTTAGCGATGCACTCGGTCGGGTGTCCCAAGACGCGGCCAGGCCGATGGGACAGGGAAAAAGCGTGGTCGGCTCGGACCATTGAACGCCGCGGAGACATTGATTCCAGCCGTTAAAAACAGGAATACGGAGCCGGTCAATCGCCGGGGCGGTGGTGGAAAGCATCTCGCCTTTCTCGCGAAGGTCGAGATGCGCGATCAGATCGTCAATGCGCGCCTCGATGTGCTGCGCCGGGTCGAGACAAAGCGCCGGAGCATTTGAGTCCGCCGCGAAAACCTTCGCGGCGGAAAAAATTCCGAGCAAGGCAATGGCGATTCTGTTTTTCACAGGTTGAGGTCTCTGAAAAAGTCTGTCGCGCAGGTTTCCAAACCTGATGTGTCGCCGGTTTCCAAGCCGGTAGGTCGCACCAACCGTGGCCAATCGGCAGATTAGAAATCCGCAATACGGCCGACTTCCAAGTCTGCCGCGTTGCGGTTGAAGACCGCCAGCGGAAATCCATTTTTCAAAATGCGCCGGGTAATGCCGCCGCCCATGATGCCCAGCCAAGAAATGCGATGCGCGGTTTGCTCGTAAACGTCTTCCATTTCTTATCACCTGCCGTTTGGTTGTTCGAGCGTAATTTTTCGCCCTGCGATCGGGCGGTCCCCTGATACGCTGAAAACTGCGGTCAAGCCGGGCGCGCTTCCGGGTTTAATTCGGAGTTGGGTTTGGGCCGTTCTCCACTTGCTCCGCAACGTCGCCGTGGATGATTGGCTCGCCATTCGCGACCTTGAGGTGGAGGCCGGAAAGGTCCGGGGCTTGGACATTTCCGAGGATCAGGCCGCGCTGCGCGGTCACGTTGCAGTTCTTGAATTGCACGCCCAGAATCGGGCTGCCTTTCAAACCATGAATGACGCCGCCGGACTGCACGGTGCCGGAAAAATTAATGAGCCGGATGTTCCGCGCCACGGTCAACACCTTGGCTGGCGGCGAAATCGGCGGCACCATGCGCCATTCCAGGTTGAAATCGAACGCCTGGCGCGCGTTGTCGAGTTGGATGTCCCGCCAAGTAATGTCCTCGATCACGCCGCCGCGGCTGGGTTGCGACTTGATGCGCGCCGCGCTGCCGGTGCCGCTGAATTTGCATCGCTGCACCAGCACATGGCGGACGGACCCGCTCACCTCCGACCCCATCGCAATCCCGCCGCCCGCGCCGATCGTGCAATCGCTGATAGTGATGTACTCCGACGGCCGGTTCACCCGCAACCCGTCCGCATCCTTGCCGGATTTGATGGCGATGTCGTCGTCGAAGCAGGAGATGTCGCAGCGCGAAATCTTCACGTCGCGGCTGGAGTCAACGTCAATGCCGTCGGAGCTGGGGATATATTGGAAGGCGCGGATGTCGAGGTTGTCCGCGACCACGTTCCGGCAATACAACAAGTGCAGGCACCAGACGGCCTGCTGATGCAAGTGCAGATTGGTGATGCGGACGTTGCGGCAATTGCTGAAACAAATCAACCGCGGCCGGCCCCGGCGCGGAAAGCCATTCGTGCCGGACGCATTTGTGTAACTGTTTGCCAACGAGACGGAATTGGTCAGCGCCGGGATTGAATTGGTTCCTCCGCGCCGACCGCGCCGGCCGAAGCCGCCGCGCTGCATCCATAAATCGCCGGAGCCATCAATTGTGCCTTCGCCGGTCACGAACACATTGGTCATCCGATCGAAGTTGAGGAACGCGCAGGTCCATTTCCGCTCGACGCCTTCCCAGCGGGTGAAGATTTGCGGGTAATCGTCCTGATTGGTCGTGCCCTTGAGCACCGCGTCCTTTTCCACGAGCAGGTTGACGCCCGGTTTGAAAAACAGCGCGCCGCTCATAAATGTTCCTTGCGGCACGACAACCACGCCGCCGCCGTCACTGGCGCAGCGGTCAATGGCCGACTGGATCGCCTTCGTATTGACCGTCTGGCCGTTGGTGACCGCGCCAAAATCAGTGATGAGGTAACGTTGGGCGGCGGCCCCGGCGGTTTCGGTAAAAATCCCCAGCGCGGCCATTGCGAGCAGGATAAGCCAGATGGGTTCGGAAGTTTTGCAGTTCACGATTCAACCGACAAGACGCAACTGCGGCGCTCCGGGTTTCGTCAATTGAATGGGCGGTTCTCTGGATTGGATGTGCCATCAATGTGGTGGACCCGTTTCACCTGCTGCCTGAAACGACTTCAAAACCACCGTTCAGCCGGATGTCCGCCGAGGAACTGCCGACCATGATCTTGAACGCGCCGGGTTCGACGCCGCGCTGCCCCTTGCGGTTGATCAATTCCAATTCCGAGGCGGGCAGCTTGAAGGTCGCGGTTTTGGTTTCACCCGGTTGCAGTGAAACGCGCTCGAAGCCGCACAGGTTCATTTCGTAAGTCGTGACGCTGCTGGTTTCCTGGCGGAAATAGAGCTGCGCAATCTCGTCGCCCGCGCGGTCGCCGTTATTTTTGATTTCACACGTCACGTTTAATTCGCCATTGGTCGGGATGGTTGCCGGTGAAATTTTAAGATTGGCATATTCAAATTTCGTGTAGCTCAAGCCGAAACCGAACGGATACAGCGCGCCTTCCGCCAGCGAATTGCCAAAGCCGTTCGGGTCGGTCTGCCGGATTTGCGCAACCTGGCTGGCGGGTTTGTAAGGAAAGTTGAACGGAATCTGCCCGACGGTTCTGGGAAAGGTGACGGTGAGTTTGCCGCCGGGGTTGTAATCGCCGAAGATCGCCTCGGCGATGGCGGTGCCGCCCGCTTCGCCCGGAAACCACGCCTCCAGCACCGCCGGCACGTAGCGATTGACCCAGTTGATGGAAGTTGGTTTGCCTGTCAGCAACACCACAACCACCGGCTTGCCGGTCTTGACCAGCGCCCGGGCCAGATCCGTCTGATAGCCCGGCAAATCCAGGCTCGTCCGGCTCTTCCCTTCGCCAATCGTCGCCTTGGAATCGCCGAGAAACACGACGATGGCATCCGCCGTATTTCCCAACTCCACCGCTTCCACAATTTGCGCGGCCTCGGCTTCGGTGGGCGGCTCGGGAAACAATTCCGACTCCGGCCAGCGTTTGTCAGTCGCTTCGCAGCCTGATGCGAACAGGATTTCCGTGCCGGAATTTTTCAACAGCGCCTCGATGCCTTCAAATGGCGAAATGACTTCGCCGCCGTTGGAGCCGTAACGGTCCAGGGAAGTCTCCTTGATTTTTGCGGTCGGGCCGCAAACGAGCAACCGCTTGATATTCTTGTTCAACGGCAGCGCGTGATCCGCGTTTTTCAAAAGCACCAGTGACTCGCGCGCAGCGCGCAGGGCGACCGCCTTGGATTCCGGCGCGCCGATTTCCTTCGCCGCCACGTCGGGATCGCGATACGGCGAATCGAACAGGCCTTCGATGAACTTCACGCGCAGCACATCGCGCACGCGGTCGTTCACCACGTCCATCGAAAGTTTGCCCGCGGCAATTTCCCGGCGCACCGGCAGGACGAAGGTCTCCGGCGGTTTGAAGGTGGTGCGGACGTCGCCGCCTTCGCGCAGGAACATCGCCGCCGCGTCATCGGCTGAGGCCGCGACGTGATGTTTGCTGTAAAGATATTCCACCGCATCGCTGTCGGAAACAATGTAACCGTGAAACCCCCATTGCCGGCGCATCCGCTCAATCATAAAATCCGAGTCGCCGGAAATCGGGATGCCGTCATAATCGTTGTAGGAACTCATCGCGCCAAGGAGTCCGCCTTCGCGCACGTCGCGTTCCCACGGACGCAGGTGCAGCATCTCCATTTCACGCGACGCCACGTGCGGGTCGGTGCGGTCGTTGCCGTCGCGACCGCCTTTGGGTTCGCTATAGACGGCAAAATGTTTGGCTGTGGAAACAATCCCGCGAGCCTGAATCGCGCGGGTCATGCGAATGCCCATTTCGCTCACGAGATAGGGGTCTTCGCTGTAGCAATCCAGCACCCGCCCCCAGCGCGGATCGCGGGCGAGGTCAAGAATTGGCGCATAGACGTTGCGATAACCGACGGCTCTGGCTTCGCGGCCTACCACGTCGCCGACGAGAGTGATCAAATCGCGGTCCCAGGTCGCGCCGAGGCCGATGTCGGCGGGGAAGTTGACCGTTTTCCGGTAGTTGAGTCCGCGGATGCCTTCGTCGGTAAATTCCGCCGGAATGCCGAGGCGCGTTTCCTCGATGAACC
>CAZKTW010000090.1:0-12499 GCA_964555775.1 uncultured Bifidobacteriaceae bacterium | reverse complement strand
GGCAACGTGCCGATCTGCTCTCGCGCATTCAATCCCATCAACTGGCCTACAACCGCCCAACGCTCCGCCAGACCCGCCCCGACCGCGAGCCCTGGATCGAACGACTGTTGGCCCAGGAAGAGCATCCGGTCCGCCAGTTGACCCTCCAAAATGAACTGGCCCTCACCCGCTAAAACTCCGGTGCATATGAAACGCGAGCGAGTAAAACGTGCCGAGCATAACCGGTGTTAAATGGTCTGGACAATTCCATGACCACGCAATTGCTGCTGCGAATGCAGGCCGTAACCAATGCCAAGGCGTATCAGGTGCAGTATCACAATGGCACGGCAACGTGGCAGGAATTGGGCATTTTCCCCAACACCCGCGGTATTCGGTTGACTGCTCTCACACCGGGATCGGTTTACACGGTGCGCGCCCGGGCGGTGGGCGGTTCCACGCAATACAGCGAATGGAGCGATCCGATTTCGCTCATGGCCACCTAGCAGGGCCGGTTGATGGTTGAAGGATGAGCGTTGAGAGTGAAAACTTTCAAAGTCCCGTCCCCAGCCATCAACCCTCAACTCTCAACAACTCAGATTGGCGAATGGGCGAAATCCAAACGCTACCGGGCGATGGTTAATCGGTCATCGCAGAAGCACCCAAAAATGGCCGGCCATCGCCCGGCCACTCTTTCCAATGGCACAAAGCCGTTATGGCAGGGCAGGGTGGGGTGGGGTGGGGTGGGGCGGGCTGTTCGTTGTAGTTGGCAGGTTTCAAAGAATGGCCTTGACGGTGATGTTGTTCATAACATCCTTGACGCCCGGCACCGCCCGGGCAAGGTCGCTCGCCCGATTTTTTTGGTCCGCCGTCTCCACGAAACCGCTGAGTTGCACCGTTCCCTGGAACGCCGCAACGTTTACGTCCGCATATTTGTATTCCGGATTGTTGTCCAGAATACTCTTCACGCTTTCCGTCAATGATTTGTCATCCGCGGATTCCCCGGGACTGCTCGCGTCCTGCTTCTTCACGGCAATGTTGTCCACGATGTCTTTGACTCCCGGGACTTGCGTGATGATGTCCCCAGCCTTGACCTTTTGAGCGAAACCGTCCACAAAGCCGCCGAGCCGGACGACGCCATCGGACACAGTGACGCTGACGCCCTCGAATTTATAATCGGGATTGTCGCCCAGCGCGGTGGTGATCTGCAGTCGAAGGGATTGGTCATCCATTCCCCGGAGGGTGCTGGGACCGACGTTGTGCTGGTCGCTGGCACAACCGGTCAAAAAAACCGGGGTGATTGCCAGCGGGAAACTCAAACACAGTGCGAGGTACAAACTGTTTGCCTGGATTTTCATATACTTTCCATTGGTGGAGGTTGTTT
The DNA here is from genome assembly GCA_964555775.1 of uncultured Bifidobacteriaceae bacterium. Lineage (GTDB taxonomy): Bacteria > Verrucomicrobiota > Verrucomicrobiia > Limisphaerales > UBA11358 > UBA11358. Next base: position 11,139 of record CAZKTW010000090.1, on the reverse strand, counting down.
TGGTGTAAAAGCATCCCTGCAAAATCCGTACCAAGATTTTTTTGGCTGAAACCGTTATTTTGAGAGCATTGGCATCCGGGTCGTTAACCTGCTGATTGCAATTTGCAAAATGTCGGCTCGTGCTTCCGCAAACAGCAATCCGTGTCAGGGCACGGCGGCAACCCGCGAAATCAAAAAAACAACGGCTGCTGACCCTCCAGCTTTGGCCCGATCCGCATTTTTCCGACGATGACCGTGCCCGCCTCCACCACCAGGGCCACCGCCTCCACATCGCCGAACAATCGCGCCGTGGATTTAAGGGTGACCACCCCCCGGGCACGCAAATTGCCCGCCAGTTCACCCGCAATTTCCGCCGTCCCCACTTCGAGCAATCCTGGCCAGCGGAAATGATTTTCCGCCGGAATCACCAGGTGCGCCGGGGCCAGGCTGCCCTTGATATCCGCGGTCGAGTAGATGGTCAGGGAATGTTCGATGGTCAGTTTGCCGTGATATTTTCCCCTGATGACGGCGTCGCCGGCGATGGATTCGGTGTTGAAGATGCAACCTTTGGGCTCGATAACCAAGGTGCCCTTGGTCTTGAAATTCTTGGCCATGGGGCTGGCGATGCGATAATTGTGCAGATCCACATAACAACTGCACCATTTGCACATGGTGGATTCGGCGCTGGCCGGCACGTCCAGCCCGGCGCCACATTCGAAACAGGTGATGTGCCTCAGTTTCGGCGCATGCTGAAGGGCCCGGGGTGCGGGATTGAGGATTTCCTGGAGGCGAAGATGTTCTCCGCACTTTTTACAACGGGAGGAGAACGCCGTCCGAGGCTCCGCCTGCTGGTGGCCGCAATGCGGACAGACCACCAGGATCTGGTCCTGTTTCTTGGCCGGCATTCAATGTTGGTCCAAGCCGCAAACGCGGCGCGGTTCAGCGTCCCCCCGCCTTCGCCGGTTCGGGGATTTTAGGCGCATCTGCCGGCCGGACCGGTGCCGCCGTGGGCGTGACCTTGTTCGGATTCACCTCCGTCTTCCCGACATAAGTCACCCCTTCCTCGATCACCAGCTTGGTGGCACGGATGTCGCCGAACAATTCGGCACGGCTCTTGATGTCGATTTTTTCCTTGGCGTTGATGTTGCCCGTGACTTTGCCGCGCACCACGACCGATTGGGCGTTGATGTTGCCATTGATGACGGCCCCATCACCCAGGTTCAAAACCCCGTCCGTGTGAATTTCACCGTCCAGCTTGCCATCGAATGTCAGTTCACCGGAAAATTTGACGTTGCCTTTGATTTCAACATCCGAGTTCAGGACATTCTTTGACGTGTTGTTTGTGCTCATAGTATCCATGGACTTTCCTTTTCAGTTGAAGCCATGACCGGGACGGCGGCGGCAAACGGAATGACCCGTCCTCGCCGCAGCGTCAAATCTGACCCTGCAGTAGTTTTCATGGCTGATGGTTGCTTCTTCAGTTGCCGGATCTTTTAGCTTTTGTTGTGCCACCGGTTGAATGAAGACCTGGCGATCAGTGATGAGATGAAATACCGCCATTTATCCGGCTTTTGGTTCCGGTCTCTTCCGGGTCCGGCCATTTTCCGTCTTCCTCCGGATCGGACGTTGCATTGCATTCTGCAATCTGAAACCGCGCATTTGTAGGAATATCGCGCTTTGGGATGCGATCTCACCGACGCGGTTGTCCGGCGATTTTTGCATGAAAATCCAGTCCGGATCTGCGAATTGACATCCGGCCGGGTTCCGCTGGCGCGATTCCAGCACTGCAGGAGGTGTGAACCATGGAAAAACAAAAATGCGTCGCGCCGGGCACTTCAGTTTGCGGGGCCTGTGTGAAGCGGTCCGCACTTTCAACCGACTCGCTCAGGAAATTCTCACCCCGCTCGCTCCGCACGAGGTGAGAAGCAAACCAGACCGGGTTCTAAGGAAATTTCAGCCCAAAGTCCTCGGCTGCGTTTTACTGACGGCCATGTCGTTGCCGCTTTCCGCCTTCGCCACCGGAATGGTCACGCTGGTGTGGAACGCCTACCCGGACCCCATTGTGGCGGGCTACAAAATCCATTATGGCGGGACCAGCCGCGCCTACACCAATGAGATTGATGTGGGCAACGCAACGAACACCACCATTGCCGGTTTGGTTGACGGGGCAACGTATTACTTTGCCGCCACAACCTACAGCACCGCGGGAGTTGAAAGTCCGTTCTCAGGTGAAGTGTTTTATCTCGTTCCCAACCGGGCCGTTCTTTTCATGAATATCGTCAGGTCCAATGGCTTACCCGTCGCGTTATCGTTCATGGCTAACGGGGCGGTCCCCGCCCACTGGATGTTGCAATCCTCTCCGGATTTAAAGACGTGGACAGTGGTGGGGCAAGGAACCAACCTGATCGTCAAGACCCTGATACCCTTCCCGGGATTGTCCGTGCAATTCTTCCGCCTGGTGGGTCAATAATCCGGCCTGTGCCGGTTCGCCAAATCCGCCGCCGGCCGGCTCACATACATTACACTAATGAATCATTGCATGATAATACGTTACAGTAATTCAATAATTGTCAAGGTTTCAACAAAACATGGTTGGTCTGCCGCCAGGATTTTGACACACTGGATATGGGAAAGACGCCGATGGGCGTCACAACGCAGTAATAACCAATAAACGAATGATGAAAAAAATACTCGTACTCGCAACTGTCTTTGGTTTCGCCGCCGTGCTCAATGTCTCGGCTGCGGATGCCAAAGCCAACTGGGATTCACTCTGCGCCAAGTGCCACGGGGCGGAAGGCAAAGGGGACACCAAAATCGGCCAGAAGCTGGGCGTCAAGGATCTGACCGACGCCAAGGTTCAGGCAGACATGAAGGATGATGCCGCTGCCAAGGGCATCAAGGAAGGTTTGAAGGACGCGGACGGCAAGACCTTGATGAAGCCGTTTGACACGTTGACGGATGACGAAGTCAAGGCGTTGGTCCAATACGTCCACAGTCTGAAGAAATAATGATTGGCCTACAAAGCCACACTCGACCGGAACAAATTTATGAAAAAAATATTCGCCCTCAGCATTGCGGCCATCCTGTTGGTTGGCCTGACTGCCCGCGCGGAAGACGCCAAGGCCCTTTACGAAAGCAATTGCGCCAAGTGTCACGGCGCCGACGGCAAAGGGGACACCAAAATGGGCAAGAAGCTCGGCGCCAAGGATTATACCGATGCCGCCGTCCAGGCTGCCCTCACGGATGAAAAAGCCGCCACGGCCATCAAGGAAGGTCTCAAAGACTCCGATGGCAAGACCTTGATGAAGCCCACCGAGGGCGTGTCCGACAGCGACGTCAAAGGTCTGGTCGCGTACCTGCGCGCGTTCAAGAAGTAAGTTCCCCGGCCGTAAACCACGGTCCCGGGTTTGGCTGCATCAACCAGAGCCTGAACAAAACGGCTGCGGCGGGTAAAATTGCCCGCGCAACTGGACGTGGGATTTTTTGTCTCCGAGAAGATTGACCGCCATGAATATCGAGAACGTTGGGCAAGCGCCCCATCAGCCATCATTACTGCGCAATTGGATGAGCCTGACCGGGCTGGTGGTGGTCGTTGGCAGCCTTTTCTCCTTCTTCCTGTTGTTCATGCTGGACGCCGTCGCGCACTTCTCCAACCCCTATATCAGCATCCTGACCTGGATGGTCACGCCCGGATTTTTGATCTCCGGAATGCTGCTGACGTTGATCGGCGTGTTGCGGGCCCGGCGCCGGCGCCAAGGCGCCGATTCCCTTGTTGCCAATGTCCAGATCGATTTGTCCCGTCCCCGGGACCGGCGCCTCCTGATCGGCTTTGGCGTCGGCAGCCTGCTGTTCATCATGCTTTCTGCCGTGGGCACCTACAACGCCTTCAATTTCACGGAATCCGTCCAGTTTTGCGGCGAAACCTGTCACACGGTGATGAAACCCGAGTTAACCACCCACGACCACGGGCCGCATGCGCGCGTCGCCTGCGTGGCCTGTCACGTCGGAGCCGGAGTCAGTTGGTTCGTCCGCTCCAAACTCACCGGTTCCTACCAGCTTTATTCGGTCACGTTCAACAAGTATCCGCGGCCCATCACCACCCCCATCAAAAACTTGCGGCCCGCCCGCGAAACGTGCGAGCAATGTCATTGGCCCCAGAAATTCTCCGGCAATCTTGACCGGACTTTCACGTATTTTCAGGGAGACGAAACCAATACGCCGTACTCAATCCGGCTCTCCATCAAAATTGGCGGCGCCAACCCCAACCGCGGCCCGGTCGGCGGCGTTCACTGGCACACGATGGCGGATACCCGCGTCGAATACATCGCCACCGACGCGGCCCGCCAGAAGATCCCCTGGGTCCGGCTCACGGATGCCAAGGGCGTGGTCACCGTCTTCCGCCAGCCGCGGTTCACCAACGACATCAGCCGGTACGAAATCCGCACCATGGATTGCATGGATTGCCACAATCGCCCGTCGCACCGCTACGTGCCGCCTGACCAGGCCGTAAACCTGGCCATGGAGCTTGGCCAGATCGACCGGACGCTGCCCTGGATCAAGACCAACGCCGTCTATGTGCTGACCCGCAACTACAACACGGACACCGAAGCGAAGACCGGTATCGCCGCCGCCCTGGCGGGACGTTATCCCAACGATCCGCGCATCGAACCGGCCATTGCCACCTTGCAACGGATTTACTCGGACAATTTCTTCCCGGAGATGAAGGCAAACTGGAGTGTGTATCCGGACAATCTCGGCCACATGCTCTGGCCCGGCTGTTTCCGCTGCCACGACGGAACGCACAAAACCGACGATGCCAAACAAACCATCAAGGCCAACGACTGCAACGCCTGTCACACCATTCTGGCCCAGGGCAGCGGCGCGGAATTGCAACAAATGACCCCTGGCGGCCAGACGTTCAAACACACCGGTGGAGATTATGATCTTTCCTGCTCGGATTGCCACACGGGCGGTCCATAGAGATTCCCACCCGCTGGTCGGCAAGCAAGAGTGCGGTGCAAGGGAGATCGAGAAAAACTGAAGTTGCCGGTTTGCCTTCCAGACGAAAAGGCCGTGACCGTTAAATGGATGGCCGAGCGGCCAAGGATGGGGACTTGAGGAGAAATTTCCCCGAAAAAATTCGCGCGATAAGCCTTTGAACCAGGGCACAGTTCCTGGGAGCACTGGCTTCTCGCCGGCGGGTGCCAGTTTACGGTTCCCAACTGGCCGGCGGGACGCCAGCGCTCCCAGAGGTTCATGGAAAGGAGAAAAAAACGACTTTTGAGACGAACTCAGAGTGACGCGCCCTGCCGGCCAGGGTTTTATCTTCAGCCGCGTTCAGCCGTCAGACTTTCGGCCTTGGATTCGTTCGATTGCCCAACGCGCATGTTCGGCAACCAACGGCTCGACATCGCCCGCGGCTTTTTCCAAAGCAGGCAAGGCGGATTTGTCGCCCGTGTTACCCAAGGCTACGCAGACATTGCGCAGGAGACCGCGGCGTTTTGTCCGCAAAATCGGCGTGCCGGCAAAGCGCGATTTGAAACCGGCATCATCCAGTTGCAGCCAGCCAACAAGGGCCGGCGTCGCCAGGTCCAAGCGGGCGTGGGTCTTCATCATTTTTCCTTCACGCGCAAACCGGTTCCATGGACAGACCGCCAGGCAATCGTCGCAGCCAAAAATCCGGTTGCCAATCGCCGGGCGCAGTTCGATTGGGATCGAACCTTTCAGTTCGATGGTGAGGTAGGAAATGCAAAGCCGGGCGTCGAGCTGGAACGGCGCGGTGATGGCCCGGGTCGGGCAGGCGGAGATGCAACGGGTGCAGCTGCCGCAATGATTTTTCTCCGGGACATCCGGTTCCAATCCCAACGTGGTGAGGATTTCGGCCAGCAGGATCCAGTTGCCAAAGCGCCGGCTGATGACATTGGTATGCTTGCCGATGAACCCGAGCCCGGCCCGCTGGGCGAAATCGCGTTCCAGCAACGGCCCGGTGTCCACGTGCCACAGCGACCGCGTCTCCGCACCGCCGAGTTGGTTCATGTATTCCGTCAACGCCTTCAATCGTTCGCCAAGCACGTTGTGGTAATCAGCGTACCGCGCATAGCGCGCTATGGTTCCATGACATGTGGCACGTGACACGTGACAGGGTGCGTCACCGGTTCGCGCGTAACTTACGGCAAGCGTGATCACGCTCCTGGTTCCGGATAAAACCTTTTGTGGGTCAACTCGTTTGGATGCCGTACGTTCAAGCCAGGCCATTTCGCCATGCTTTTTTCCGGCCAGCCAGTGTTGAAATTGATCCGCACTGGAAGGGGCTATAGCGGTGGTGAAGCGACAATCGTCAAAACCCAGTTCCAGCGCCCGTTGTCGGATTTTTTCTTTCATGCACAATTGGAGTTTCGGTGGGGCGAGGCTGCTGACGTGCCGGCTCGCGGGGACGTTCGCCCCACCAACACTTCAAAACACGCCATGACTGTTTTCATCAGCCGCGGGAGGCTTCGAGCCGGAATTGATACACGACCTGTTGCGCCACCTCGCGGACGGAACGCAATTCGGTGTTCAATAACACATCGGCCTGTTTGTAAAAGGGTTCGCGGGCGGCGAGAAGTTCGCGGATTTTTTTTTGCGGATCCAGGTCGTGGAGCAGGGGACGGTGCGTCTGGTTCTTTACGCGTTCCCAGATTTTCTCCGGCGACGCCCACAGGCAGACGACGAGCGCGTGTGTCTTCAAGCCGGCAAGGTTATCCGGATGGGTCGGCAGGCCGCCACCGGTGGCAATGACGGTTTTGGTCCGGGCGGCGAGTTCTCCGACCAGTTTCTGTTCCAATTTACGAAACGCCGGTTCGCCGTCGGTCGAAAAGATGTCGGCGATGGTCCGGCCCTGCTGAGCCTGGATGACATCATCGGTATCGAGAAACTCGAAATGCGACTGGTCGGCGACGAGCCGGCCGACGGACGTTTTGCCCGTGCCCATGAATCCAATGAGGGCGATGTTGACGATGTGTCGGTCGCTTTGCACAAGAACGGATTAGCGGATTTTCCAGCTCGGCGCACGCTTCAAATTGCGGATGTTGCATCGGCGTTGGGCGCCGAATGAAATGAGGCGCGGAGAGAGGGAGGTTGTCAGGAATGGTGGGCTGTTGCCGGAGAGTTGCCGCATTTCGGTTAGCGTGGTCTGGATGCCAGGATTTTACGGAATGATGGTTTCAGGAACTTCCACAGCAATGCTCCGCGCTCCACGCGCTCGGATCAGGAATCAGTAAACTGCCAGTCGCTACACCGGCTCGACACTTCCGCCGATAGAGTTTAGACTGATTACATGAAAGGACTGCCATTCATTCTCGCCTCGGCATCGCCGCGCCGGGCGGAACTGTTGCAGCAACTGAAACTGGATTTCCGGATTGTTCCCAGCGACGCCACGGAAGTCCTGGACGAACAATTGTCGCCGTTTGAAATCTGCCAGCTCAATGCCCATCGCAAAGCGCGGGTCATTGCCAAAAAAAATCCCGACTCGCTGGTGCTCGGGGCGGACACATTGGTGTTCCTCGATGGCGAAATCATGGGCAAGCCCCTCAGTCGCGCCGATGCGGAACGGATGTTGGCGCGTTTGCAGGGCCGGACGCACCAGGTGGTCACCGGCCTCTGCCTGATTCATTTGCGGGCGCATCGGGAGCGCATTTTTGCGGTGAGCACGGATGTGACATTTCATCCGCTCGATGCCGGGCAAATCCGCGATTATCTCGCCAAGGTAAATCCGCTGGACAAGGCGGGCGCCTATGCAATTCAGGAACACGGCGACAAAATCATCGAGGAGATATCCGGTTCCTTCAGCAACGTGGTGGGGCTGCCGCTGGAACGATTGAGAGAGGAAATCCTGTCATGGGAGACGCGTTGATCGCGGCGCAAAGCATTTACGATCAGCTTTGGAGCAGGACGACGGTGGCCTTGTCATCGGGTGGAATGCAGGTGGATCCATTGTTGCGGGAAAAGGCCGATGATCCGCGACGGGGGGCCACCCTGGTGGCGCGACCGGATGCCAACGTCCGGAAGCGGGTGGAATTATTTTTGCGCGAGGCCGCGGTCAACTGTCCGGGGCAGCATTTCTATCAGCCGGCGGAATTGCACCTGACGGTGCTGGCGGTCATTCCCGGATCGGAAGTCTGGCGCGAGCAAATCCATCAGTTGCCGGTCTGTCAGGCGGTCCTGGATGAGGTTTTAAGAAATGGCCGGGCCTTTACGGTGAAATTCAAGGGCGTGACGGCTTCGCCGGAGGCGGTGCTCATTCAAGGATTTCCGCAGGACGACACCCTCGCGCAGCTCCGCGATGGGTTGCGGAACGCACTGCGAGACGGCGGAGTTGGCGAAAAACTGGACCACCGTTACAAGATTGCCGCTGCGCACCTGACCGTGATGCGTTTTTCAGATCCGAAGGCGGATTGGAAGCGGTTGCTTGGATTTCTCCAGGCGCATCGGGAAACCGATTTCGGTGAAACCCGCTTCCAATCGCTGCAACTGATCTGGAGTGATTGGTGTGCCTCTGCCCGGAGTATGCGTGTGTTGCGGGAATTCCCGCTGGGTTCATGAACAAAGGGCAGCGGATAATTTAACCGTGGCAAAAACTTTTGTGGAAAGCTCCAGCAGCAGGATCGAACCTGGGAGCGCTGGCGGCTCGCCGGCCAGTTTCACATGCCACGCCGGCGAGCCGCCAGCGCTCCCAGGATTATCCGCCACCGCAACGCGCTCATCCGTTAGCCGTTTCAAAATGATTCTTGCGCCAGTCCAAGCGTGGAGGCGGTATAGATGGGCATGGATGGCAATGACTGGCCCGAACCGTTCCGAGAGCTTTTGTTCCATCCTTGTTTCGTCGTCAGATAATCCCTGTCCGCATCGGACATTGGCTGCCATGGCATTAAAAAAGCCCGGTAATATAGCGACGCCGGATTGATATCGGTGCGGCATGGCTCGGCGCGTAAAATGAGCATGGTGCCCGTTAAAATTAACAGGGAGAGACGGGTGAATCTGGTGATTTTCACAACGGTTTTCCAAATGGTTTTCCAATGTTGCATCTGCCCGTTAATAACGGAAGCACGCTAAAAGGTTCATTCTTTTGTGTTCTTTTTCGCTGGTTGTGGAGAGGCGCAGGTTGTTCTGACAAAGCGCCAGAGGGCTGGCGCAGTCCAGGACGCTTCGCGGATTTGAAAAATCATCGTGTTGCGCGCAGCGTCTTGGACTGCGGTGGCCCTCCACCGCTTTTATCCGCGCCAGGGCAAACTTGTGCCAGTGTTCACTGGACCTGCGATGAAGCTGGCGACCAGGTTCAGGCTTGACTCAACTCCCGCCACAAAAGTGCGCTCATGGCCTGGCCCTTGGCGAAGCAGTCGAGGTTGAATTTTTCGTTGGGTGAATGCGCGTTGTCATCAGGCAACCCCAAGCCCAGGAGCAGGGAATCCGCGCCGAGGATTTTTTTGAAATCGTTGACAATGGGGATCGAGCCACCCTCGCGCATCAAGATCGGTGGGCAACCGAACGCGGCCCGGAGCGCGCGCAACGCCGCCTGGGCCTCGCGGCTCTGCGGCGAGACCAGGTAGGCTTCCGCGCCGTGGCCGGCCTGGATTTCCAGCCGCACCGTGGCCGGGCAGGTTTTGGCGATGTAATCGCACACGATTTTGCGGATGTGTGCCGGCCGCTGGTTCGGCACAAGGCGGCAGGTGATTTTCGCCCGCGCCCACGCCGGCACGATGGTTTTGCTGCCCTGGCCCTGGTAACCGCTGGTCAGGCCGTTGATCTCAAACGTCGGGCGCGCGCTGCGTTGTTCAGTGGGCGTGAAGCCGCGCTCGCCGAACATTTTTTTCACGCCCAGCAGTTTTTCGAGGTCGTGGTCCTTGAGCGGGAAACGGGCAAACTGTTTCCGCTCAAAGGCCGAGAGCGGCACGACGCCGTCGTAAAAACCGGGGATGGTCACGCGACCGCTGGCGTCACGGATTTGCGCCAGCAGGCAGGCGAGGGCCATCGCCGGATTTTCCACGGACCCGCCAAAAACACCTGAATGCAGATCACGTGACGGGCCGCGCAGGATAATTTCAAAAGCGATGATGCCGCGCAACGAATAGGTGAGCGCAGGATGTTTTGGGCTGGGCATGCCGGTGTCCGAAACGACGACGGCGTCACAAGCGAGTTCACGCCGGTGCGATTTGAGGAATTTCGCGAGATTGGCGCTGCCGACCTCCTCCTCGCCCTCGATGACGAAGGTGAGATCACAGGGCAGGGGAGTGCCGGTTTTAAGATAGGCCTCAACGGCCTTGAAATGCGCGAAATTCTGGCCTTTGTTGTCGGTGCTGCCGCGGGCGTAAATCGAGCGGCCCTGGATGCGCGGGGCGAATGGCGGTGACTTCCAAAGATCCAGCGGCTCCGGCGGCTGAACGTCGTAATGGCCGTAGATCATGAAGTGCGGACGCTTCGCATTTGACTTCGTGTGCGGCCTGTCGCGCCGAAGCAGAGCGGCGGCGGGCGTTTTCGCGACGACGATGGGATGGCCGGCGGTGGGGCACAGGCGCACATCGAGGCCGATTTGCCGGGCATGTTTGACGAGCCATTCAGCGCAAGCGCGCATGTCCTTATTATGTTGTGGCTGGGCAGAGATGCTGGGGAAGCGGAGGTAATCGCACAACTCGGCCACGAAACGGGCCTGGTTGCGTTTCAAATAATTGAGCACGACTTGCATCCGCCTAGTTAATCCGCGAACGGCGCGCTTGCCAAAACAAAACTTGCGGGCGGATGCACCGCCGGCTTGACAACGCGAATGGCGGTGGTTCAGCCTTGGCCGGAATGATATCATGAAAGCTTCCGAACTTTTTGGTGTGGTGGTCCGGGTGGCCGGTTTTCTGGTCGTCCTCTACAGCCTGTGGAACGTGTGGGCAGGCTTTGAAGGCATCCTGGAAAATGTCCTGCAATTGAACCAGGACAGTGATGGCGGGACGTCTTCCACCTTTTCCTATTTCGCCTTCGGGCTGCCGGGGTTGGTGTTTGGTCTGCTCTGCTTCTTCCTGGCCGACTGGATTGTCAAACTGGCTTACCGGGACGCGGTGTCTTGACCGGGTGATGGAAAGGCGGCATGGCCAGAGGCAAAATTGTGCATTTGGCGTTACGGATTTGACGCAAAATTGG
>CAZKTW010000089.1:7195-12592 GCA_964555775.1 uncultured Bifidobacteriaceae bacterium | reverse complement strand
AACACGAATGCCGCGGCGCGTTTTCTGACGCAGGCGACCTTTGGCGCCAGTTCAAATGACATCGCCGCCGTGCAATCGCTCGGTTACAGCGGTTGGATCAATAATCAGTTCAGTCTGCCCGCCCTGCATCATTTGCCGCTGGTGCTGGCCAACGCGAGCCCCGATCCGACGGATCCGTATCCGAGCACGGATTGGTTCAACACCTGGTGGCAGCAATCCGTGACGGCGCCCGACCAGTTGCGCCAGCGCGTCGCGTTCGCGTTGAGTGAAATCATGGTGGCGTCCGAAAACGGCGTGCTGCAAAACAATGCCACGGCGCTGGGTTCCTATTATGACACGTTGGTCGATAATGCCTTTGGCAATTTCCGTTCGCTGCTCGAGGCCGTCACCCTCACGCCGGCGATGGGTCTGTATCTCAACATGCAGGGCAATGACAAGGGCAGCATCATCACCGGCATCCACGCCAATGAAAATTACGCGCGCGAAATCAACCAGCTTTTTTCCATCGGCCTGAACCGCGAATGGCCTGACGGCACGTTGATTTTGAATTCGCAGGGAAATCTCGTGCCGACTTACAATCAAAATGTCATCAACGGGTTTGCCGCCACGTTCACCGGATGGAATTATTACCAGACGAACCAGGCGAACGGCCGCCTGCCAACCAGTTTCAATCCCCGGGCGAATTATACCAACGCGATGGTGCTGGTGCCGACGCACCATGACCTCGGAGCCAAGCTCTTGCTCGATAACGTCGTGCTGCCGCCGGCGTGGGGGCTCCAGGCCGCTTCCACCAATGTGGCCTTCGATCTCTATTGCTCACAGGATCTGGAATCGGCGCTCGATTCGATTTTCTACAACCAAAATGTCGGGCCGTTCATCTGCCGCCAGCTCATCCAGCGGATGGTCACCAGCAATCCGAGCCGCGATTATGTCTATCGGGTCACGCAGGTCTTCAACGACAATGGTTCCGGTATTCGCGGTGACCTGCAGGCGGTGGTCAGCGCCATCCTGCTGGATTATGAGGCGCGCAGCACCAACCTGATTTCGCAACCGACTTACGGCAAGCAGCGCGAACCGCTCCTGCGCGTGACGGCCGTCGCGCGTGCCTTCCCGCCGCCACCCACCACAGGGGGCACCTACAGCGAGGGCGGCGACCGGCCCATCACCATCACCACGCCGGCCCCGCACCGGATGAACAACAACGATACCGTGTTCCTGACGTTCACGGACACTTCCGGGAATCCCGCGCCAGCCAACCAGAATTACAGCGTGACGGCCACGGGCGCGAACACGTTCACCGTCAATGCGCCAAATCTGTTGGCCGGTACTTATGCTCAATCCAACAACGTCATTACGGTCAGTGTTACCAATCACGGCCTGTTGCCGGGCAACACGGCCTACCTCCTGTTCACCACCGGCGGCGCGGTCAACGGGTCGTATCCGGTGGCGACCACCAATTCCACGTCGTCCTTTACAGTGGCCACGTCGGACACGGCCACGCATTCTGGTAATTGTCTCCTGCCCAGAATTACCGCCAGCGGTTTCACGCAAACCGGCACCAACATCACCGTCATCTGTTCCGGGCCGCATGGATTGACCACGAACGAATCGCTGTTCATCAACTTCAACACTTTGTCACCGACCGATGGCCTGTACCAGGTGGCGGGCATACCCGATGCCCTGCATTTCACGGTCAGTCTGACCACTTCGAGCAATCAGACGCAAAGCAGCTTCAATTTCTATCCGCTCGACCCGCCGACCTTGACCCGCTCCGGCAACGTCACGGTGCAGTGGAGCACCTGGAACCTGGGCTACACCGACACCGGCTCCAGTTCCAGCCTGCTGCAATCGCCGCTGCGTTCGCCCACTGTGTTCAACTTCTTCTTCCCGAATTACGAATTCCCCGGCGCGCTGGCGTCGGCGGGCCTGACCACGCCGGAATTTCAATTGACCTCGGACACCGGCGTCGCCCTCCAGATGAATTTCCTTTCTGGCGGCATTTTGAACAATACCGGCAACACCAACGGTCTGAGCAGCTTCACGGGGGGCAACGGCAGCATCGTCCTCGACATCGGTCCGTGGATGACGACGAATTACACCGCTGCTGCCGGCGTGTCCAATCTGGTGAATGGTCTCAATACGCTGTTGCTGGCCGGGCAATTGTCCGCCGCGGTGAAGACGAACATCGTGGATTATGTCACGAACACCGTGAATTTTCCATTCGGTACGCCTCCGACCCAGACCCAAATGCGCGATCGCGTGCGCGCTGTCGTTCATCTCATCATCAATTCGCCGGATTTCACCATCCAGAAATGATTTTATGGAGAAAAAGGATTTTTCCGTCATAACCCGCCGCCAGTTCATCCGCCGGGCTGCGTGCGCTGCCGTTGGTACGGCGGCGATGACCTCGGCCATCCGCGACTTGCGGTTGATGAATGCGGCCGTCGCGCAATCGAACATCACGGATTACAAGGCGCTCGTTTGCATTTTCCTGGCGGGCGGCAACGATTCGAACAACCTCATCCTGCCGACCCTCCAGTCCGAATACGACAATTATGCGGCCATCCGCACACCGGTCCTGGCCCTGCCGCAAAGCGCCATCCTGCCCGTCACCACCTTGAACAGCGATGGTCGGACCTATGGGCTGCACCCGGCCTGTCCGGAACTCCAAACCTTGTTCGGCGAGGGAAAGCTCGCGTTTTTATTCAATGCCGGTACGTTGGTTTACCCCATCACCCGCGCGCAATATCTGGCCGGTGGCGCGAAGCCGCCCCAGCTCTTTTCGCATGCCGACCAGGTGACGCAGTGGCAGACTTCCATTCCCGACCAGCCGCCGCTCACCGGCTGGGGCGGACGCTGTGCCGACCTGCTCAACTCGGTGCAACCGGGCGCGCCCATCTCGCTGTCCGTATCGCTGGCGGGAGCGAATACGTTTGAAGTCGGCAATATTGTCTCGCAGTATTCCGTCTCCACCAGCGGCGCGATTTCGTTGAGCGGAGTTACCGGCGCGCGCTTGGCAGCATTGACGAACATCCTCGGCCTGCCGTATCCGAACCTGCAGGCGCAGGCCTATGCGGGTGTGGCCGGGCATTCCATCAACACCGGCAGTTTGCTGAATACTGCAATCACCAACACCGCCGGCAATGCTTATTGGACCAATTCCTTTCCCCTCACCGTCACCACCCCCGTCAGCGGTGCGAAATTCGGCTCCTCGCTCGCGCCCCAGTTGCAAATGATCGCCCGTCTCATCGAGGCCGGGGTTCGCGCCGCCGGCAGCCCCACCAACGGGTTCGGCATGAAACGGCAGATCTTTTTCTGCCAGGTCGGCGGTTACGATTTGCACAGCGGCCAGACACCCGGTCCCGGCTCGACCGACGTCGGATCGCACGCGAACCTGCTCGCGGAATTGAGCCAGAGTATGTATGCCTTCCAGCGCTCGATGGAACAGCTCGAACCGCTTTATCCCAATCTTTCCAAAAGTGTGACCACGTTCACCGCCAGCGATTTCGGCCGCACGTTTCCCAGCAACGGGCAGGGGAGCGACCACGGCTGGGGCAGCCATCACCTCATCATGGGTGGCGCGGTGAAGGGACAGAAAACGTACGGCACGTTTCCCACGCTCACCGTCAACGGGCCGGACGACACCAATACCGGCCGCTGGATACCCACCACGGCCATTGACCAGTACTTCGCCACGATCGCGACGTGGTTCGGTGTGGACAACAGCAACCTCGCCACCGTTTTTCCGAACATCGGACGTTTCGCCACGGCGAATCTTGGATTTGTCTGATGAAAAAAATCTGGGGCGTCATCCTGGCCTTGCTCGTCGTCGGCGCGTTGTTCCTTTTGCTCAAAACCAACCCGCCCGGAAAACCGGTGCCGGCGAATTCGCCGCCCCAGGTTTCTTCCACTGAACAACCCGGCAATTCGGCCGGCCCGGGGAATCCATCCGGAACGGCTGCTTCCGCTTCACCCACCGGTGCCGAGGCGACATCATCGCCCAGGCCGCCCGTGAATCTTGCAGCCAACGCCGGTATGGTGGAATCCGCGACCGTGACTGCGGCTCCGGACATTTCCCCGGAAATTGTCCTGCAAAATGTCCGTCATGCCATAACTCAGTACGGTACCATGTTCGGTGGCAACCCCATCGGCACGAACCCGGAAATTACTGCCGCGCTTGCCGGGAACAACCCAAAACAGGTCAACTTCATCAAGCCAGAGAACGGAATGCAAATCAACGGGAACGGCGAAATGGTAGATGATTGGGGCACGCCGCTGTTCTTTCATCAGCTTTCCGGGACCGACACGGAAGTCCGCTCAGCCGGGCCGGATCGTAAAATGTGGACACCGGATGATCTGATGACGAGGTAATTTCGGCCCGATAACTGCTTCATTTATTCCGTCGGATGGCCTTTTTGGCGGCAGAATCCGCTGGGAACATCTGATTTTGTGCCGGGCGGGCATTTTCTTACGCTTCGGCTGTATCGATAATTTCATGAAAAGAAAACTTTTGGTTGGTTTGTGCGTGGCTGTCGGTACGGGTTTCGCTTCCGTCCGTGCGGATGATAACCCAGCCCAAGCCGTTGCCCGGGCGGCTTTGGAACAAACGTTGACCGATCTGAGAAACCCGCAAGCCCAATTGCAACCGGCGACCAATGCACCTTCCGGAACCTCGATTGAACAATCCAGCAATTCGGTCACCAACGTAACCGGGACAGTTTCCACAAACGCGGTGCCCTCGCAAGCCGCTCCAGCGGTAACAGCTCCGGCGGTTGCCCCAACTCCTGCCGCACCAGTTACGGAAGCTCCCGCGACCGCCAGTCCGGCTGCCGCGACCCCAACCGAGGCACAACCCTTAGCGGCACCAGTAACACCCGAACAATCTCCGGCGCCGGTTGCTGCAGCCCCGGCCACTGAAGCTCCTGCTGCTGTGACGCCTGTTGCCGCGGCCCAAACCGAAACTCAACCTGCAGCGACACCGGCAACGTCTGAGCCTACTCCGGCGCCCGTTGCAGAAGCGGCTGCTCCTGCCGCACCGGTTGCGGAAGCTCCCGCGACCGCCAGTCCGGCTGCCGCGACCCCAACTGAGGCGCAACCCGCGGATGCGCCGGCAACACCTGAACAATCTCCGGCGCCGGTTGTTGCGGCTCCGGCCACTGAAGCTCCTGCTGCTGCGGCTCCCGTTGCTGCGGCTCAAACCGAAACTCAACCTGCAGCGACACCGGCAACGTCTGAGCCAACTCCGGCGCCCATTGCCGAAGGGGCTGCTCCTGCCGCACCAGTTGCGGAAACTCCCGCTACTGCCAGTCCGGCTGCCGCAACCCCAACCGAGGCACAACCGGTAGCGGCACCAGTAACACCCGAACAATCTCCGGCGCCGGTTGCTGCAGCCCCGGC
>CAZKTW010000089.1:0-7095 GCA_964555775.1 uncultured Bifidobacteriaceae bacterium | reverse complement strand
GCGGCTGCTCCTGTCGTACCAGTTGCGGAAACTCCCGCTGCTGCCAGTCCGGCTGTCGCGACCCCAACCGAGGTACAACCCGTAGCGGCACCAGTAACACCCGAACAATCTCCGGCGCCGGTTGCTGCAGCCCCGGCCACTGAAGCTCCTGTTGCTGCGGCGCCTGTTGCTGCGGCCCAAACCGAAACTCAACCTGCAGCGACACCGGCAACGTCTGAGCCAACTCCGGCGCCCGTTGCAGAAGCGGCTGCTTCTGCCGCACCAGTTGCGGAAACTCCTGCTATCGCCAGTCCGGCTGTCGCGACCCCAACCGAGGCGCAACCCGTAGCGTCACCAGCAACACCTGAACAATCTCCGGCGCCGGTTGCTGCAGCCCCGGCCACTGAAGCTCCTGCTGCGGTGACGCCTGTTGCTGCGGCCCCAACCGAGACTCAACCTGTAGCTGTGTCGGCATCGCCCGAGTTGACCCCGGCCCAGGCTGCCGCCCGTGCAGCCTTGGAACAGAAGTTAAATGAACTGAACAATCCGCAACCTCAATCGGCACCGGTTACAAACTCAGAGGCTGCAGTGGCACAACCCGGCAATCCCGCACCTAATGTAACCGAAACGACTTCCACAAAAGCGCTGCCCACGCAATTGGCTACGGCAGCAACAACTCCGGTGGTTGCACCCGCTGCGGTTGCCCCGGCTGCGGCTCGGAATGTTGCGGCGCCAACCAAGACTCAGCCAGCACCGACCCCGGCAAAGCCCCGGCCAACCCCGGTCCCCGTGGCGAAGAAATTTTTACCGCCGCCAACCGTCGCGAAGTCAACCAATCAGATTACGACCGCCAGTGGAGCGGTTTACAGGAATGTGCACGTGGAAAAGGCGGAGCCGGACGGAATCACGGTCAGTTACATGCCGGCTAGCGGTGGGATGGCGATCACCAAGATCTATTTTGACGATCTTTCCGATGAATGGCGGCAGAAATACGGATTTGATCCGGAGAAAAAGAAAGCTTACGAAAAGGATCGCAAGCAAGCCGCCGGATGGTGGCGGGACCAGATGATTACGAATGATGAGGCGGCAAAAGCGAGGCGTGAGGCCCAGGAAAAAGCCGAGGCTGACGCGGCGGCGGCCACTCAATCCGGTACGAATGTGCCCAAATCATCGTCGCATTGACAACTCAAATGGATCGCGGGAAGCATTGATTCACCAGTTATCTTCGTTCCGCCTCGCCTGGTCAGCTATTTGGTGACACCGCGTTCGCTGGTGCGAACGAAATTGACAAGATATTGAACCTCGGGGAGTTTGGGGAGTTCTGATTCAATTTTCGCCAGCGCGTTTGGTATCGTGAGCCCTTCCCGGAACAGGATTTTGTAGGCGTGACGCAGGGCTGCCTGGGCTTCTTCGGAAACGCCGTTGCGTTCCATCCCGACTTTGTTGATGGTTCGGGTCTCGCCCGGATTGCCGTCCACGATCATGAATGGCGCCACGTCCTGCACCACCTTTGAACAGCCGCCAATCAGGGACATTTTCCCAATGCGGCAAAATTGGTGGACAGCCGAAATGCTGATGACGGCGTGATCTTCCACGGTAACATGGCCACCCAGGGTCGCCGCATTCGACATGATGATCCGGTTGCCCAGCGTGCAATTGTGCGCGATATGGCCGTAGGCCAGAACGTGATTGTGCGAGCCGACGACCGTGGTTTCGCCGTCAGCGGTCGCGCTGTGGATCGTGACGTATTCGCGAAACGTGTTGTGGTCGCCGATTTCCGTGCGCGTCACCCCGCCGTTCCACTTCAAATCCTGCGTCTTCAACCCGATGCTCGCGAACGGAAAAATCTCATTTTCCTTTCCCAGTTTCGTGTGGCCGTCAATGACGATGTGCGAATGCAATTTGCAGCCTTCACCGAGCGTCACGTGTTCGCCAATGACGCAGTAGGGCCCGATTTCACAGTCGGAACCAATTTCCGCCTGCGGGTGAATGATCGCCGTTGAATGAATCATACGATTTGTGATTTCAGATTTGCGATTTACGAGTCATTCCGCCATCGCCTTCCATTCCATCTGGGCACCAACTGGGTGCCGCTGTGAAAAGCGGCGGGGGGGCTTCGCATGCCGGGTCGCGGTGCGCCACACGATGATTCCTGAAATACGCGAAGCGTCGTGGGGTGCGCCAGCCCTCTGGCGCTTTGCCAGCTGCCGAATTGTCCACCAGATCTCCGCCTGAACATTTGCACGCCAATGAAATATGATTCGCTCCATTCATTGCCGATATTGCGACGGTCATGTCGATCGCAAATCGTAAATTCTTCAGGCGTCGCGCAACATGAACGTGACCTGGGCTTCGCTGACAACTTCACCATCCACTTTGCAAACGCCGTTGGCCTTGCCGATTTTCCCCCGCGACTTGGTCAGTTCGACTTCGATCAGCAGCACGTCGCCCGGCCGCACCGGCTTGCGCCATTTCACTTCCTCCGCCGCCATGAAGTAGGCCATCTGCCCGAGGTTTTCCGCCTGCCGCAACATGAGGATGCCCGCGACCTGCGCGATGGCCTCCAGTTGCAGCACACCCGGCATGATGGGATGCCCCGGAAAATGCCCCGGGAAATACGGCTCGTTGTTGGTGATGTTCTTGAAGGCGGTGATCTGGTTGCCTTCGATTTTCAACACCCCGTCCACCATCAAAAACGGATAACGATGGGGCAAAATCCGCATGACCTGTTCCGCGTCCAGCGCGCCACCCTGGGCCATTTGTTGCAGCAGGATTTCCCTTTGCTTGTCGTCGCCCTTTACCGGTGGGGCCGGCGGTGGCCCAAAAGCCTGGACGGCGCGCAACGGTTTTTGCATCTGTGCCGTGATGTGCCGGACAAACTCGCAGTTCGTCGAATGACTTGGCTTCACGGCAATCAAATGCCCATGAATCGGCCGGCCGAACAGCGACAGGTCACCCACGATGTCGAGCATCTTGTGGCGTACGAACTCCTCCGGATAGCGCAGCGGCTCCGTCGTGAGCACGGCGTCGTCGCGGATGACCACCGCATTTTCCAGGCTGCCGCCCTTGATCAATCCGTTTTTGATGAGAAACTCGATTTCCTCAAAAAAGCAAAACGTCCGGGCGTGCGATAATTCCGTTTCCCACGTCTTGGGCGTGATTTCCGTGCTGTAAAACTGGGTGAACCGGCCCTTTTTGTCCGCGCTCGTGCAGGTGATTTTGAATCCGTCGTCGGGAAACAATGTCATGGTTGTTTCACCCATCTGCAATTCAATCGGCGTGGTGGGGATGTACGGTTCGCGCTTTTCCGCCTGCGGCGCGAGGCCGGCTTCCTGGATGATTTTGCAGAATTCGCGCGAACTGCCATCGGCAATCGGCGGTTCATTCGAATCCAGTTCGATGATCGCGTTGTCAACGTCGTCACCGGCCAGGGCGGCGAGCACATGCTCGACGGTGTGGACCTTCACGTTGCCTTTCACCAGGGTGGTGGAGCGGTTTGTCTCGCCGACATTTTCCACCCGCGCCTCGATTTCCGGTTTGCCTTCGAGATCGACGCGGCGGAAGCGCACGCCGCTGTTGGCGGGCGCGGGCAGGATGGTCATGTTCACCCGGTTGCCGCTGTGCAGGCCGATGCCGGAGAAACTGGCGGGACGATTGAGCGTCTGCTGATTGAGCACAGGCAGATTAGACAAAACACCCGGGCGCTTGGCAAGATTGCGTTTGGTGACTAACCCGGGCGGGGCTTTTCCAAAAGGTTGAAACGCTCGTCCTCACCCCGGCCCTCTCCTCCAAGGAGAGGGAGAATGATCGTCAATTGGCCGGCGTGTCGTGGGCCGCTAAAGTTTATCACGCCTGGTGCGAATGCTGTTTTTTCTCCTGGGGGAGAAGGTTAGGATGAGGG
Source organism: uncultured Bifidobacteriaceae bacterium (assembly GCA_964555775.1). GTDB lineage: Bacteria > Verrucomicrobiota > Verrucomicrobiia > Limisphaerales > UBA11358 > UBA11358. The sequence goes on along the minus strand of CAZKTW010000089.1, from coordinate 3,215 downwards.
CGGACGCTAATAGAGCGGCACCGCTGCATCCTGCACGGATTTGACCATATTTTCAAACTTCCGGTCAGCTGCGGTGGGTTCCTTCAGCCTGGCCGAAACTTCCGGTGCGGATTCGAGTAGGCTCAACAGAAAACTGCTCTTTACCGCGTATTTGCGTCGTTCGCAGTTCCATCCGAAAGCGCCAGAGGGCTGGCGCACTCCAGGACTCTTCGCGTGATTCGCATGTCGCTGGCAAACGCTTGCGTCTTGGACTGCGCCAGCCCTCTAACGCTTTGCGTCTGGCGGTGTTACTCCATTGGAACTTTGGGGACTCGCAGAACTCACACTTCCGAAAGGAAGGGAATAGCGTTTAAAGCATGTCCGCCGCCACCACGCGGATGATTTCCTCCAGCGTGGTCTGGCCGGTGACGGCGCGTTGCAGACCGTTTTGCCACAAGGTGCGCATACCCTCCTCGGTTGCCACTTGTTCCAGCGCAGAAGTCTGTTGTTTCTTCAGCACGGCTTGCCGGAAAGGTTCGGTGACGACCAGCATTTCCGTCACCGGGAGGCGGCCGGCATAACCAGTGTTATTGCAGTGCTCACACCCGGGGCCCTTGCGGAACTGGGCTTCGGGCAACAGCGCCTCCGGCACAATTTTCAACTGGCTCGGCTCGGGTTCGTAGGGCTGCGTGCAATGCGGACAGTTGCTCCGCACCAGCCGCAGTCCCATTACCCCGAGAATGCTCGAGGCCAGCATGAACGGCTCAATCTCCATGTTGATGAGCCGGGTGAATGCGCCTGCGGAAACGCCGGAGTGGATCGTGCTGATGACCAGATGCCCCGTCAGCCCCGCCTGCACCGCGATGGCCGCAGTCTCCGCATCGCGAATTTCGCCCACCATGACAACCTGCGGATCCTGCCGTAAAATGCTTTTGAGCGCCACGGCGTAGGTGAAATCCTGCGCGGGCCGGATCTGCGTCTGGCTTACCATCGGCAGGTTGAATTCCACCGGGTCCTCCACCGTGCTGATGCTCATGCTGATGCCGTCACGTTGCATGACGTAGCACAGCGCCGAATACATCGTGCTCGTCTTGCCCGAGCCGGTGGGGCCGGTGAACAGCAGCAGGCCGCTCGTCCGTTTGAGCAGGCGCAACAATCCTTGCGAGGTCGAATCCTCAAAGCCGAGCGTGCCCAGATCGAACCGCCGATCCTTTGGGTCGAACAACCGCACGACGATCTTCTCGCCGCGGGTCGTGGGGAAGATGGAAACGCGCAACTGCACGTTATCGAGTTCCGGACCGCCGACCGCGGTGCCGTCCTGGGGCAGGCCAGCCTGGTAGGTGACCAGATTGGCCATCACCTTGAAACGCATGGAGACCTTTTCCATCAGGTCGAGCGGCAGATGGGCCACCTCGGTCAACACGCCGTTGACGCGGGCGCGGACCTCGATGGCGGTTTCCCAGGGCTCGATATGCAGGTCGCTCGCGCCGAGCCGGATGGCGTCCTGCACCATGCAATTGACCAGCACGATGACCTCGGGTCCCGAGGCGGCCACCGATTCGGACTGGAGATAGTTGGTCGTGTAACTCATATCGCCGGCTTTCGGTTGAGATTAGAAGCGCCCTTTTTGAATAGCAAGGCGGGGATTCAAGCAGGTGGGGATGGTGCGCTGCGCCGTCCGCGCCGCGTAGCAGCGGCGCAAGGTCGGGAGCAGTTCGTTTGGGATACAGGGTTTATTTCGCCCGCTGTTGCGCGGGCGGAGACATCGCAGCGCAATGTCCCTACCATCGCTTAGCGCCTCCCTTCGACCCCACTTGCCGCTTGCCCGATGGCCGTTCTGATTTAACCTGTCAGTGTGTCCTGGTTCACTGACCGTCATTTCTTTTTGCTCGCCGTGGCGGTTTACGGTTTGAGCATGGTCTATTCGGTTTTTCTGTGGCGAAAGGGTTTTCGCAAGGATGACCATGTGAATTATCTTCTTTTGCTCGCCGCGTTCGTGCTGCACACGGCGGCCATGTTCAAACGCGGCCTGCGAATTGATCAATGCCCCGTCAACAATCTTTATGAGGCCACCACCTTCCTGCTGTGGGCGCTCGTGGTCGCCTACCTCGCTGTCGGGCTGTTGCCGCGACTGAAATTTCTGGGTGCTTTTGCCGCGCCGGTGTTGTTTGCCGTGGGTGTGTTCGCGCTCATGCCGTCGCTGGATCCGCCTCGTGGACCGAAGCCGGAATTTTCCGGCGCCCTGCTCAGCATGCACGCGGCCACCATCATGCTGGCGTATGGCGCATTCGGCCTGGGTGCCGTGGCGGCGGGCATGTTCCTGACGCAGCAACACGACTTGAAAATGCACAAGATCCGCGCCGTGCTGTCGCTTTTGCCATCCATTCAGCGCCTCGAAATCATTGCCAACCGGTTGGTGATCGCCGGTTTTGTCTTGCTGACCATTGGGCTAGCTGCCGGACGGCATCTGCCGCGGCCGGCGGACGCCGCCTACTGGACGGACCCGAAAGTGGTCTGGTCCATTTTTATGTGGGCGGTTTACCTGGCGCTGCTGGTTTCGCGCCGGATTTTTCCGCCATCGGGCCGCCGTTTCGCCTGGGGCGTCGTTGGCGCGTTCGTTTTCCTGCTGCTCACCTTTTGGGGCACAAACCTGCTTTCCACCCTGCATCATCCATGAACCAAGCGTGTCGAGGGTCAAGGATCGAGGGTCGAGGGCTCCGGAGTGAAGCCGCCGCAAACATGATTTATTCGGCGCTCGTCACGTTTCACGTTTCACGTTTCACGTTTCCAGCATGAATGTCGTCGTCATCGGCCTGAGCCATCATTCGTCGCCCGTCGAATTGCGGGAACGGTTTGCCTTTGCCGAGGCGAAGATTCCCGAGGCGCTGAAAATCTTGCGTGAATCAGGCATTGCGGAGGAAGCGGCGATTCTTTCGACCTGCAACCGGGTGGAAATTTATGCCGCCACCTCGCTCGAACCCGCCCGGGCGTTTGCGGAATTGAAACAATTTCTCGCCCGGTGGGGCGAGACTCCCGGCGAACCGTCGATGGAACAAAATACCGGCTCGCGAGGATGCTCACCCCACCAAGCTGACATCGGTGTGCAAGATTCTTCTCCCTCTCCTCAACGAGGAGAGGGCCGGGGTGAGGAGGCCGTTGGCTCAAGCTCAAAACCCCTCACCCCGGCCCTCTCCCCGCTTGGGCGGGGAGAGGGAGTTGGGCCTGAGCGCGCCGAC
>CAZKTW010000088.1:0-12674 GCA_964555775.1 uncultured Bifidobacteriaceae bacterium | reverse complement strand
CATACGCCAGTTCAATCAACGCCAGCGCCTTCGGCATCATGATGACGACCATGCAAATGACGAAAATCAGGAACGCATGCGCCGTGGCACTGAGGTTCAGAAACCACGTAAAGGCGTGGACGGGGACATCCGACAGGCCGGTGTGTTTCTGAAACCAGTGGATCCAGTTGAACGCGAGTAAAAAGCCCAGCCACAACGGTCCCGCCAGATAACCGCAGATCCCCAGGATCAAATGCAACCGGCTGACGCCGCGCAAACCGCGGGCGAACAGCACGAGGCCATGCTGCAAATTGCCCTGGCACCACCGGCGCTCGCGCTGGGCATTTTCAATCATGGCCTGCGGCGCTTCCTCATAGCTGCCTTCGAGATCGTACGCGAACCAGACCTCCCAGTTTTCGCGCAACAACAAGGCCGCCTCGACAAAATCGTGGCTGAGAATCTGGCCTCCGAACGGCTTGCGTCCGGGCAGTTGCGGCAGGTCACAGTACTGCATGAACGGTTCGGTGCGGATCAGCGCGTTGTGTCCCCAGTAATTGCCCAGATCGAGCGCCCAGTAATTCAGGCCCGCGATGAATATCGGTGCGTAAAGACGGTTGGCGAATTGCTGGATCCGCCCGAAAAGCGATTCGCCGTTGACCGTGGCGGGCACCGTCTGGATCAGGCCGACCGTCGGTTGCACTTCCATCAGTTTCACCAGGTCCACGAGCGTTTCACCCCGCATGACGCTGTCGGCGTCGCAGACCATGAAGTAGCGGTAGCGGCGTCCCCAGGCGTTCAGAAAATCGCGGACGTTGCCGCTTTTGCGGCCTTCATTGTTCAGGCGGCGGCGGTAGTAAATGCGGCCCAACGCGTCCAGCTCGCGGATCAAATCACACCAGCGACGTTCCTCCTCCACCCGTTTGTCCGGGTCGGTGGAATCGCTTAAAATGAAAAAGTCGAAACGTTCCGACTGGCCGGTTTTCTGGAGCGACTCATATGTCGCGCGCAGGCCCTCACAAACCCGCACCATGTCCTCGTTATAAACCGGAAAGACAATGGCCGTGCTGGTGCCGGAGATGTCCTGGTCGCGGTAAGGTTTCATCCGATTGATGCACCACCGCGTGCCGGATATCCGCAGGAAAAAACCATACACGCCGTGCATGCAGCCGACAGCGGCGAACAAAAACAAAACCACGAACAAAACCAGCAACACGGTGCGCGAGGCCGACCAGCCCGTGCGCCAGAGCAGATCGGCAAACAACCACGACACCAGGCCGGTGAGCAGCATGGCCGAGGAATAAAATAAAAACAAACGCCGGCCACGCTGGATGCGGGAAGCGGGCAGGACAGCCAAAGGCGGCGTTGGTGGGGAACCCGGCATGGTTTATTGGTGGGTGAGCCGGAAAACGAGCGCGAGCAACAGACCGAAAATCGACCAGGCCAGCACCATCCGGAAGTACGGAATCCGGCCCAGGTTGGTCAGCGTGGCGATGGGACCGAGGTCCAGCGGACGCGGCGTCATTTTGGAAAGCTGGAAATCCGGGCCGGCGCGCAAAAAGCTTTCGCGCATGGCGCTGATGAATTCCTCCGGCCAAGGCCCTGGACGCAGGAATTGCTCCTGCCACCGGCCCGGCATGTCGGCCAGCAGCAGGGCCAGCCGGCCGCGTGTCGATAGCGTCTGGTCGCTTCCCGCAGGTGATGCTTGAAGCACTTCCGCGAACCATTCCGTCACCAGGCGATCCATTTCCTCGGCCGCCAGCTGGGTGGCGGAACGATTGGGCTCGGCCGGGGCGCGATGGGCGGCGCGCTCAAGCACGCGCAGCACCAACCGGCCAAGCAGGGCCTTGTTGCGGACCCGCAGGGCATGGAAATAATTTTCCACCTTTTCGTAGGCCGCGTTCCATTCCTCCAACGGGCGTCCCGCCAACTGGCCCGAGGCATCGGTCAGCGCGCCGATCCCGTTCATGGCGGACTCCATTGGTAGGTCCAGGTCTCGCTCAAAATATTGGTCCCCTTTTGCAGGGTACAGCGCAAATCCACCGGGTCATTGTTCCCGGGCTTCGGCTGCATTTTCAAGATGATACGCCAGGTGCCCGCCTCGGGATTGCGCAGGACTTGATTGAAATAAATTGCCGCATTGGTGCTGCAGTTGACAATCGCCTGAGGTTGGGCATTTTCAGGGATACCGTCAAGCGCCGGTCCGTCAAAATCAATGACGAACTGGCGGCCGGTCCCGTCCACCGAATCAAGGCCCACGCGAGTGGAGACGACCTTGTTTTCAGACATCCTGTCGGTGTCGCTCATCCAACGCAGCGTGTAACTGAAGCGACAAGGCTGGAGAGGGGCCGGCTTGTCCTTGGGATCCCAGAAAACCACAATATTGTCGAAGCCCTCGTAATTCGCGGTCAATTCCACCAGATGCAAATCCCCCTCGCCCCAGTTGCCATGCGGCTCCACCCATACGCCCGGCTCCAATTGAAAGGAAGTAAACAGGTCTTGATATGCCGAAAAAGAACGCTCGCGTTGCAACAATCCGAAGCCGCGGATGTTCGGGGCGGAAAAAATCTGGTGACGCATGATGGAGGGATTGTCGAGCGGATGCCAGAACACCTCGCCATTGTTCATGCGCACCAGCAGTCCGTCGCTGTCATGCACCTCCGGGCGGTAATCATTGGGTTTGCGCTCTGAATTCTTGCCGAACCAGAACATGCTCGTCAGCGGCGCCCAACCGATGGTTTTGATGGGCAGCCGGTTCGTGTTCACCGCGTGTACCTTGTTCGTTTCGCGGAAAAACAGCACGGCTTCAACATCCACCACGGTGGCATCCCCCGGGCGGATGATAAATTGATACGCGCCCGCGCAACTGACACTGTCGAGAATGGCAAACATCGTCAATTGTCCGTCGTCTTTTTGCGGCTTGCCCAGCCACCAGTCGGTAAAAATGGGAAATTCCTCCGGGCGGTCCGGTTCGCCGCAATCCAGGGCCAGTCCGCGCGCGGATTGCCCGTAACGCTGTCCCTTGCCGAGCAGGCGGAAATAGCTCGCGCCGAGAAATGCGCCGATTTCATCCCACTTGTTCGTGTCATTCATTTGGTTCAGCAGGCGGAAACCGGCATATCCCGTGTCCGTGGGAATCTCGTTTTGAATGTGCAAATTGCGGTAGTTGAAAAAGTCCTGCACGAACCGGATGGGCTGGACATGGGTCGGCGAGAATTCATAGACATGCACCGGCTCCTGGTAGAGGTAACCCGGATGAAAGAATTCCACCCGAAACAGCAGGTTATCCGCCGCCCATAACGCCCGGTCATGCCGGAATTCAATCTCGCGATACTTGTCGTAATCGAGGTTTTCCTGCCGCAACACCTTTGGCAAATCGGCGCGCGGGGAGTGAAACGGCTGGCGGGCACGTTCGAGGGCACGCTGCGCCACGTAATCCAAATTCACCTCGGCTGATTCCGCGCCGAGCAGGGTTCTGCCAGCCAGCATCAGTTCAACTGTTACAATCAGGCAAATACATCGCCACATCCGCCTAATGAGAACCGAAGCGGACCAAATTTGCAAGTTAAGCCGGGAACTTGAAGTTATTGAAAGCCAATGTATTGCAACTCAGAACCGGCCGTTTAGTCCAATGTCTGCCGGTAGCGTTTGATGCCAATGGCCAGCATCACCACCAAAAACAGGGCAATGGGCCAAAGTTCGGGGGCTATTTCCGCCAAGCCGTTTCCCTTCAGCAGGATCCCCCGCACGACCCGCAAGTAATGCGTCAGCGGCAGCACTTCCCCAATGTCCTGCGCCCAGCCCGGCATGCCCCGGAACGGAAACATGTATCCGGACAGTAATAATGACGGCAGGAAAAAGAAAAATGCCATCTGCACCGCCTGTAACTGGTTTTTGGCGATGGTTGAAAACGTGATGCCAACGGCCAGGTTGGCCGCAATGAAGAAAAAGGTCAGCACCAGCAACAAGGGCACGCTGCCGACGATCGGCACGTTGAAGAGAAATTTCGCCGCGATCAAAATCAAAAAGACCTGGATGTAACCGACCATGATGTACGGGATGATTTTGCCGATCATCACCTCTCCCGGGCGGGCCGGGGTTGAAAGCAGATTTTCCATCGTGCCCCGTTCGCGTTCGCGCGTGATGGCCAGCGCCGTGATGATGATCATGGTCATCGTCAGCATCACGCCCATGAGTCCGGGCACAATGTTGTACTGGGTGATGTTCTCCGGGTTGTAATGCTGATGCACCACCAGGTTGAACGGCGGTGGCGCGCCGCGCAATTTTGCCAAAGGCCCGGTCAGGTCCCGATCCAACACGGTGGTCGTCAGCACATTGATGGCCGCAATGGCGTAACCAACAGCCGAAGGATCGGTGGCATCGGCTTCCAGCAGCAAATCCGGCCGTTCACCGCGCAGCAATTTGCGCGAAAAATCCACCGGGATGTGCACGGCGAACTGCACCGTGCCCTGGGCGAGCAACTGTTGAATGTCCGCCTCGTTCCGCGGTTCACGGACAATGTCGAAATAACTGCTGTTATGCAGACCCCATACGATCGTCCGTGAAAAAACGCTGTTATCCGCCGAATAAACCGCCGTAGGCAGGTGCTTCGGATCGGAATTGATCGCGTAACCGAACAGGATGAGTTGGATCATCGGAATGCCAATCATCATGGCAAACGTCAACCGGTCGCGGCGCATCTGGATGAATTCCTTCGCCACAATCGCGCAGAACCGCCGCCAGTTGAACTCGGGCAGTTTCACAAAAGCGCCTCCCCCCATTTTGTGGCAGCCGACGTGAGGAGGCTCATCCTTCCTTTTGCAAAAAAAGTCAGAGCCTCCTCACGTCGGCTGCTACGGTGATTTTTGAGGTTCATGAAAAATTGTCCCGAGCCGTTTCCATCAGGCTGATGAACACGTCCTCCAGTCCGGATTCGATCTGTTGCCAGTGAAAGGCGCCGGTCATCCACGGCCCGATGCTTTCGCGCAAGGCGGCCGCGTCCCGCCCGCTGACATGCAATGTGGTGCCGAACGCAACCACCTGTTCAACTCCGGGCCGGCCGCGGATTTTTTCCGCCAACGCCGGCAACCCCGGCCCGGCGGCCTCCCAGGTGGTCAACCCTGCCGCCTTCACGACTTCCTCGACGCTGCCCCGGGTGAGCAGATTGCCATAGGCGATATAGGCCAGCCGGTGGCAACGCTCGGCCTCGTCCATGTAATGAGTCGTGATGAGCACCGTCAGTCCGCCAGCCGCGAGTTGATGAATCTCATCCCAGAAATCACGGCGCGCTTTGGGGTCCACACCCGCCGTCGGTTCGTCGAGCAACAGCAATTGCGGTTCGTGAATGAGGCAGGCGCACAAGGCCAGCCGTTGTTTCCAGCCGCCGGAAAGCGTTCCCGCCAGTTGCCGGCGGCGCGCGGTCATCCCGAGGCGTTCCAGGCTTTTTTCCACCGCGGCCTTGCGCGCCGGCACACCGTAAATTTGCGCGATAAAATCCAGGTTTTCCTCAATGGTCAGGTCCTCGTAAAAGCTGAACCGCTGGGTCATGTACCCAATGTTCTTTTTGATCTCGCGGGAATCCTGGCGAATATCAAAGCCTAGGCAACGGCCGCTGCCGCCGTCAGGCGTGAGCAGACCGCAGAGCATGCGCAGAAATGTCGTTTTGCCGCTGCCGTTGGGACCCAGGAAACCGTAAATCTCGCCGCGCCGCACCTGCATGGGAATATTGTTCACGACCGTACGGTTGCCGAACCGCTTCGTGATGCCCTGAACGTCTATGACAAGGTCCGGCGGGTTCATGTCCATTTGCGTGAAACGTAAGACGTGATGCGTGAATTACTTATGGGCGTCAATGGCTTTTCACGCATCACGTTTCACGTTTCATTTCAACTCCACATCCACCGGCTGGCCGGGACGAAGGTCGGCTGCATCGGCGGGGGAAAATTTCGCTTCGATCATGTAAACCAGCTTGGCGCGGTTCTCGCGGCTGTAAATCACCGGCGGCGTAAATTCGGCTTGCGTGGAAATATAATTGACCGTTGCCGGATACGCGTGTGGGCCACCGTCAAAGGTCACGTTCACCGTTTCGCCGGGTTTGATTTTCGGTAAAACCGCCTGCGGAACAAAAAAACGCACTTTGAGGTTGGCCGGCGGCAGCAATTGGACGACCGGACTGCCGGCCGCGACCCATTCGCCGGCGCGATACAACGTGTCCTGCACCAGCGCGTTGGTGGGCGCAAACTGTTGCTTTTGATCGAACGACCAACGCGCCTTGTCCAGCGCCGCGGTTTGCGCCGCTACCTGCGCCTGATCGGCATCCCGCTGGGCCCGGGCCTGGTCCAGTTCCTCGGCCGAGATGACACCCTGGTCCTTTCGCAATTGCACGCGGCGGGTGAACGCAGCCTCGGAAAGCGCCAGGTTGGCCTGCGCCTGCGCAAGATTCTTTTCCGCCTGCTGGGCGGCAGCAGCTTCGGAGCCGCGCTCCAGCTCAAACAACAATTGCCCGGGCTTCACCTCATCACCGCGCGCCACGGCCAGATTCGTCAGCGCGCCACCAATCGGCGGCGCCAGGTAAACATATTCGCCCTCAATGTAACCCTGAAATCCATCCGACGAATGTGAAGAACAGCCGGCGACAAAAATTGCCGCCAGCCCAACACTGAAGGTCCCCAGGATATTGCTTCGCCGCCACATTGGGTAAAGAAAAGCCCATGCCGCAAAAATTTGCAAGTTTGCACCGAATGGCCCAACTGATAGATTCATGTCCGTATGAAAAAACTGTTTGTCTGTGTCGGGATGTTCATTTGTTTTGTCTGGAACATAACAGCGCAAAACACAAATACCAGCCTGCCCGGCTGGATCACGCGCCCGCTGTCGCTCACCGATTGCCTCAATATTGCCCTCCAGCAAAATGCCACCATCCTCAAGGCCAAGAACGACCTTGAAGCCCAGCAGGGGGTCGTCGTGCAAACGCGCGCCGTTGCCCTGCCGCAAATAACGGCGACCGGCCAATACAAGGATACCGATCCGAATGCGCTTGAAAGCATTCCAGCGCCGGGGGTCCCTCCGCCACCGCATCAAAACTGGAATTCAGGAGTGCAAATCGTTCAAACCATTTATCAAGGCGGGAGAACGATTGCCGCGTTTAAGGCCGCCTCTGCCACCAAGCGGCAAGCCATAGCGCAATATCAGACCGCTGTTGCCGATACGCTGTTGACCGTACGCCTGGCCTATTACGATGTGCTGCAGGCCGCGCAGCAGATCACGGTGAACGAAGCCTCGGTCGAGCTGCTGCAAAAGGAGCTCGAGGACCAGCAACGCCGTTATGAGGCCGGCACGGTGCCGAAACTGAATGTGTTGCGCGCCGAAGTGGCCGTGGCCAACCAGCGACCGGCCCTGATTCAAGCGCGGAATAATTACCGCACCTCCAAAAATAATTTATCCAATTTGCTCGGTTATAATCTGCCGCGTGAAGTCTGGGAGAACATTCCCTTGAACCTGACCGACAAGCTGGACGCTGCGCCGTATCAGGTGGATCTGCCGACGGCGATCCAGCAGGCACTGGATCGGCGCACCGAGCTGGTTGATCTGCGTCAAACCGCAGAGCTACAGCGTTTGAGTATTGTCAACGCCAAGGCCGGCTACAAACCGACGGTCTCGGTCTTCGCGGGTTATGGCTGGAACAATGTGCAATTCACCCAGCCAGTCGAACTCGATCATGACATCAGCGGCTGGAACGTCGGCGGAGAATTGAATTGGGCCATTTTTGATGGCATGCTGACCCGTGGCAAAGTCACCCAAGCCAAAGCGCTTTACAATAAAGCCAGGACCAACGTGGATGACAAAGGTCGCCAGATTGAACTGGAAGTGCGCACGGCCTATTCCGATTTCATTGAGGCGCGCGAAGTTCTGGAATCGCAGCAAAAAGTGCAGGAACAGGCCGATGAAGCCCTGCGTGAGGCGCGCGCCCGGGCGGATGCCGGCACGGCCACTCAACTCGACGTGCTCGACGCCGAGACGTCGCTGACCCAGGCCCGCACAACGCAAATCCAGGCGTTGCATGATTATGCCGCCGCCCGCGCCCGGCTCGAACGCGCCATCGGCGCAGAGATGGCTGAAAATTCCACCCCGTCAAAACCGTGATTTGCCGTTGACGGCGGCAGCGCTCCTGGGGGATTTTATCGGGCTATGGCACAAACCCGACGGGCATTGATTTCAGTTTCGGACAAAACGGGCCTGGTCCCGTTCGCACAAATTCTGGCCCAGGCCGGAATGGAAATAATTTCGACCGGCGGCACGGCCAAAACGCTGCGGGAGGCCGGGCTGGCCGTGAAGGACATCAGCGAACACACCGGCTTTCCCGAAATGCTCGACGGCCGCGTCAAAACCCTGCACCCGAAAGTCCATGGCGGTTTGCTGTTCATCCGCGGCAATGCCACCCACGAAGCCGCGGTGAAGGCACACGACATCACTCCCATTGATCTCGTGGTGGTGAATCTTTACCCCTTTGAGCAGACGGTGGCAAAACCGAACGTCACGTTGCACGAGGCAATTGAGAACATTGACATTGGTGGTCCATCCATGCTCCGCAGCGCAGCAAAGAATCACGAGAGCGTCACCGTGGTGGTTGATCCCCTGGATTACGCCGAGGTGGCGAAAGAGATTTCAGCCAGCGGCAACACGACGCTGGAATTGCGCCGCAAACTGGCGGCGAAGGTTTTTGCGCGCACCGCGGCTTACGACGGGGCCATTGCCGCGCATCTGCAAAAGGAATTCGAGCCCGCGCCGGCTTCGGCCCTGCCCGCCTCACTCTCCATCTTCGCTCCCCTGGCGCAACTGCTGCGTTATGGCGAAAACCCGCATCAGGCGGCGGCGCTTTACGGCAGCTTCAACGAATTTTTCCGGCAACTGCACGGCAAGGAACTTTCCTACAACAACATCCTGGATTTGACGGCGGCGGCGAACCTGATTGCGGAATTTTCGGGAGACCCGCCGACGCTGGCGATTCTAAAGCATACCAATCCGTGCGGTATCGGCCAGGGCCAGAACCTGGGCGAGGCGTGGGACAAGGCGTTCGCAACCGACAAACAGGCGCCATTCGGCGGGATCATCACGGTGAATCAGCCGCTGGACGGCGCGTGCGCCGGGGCGATTGCGGAAATTTTCAGCGAAGTCATTGTCGCCCCGGATTTCACCGCGGAGGCGCTGGCCATTCTGCAAAAAAAGAAGAACCTGCGGCTGCTGAAAATTTTGAAACCGCTGCTGCCGTCCGGCGGACTGGATTTGCGCAGCGTCGGGGCAAATTCGTTTTTGCTGCAGGAGCGCGATTTAAAAACCACCGGACGCGCGGATTTGAAAGTTGTCACAAAGCGGCAGCCGACGGAGGGCGAATGGCGCGCGATGGTGTTCGGCTGGCGGGCGGTGAAACACGTAAAGTCGAATGCAATCGTCTATGCGGCGGAGGACCGCACCCTGGGCATTGGCGCGGGACAAATGAGCCGCGTGGATGCGAGCCGGATTGCCGTGTGGAAAGCGGGCGAAGCCGGGCTCTCGCTAAAAGACAGCGTGGTTTGCAGCGACGCGTTTTTTCCGTTCCCGGACGGTTTGATTGCCGCGGCGGAGGCGGGCGCGACAGCGGCGATTCAGCCGGGCGGTTCGGTACGGGACGCGGAGGTGATTGCGGCGGCGGACACACGAAACCTGGCCATGGCGTTCACCGGCACGCGGCACTTCCGGCATTAACGGAGGAGCCAGTAGATCAACGTGAACTGGACGGCAGTAATGCCAGCCAGCATTGACCAGACCAAGGCTTCGCGGAAGTACAGTCCGCGCTGGCGGGCGGCGGCAAGCCAGAACTGAAATTTGGCGGAACCGATGGTGACGATGTCGCCACTTCGAAGGATTGCCGTCTGAACCGGCTTGCCGTTGACGGCAGCCAGGGCATTCGGCGCAGTAACCAGCGTAAAACCCTGCCGCCGGTCAAATTCCAAAGTCAGGTGCTGGTCCCAAACCCCGTCGTCATCGAGCTGCAGTTCATTCCCCGGCGCCCGCCCGACCCGAAAAGGAAAACGGCGGGCTGCCGACTGGGCGCCCGCCTTTTTTCCGGCAAGAATGTTAAATTGAACCATTAGAAGATCCGGCGCGGCACCTGAATCTGGTCGTTGGGATAAACCAGCGGATCCTGGGTCGAGTCCTCAATGGCCTTGTCGCAATTGACCTTGATACGCTGGCCGCCGGCGCGGATGAGCCAGACCTTTTTGTGATTGGCGAAGTCGGTGAAACCTTGGGCCGTGGTAATGGCCTTGGTGACGGTCATCTGGCCGGCATAGAGCTGGCGGCCGGGCTGTTTGACTTCACCGGTAACGTAGTAAACCCGGTCTCCGGTGTTCACCGTGACGGTCACATGGCGATAGATGTTTGGCACATAGAGGTTATAGATCTCGTTCTGAACTTCACCCGCCGTTTTGCCTGCAGCTGGAACATGGCCGATGTAAGGCATGGTGATCGTACCGTCTTCCTTGATGGGCTCCGAGTGCGGATCGATAGTTTCCGGCAGGCCGGACAAGGTCACGGTAACGGTGTCGCCGATATGAAAACGGGCAACCTCTGACGCCCCGCCACCACTCCCGGGCGCCTCGGGCGTGTCCGAAAAGATGGGATCAATCGACGACGAAAAACAGCCGGTAAAAATAACGCCGGCGAACAGCAGGCCACCGGCGAATAGCACCAAATTTAAGGTCTTCCAGAATGATTTCATCGTCCTAATCCTTGCGAAACGGCGCGCACAATCAATACTTTTGTTTAATTCCCACCTGATCGGTGTCGTCGGAATCTTTATCCTTTGCCGCAGGCTCCTGCGCGTCTTCGTTACGCGTATAATAATAGCCACCGTGGTAGTACCCGGTATAGTAATAATAACTCTCGTCCTGCGACATGTTGATGTTGTTGAGGAGGATGCCGATCAGGTTGCCGCCAACTTTTTCAATCAGTTGCTTGGCGCGGATGCTCATGGGCTGCGGGTAACGGCGATATTGAATGACCTGAATGACCATGTCCACTTCACTGGCCAGAACCGAGGCGTCACTCACCCCCAGAACGGGTGGCGAATCGAAGAAGATGAAGTCGTATCGCTGTTTCAATTCGGCCACCATTTCCTTCATTTGGGCTGAACCGAGAATGCTCATCGAGGTGCTGGGCAGCTTGCCGCTGGCCATGAAATCAAGCATCCCCACGCCGGTGGGCTGGATGACTTCCTCGAGTTTGTTTTGCTTCAGCAAATAATTGGTCAAACCCAGGTTGTTGGTGACATGCAGCGCCTTGTGCAAGGTCGGACGACGCAGGTCGGAATCCACGACCAACACGCGTTGACCGGCCTGGGCAAACACGGTGGCCAGGTTCACCGTGGTCATGGATTTGCCTTCCCCGGCGCCGGCGCTGACAACCACAATGGTGTTGAGTTTCTCGTCCTTGCGTGAGAACAGGATGTTGGTGCGCAGGACGCGGTAGGCCTCGGCGTGCGGACTTTCGGGGCCTTCATCCACCAGGTAGCCGACATTCTGCGGAATGACGCCGAGCACCGGCGCCTGAAACGCCCGTTCGACCTCGTCGATCGTTTTGACGCTGGTATCCAGATATTCAATGAAAAAGGCCAGACCCACACCCATGATCAAACCGATGATGACCCCGAGAATGATGTTCAAGGTTTTGTTGGGCTTGACCGGGCTGGCGCCGGGTTCAGCCGGGCCGGTGATTTCCACAAAGGAGCTGGTGGGAATCTTAAGATCCAGCTTGGTGGCTTCGATTTTGGCGGACAGCAGTTTGTTGAAATCAACATCGTTTCCCAGTTTGCGCTTGGCTTCCCAATACGGCTGGCCGCGGGTGGCTTCCGACTGGTCTTTCAGCTTGGCCTCCTCCAGGGAAGCGGTGAGCGAGTCAAGCGCGGCCTTCTGAGACTGGGCCTGATTCTCAAGGCCAGCCATGATGCCGGCAACGCGGTTGTCAACCTGGCGATTCAATTCGTCGAGCATGGATTGAACCCGGGTGATGTGCAAATCAGCCGCGGCATAATCGTTGGTCAAGGTGGCGTAGGTCTGTTCCGCCTCATGCAACTTGTTCAACAAATCAGACAAGGCCGCATCCGGTTCCACGGTGGGCAGGACATCTCTCAATTTCTCCTTATCCAAGGCCTGAAGCTGGGTCAGTTCCTTCTCCTTCTTCATGTATTCCGTCTCACCGTTCAGACGCATGGCATTGTAGTTGCGCAATTGTTCCGCCGTCAGAGTGGCGCTGGGCGTCATGGAGCTGGGATCATAGTCGTGGATGCCAAATTCGTTGCGCAGATTGTCCACGTTGGTTTGTTCGGCCTGGATTTGATCCACTTCCGCCTTGAACTGATCTTCCAACACCTTGATGCCATTGAGGGTAAGCTGGTTGCGTTGATTAAGACGATACGTGCGGTATGCATCGGCAACGGCATTGGCAATACGGGCCGCTTCATTTTTGTCTTCGCTATAAACGGTGATTTCGATGAGCTTGGTATTGCGCACTGGAACCAGGCTCATTCGTCGCTTGAGCAGCTCCATGGCTTCAGGCGTTTTGAGGATTTCGCCGCCATTATATTTTTTGCCCCAGGCGTCGTTCAGGCCAAGCGTTTCAATGACCTTTCCCAACACCACGCGATCCTGGATGATTTCAAATTC